>JBAYOD010000120.1:0-9379 GCA_041678445.1 Burkholderiaceae bacterium | reverse complement strand
GGGCGGGCTTGCCGGCCACCTCGGGGGGCAACGGGATTTCGATCGTCCGGTACACGCCGGCAATGGCCACCAGCTGCGGCTCCATGCAGGTGCTGAAGATCCGGGCGTCGGCCTTGCCGCGTGCGCCCGCAACGGCGCGGCCACGCAACGGCGCGTAGACATGGATATTGCCATCGGCGAACACCTCGGCGCCGAAGCTGACCGCTTCGAGCACGACCAGGTCGGTTCCGCGGGCATAGACACGCTGGCCCGAGCGCAGCGGCTTGTCGATGACGACCGCGCCGACGGGCACCGGAGCGCTGCCAGCTGGCGCGGCCGCTCTGGCAGCCGCCGACGCCACGGCTGCCTCCGACGCCGCAACCTCCGACGCCGCAGCCACATCGGCCGCCGCCGCATCGGTTGTCGATGCCGCGCCCTCGGAGCCGCCTGCCCCGTCCGGGCCGGCGGTGTCGCCGGCACCCGTGTCCGTGACGGAGCCGTTCGCCCCGCCCGGGCTGACCGCATCGCCGCGGCCGGCCGACTCGACTGCAGGCTGCGCGGCAGTGGCCGCCCCGGCGGCCGGGTCGGCCGTCATCGTGCGGGCAGTGCGCGCGATCGACTGGGCGGCCGACACCTCCGGCGCCGCCACCAGCCCGGCGTCGGCGGCCGCCTGCATCTGCGACGGGCTGCCGCCATGGACGCCGATCGGCTGTACACGGTAGCGGCGCAGCAGCCCGATCAAGGCCCGGAAGTCGATGCTCGAATCCTCGTCGCGCAGCGCCGACAGGTTCACGACCAGCAGGTCCTGATCGAAGAAGTCGGGGGTGTCGCCCAGCCGGGCCTGCAGCTCGTTCTCGAGCCTGACCAGGTCGGCCGTGCGCAGCACGAACGAAAACAACGGGAACGTCGTACGCTTGAAATCGAAGCTCACGCGCCGGCGCGCAGGCGTTTCGGCTGGCATTCTGGACGGGACCGGTCGACCGATGAAGCCGCCATTCTAGCGAAACGCCAGCGCACGCCGTCAGCCATCAGAGAATGTAGCGCGACAGGTCTTCGCTGGCCGCCAGCGCGCCCAGCTTTTCGTCGACGAATGCCGCATCGATGCGCACCGACTCCCCCGAGCGCCGCGACGCGGTGTACGAGATGTCCTCGAGCAGCCGCTCCATGACGGTCGAGATCCGCCGGGCCCCGATGTTCTCGGTTCGCTCGTTGACCGCGAACGCGGTTTCGGCGAGCCGGCGCACCCCGTCCCCGGTGAACTCCAGCTGCAAACCCTCGGTCTCGAACAGCGCCTGGTACTGCTTGACCAGGCTGGCGTCGGTATCCAGCAGGATGCGCACGAAATCGTCGGCGGTCAGCGAATCGAGCTCGACGCGGATCGGCAGCCGCCCCTGCAGCTCGGGGATCAGGTCCGACGGCCGGGACAGATGAAAGGCGCCCGAGGCGATGAACAGGATGTGATCGGTGCGCACCACGCCGTAGCGGGTGTTGACCGCCGTGCCCTCGACCAGGGGCAGCAGGTCGCGCTGCACGCCCTGGCGCGAGACATCGGCGCCATGCGTGTCGCTGCGCGAGCTCACCTTGTCGATCTCGTCGAGAAAGACGATGCCGTTCTGCTCGACCGCAACCAGCGCCTGGGCCTTGATCTCGTCATCGTTGATCAGCTTGGCGGCCTCTTCGTCGGCCAGCAGCTTCATCGCGTCGCGGATCTTCAGCTTGCGCTCGCGCTTGCGGCCGGGCAGGTTCGAGAACATCGACTGCAGCTGCTGCGTCATCTCTTCCATGCCGGCCGGGCCCATCAGCTCCATCGTGGGCATCGACGTGGCGATCTCGAGCGTGATCTCGCGGTCGTCGAGCTCACCCTCGCGCAGCTTCTTGCGGAACTTCTGGCGAGTGGCCGAGTCGCCGCTCTCGCCATCGGTGAATCCGACGTTGCGCGGTGGCGGCAGCAGCGCGTCGAGCACCCGGTCTTCGGCGGCATCGAGCGCACGCTGCTCGACCTTTTTCTTCTCCTGTTCGCGGACCTGCTTGATCGCGATCTCGGCCAGGTCGCGAATGATCGTGTCGACGTCGCGACCGACATAGCCGACTTCAGTGAACTTGGTGGCCTCGATCTTGATGAACGGCGCGTTGGCCAGCCGCGCCAGCCGGCGCGCGATCTCGGTCTTGCCGACGCCGGTCGGGCCGATCATCAGGATGTTCTTGGGCGTGATCTCGTGGCGCAACGGCTCGGGCACCTGCTGGCGGCGCCACCGGTTGCGCAGCGCGATCGCCACGGCCCGCTTGGCCGCTTCCTGGCCAACGATGTGCTTGTCGAGTTCGGAGACGATCTCTTCGGGGGTCATCCAGGTCATCAGAGGACTTCGACCGTATGCTGCTGGTTGGTGTAGATGCAGATGTCGCCGGCGATCGCCAGTGACTTGCGCACGATGGCTTCGGGATCGAGCTCGGTATGCTCGATCAGCGCGCGCGCCGCAGCCTGGGCATAGGCGCCGCCGCTGCCGATCGCGATCAGTCCGTATTCGGGTTCGAGCACGTCGCCGTTGCCGGTGATGATCAGCGAGGCCTCGCGATCGGCCACCGCCAGCATGGCTTCGAGCCGGCGCAGCATCCGGTCGGTGCGCCAGTCCTTGGCGAGTTCGACCGCCGAGCGCACCAGATGACCGGAATGCTTGTCGAGCTTGGCCTCGAAGCGCTCGAACAGCGTGAAGGCATCGGCCGTGGCGCCGGCGAAGCCGGCCAGCACGCGATCATGGTGAAGCCTGCGCACCTTGCGGGCACCGGCCTTGATGACGATCGATCCGAGGGTGACCTGGCCGTCGCCACCGAGCGCGACCGAGTTGCCCCGACGAACCGACACGATCGTGGTTCCGTGAAACTGTTCCATCGTGGACATATGGTGCCGGAACGCGCCGGCACAAGAGGGGATCACAAAAGGGATGGCGGCGTGGCCGGCGCGGACAGGCGCGGGCCGTCTCAGATTTTACGCTTGCGGATCTCGGCAAGCTCCTGCATGCCCATGACCAGCATCAGGGCGAGCACCAGCCGGTTCGGCTCGGCCAGCAGCACCTGCTTGCCCGCCGCGCGCAGGTTGACGATCTCGTTGAGCAGCTCACCGATCGCCACGAACTCGATCCGGCGCAGGTTGCGGCAGTCGATCACGACATCCGAGCGCCCGGCCGAGAACTCCCGCAGCGCGCGGATCTCGGCCGTGGCCCGCCCGGTGGCCTCACCGGCCAGCACGAAGGCGTTCGGCTCGGCCGGCACGCCCTGCTGGCCGTCGGACTTGTCCGCGCTGGCCGCGCGCACCGCCGACTCGGCCCGCAGCCTGGGCGGCAGCGGTTCCCACGACGGCGGCGAAACCTCGTAGGCCATGCAGTACTCGATGCTCAGGTCCTCGAAGGCGGCCTGCTCACCGAGCAGGCGCAGCGCGAACAGGGCCAGCATCCAGCAGGCGTCGCTGTCGTCGCGACGACCCGGTTCGATCGCGGCGCGCGCCACATCGAACAGTTGCTGCGCCCGGCGCACCACCAGCACGTTGCGCCCCTCGCCCTTGCCGACGCGATCGACCAGCGCCATCAGCCGCGCCGCGCCGAAGGCATCGACCCCCTTGAGGGTCGCGCAGTCGATGATGGTCTCGCGACGCCGGTCGATGCCACGCTCGATCAGTTCGAGGCGTGGTCCGACAGTGTCGTCGAGCTGATCGGACAGCGCCACCACCGCACCGGCCACCAGCCGCGGATCGCTGTCTTCGGCGGTCTCGGACCAGGTCGGCGGCGAGGACTCGAAGCGGGCCGCGTAGTCGAGCGCAAGTGCCTCGAAGGCGCTGCGATCCGACATCAACTGGTAGAGATCGAGCAGCATCAGCCAGCCGAGCTGCTGGTAACCACCCAGGTCGGCGTCGGCCAGCGCCTGCCGCAGCGCCTGCAGGGCCGCCGGGCTCTGGCCGTTCGCATAGAGGATGGCCGCTTCCTCGAGCACACCGGGCAGCGAGGAAGCGTTGATGTCGACCGCCATCGCGTTCGACGGGTCGCCGAGCGCCATCGAGGTGGTGCCCTGCATCGTTTCGGTCAGCACCTGCGACGGCGGTGCGACGACCGCGAAGGACCGGGTCTCGGGGACAGAGACAGGCAGGACCGAGGTGGACGGCTTCGGGCCGTCGGCGATCATCTCGGATTCGATGCGATCGATCTTCTCGGCCGTACGGCGGGCCGCTTCACGCCGCGCCTCGATCGTGTCGGCCGCCGGCTGGGTGGCCGGCGCCCCGGATGCCCGAGCCCCGCTCGCCCCGCGCCTGGGGGGTTTGCCCTTTCGACTGAAGATCGAGAACACCACGGGTCAGCGCGCTTGCCTCGGAAACACAACAGGCCAGTCTAGCACGCGCTCATGCGTGCTGACGGCCGCCGGTCGCGGCTCAATCGCCGTAAAGCTTCTGGCGCAGCTCGCGGCGCTGCTGCGCCTCGAGCGACAGCGTTGCCGTGGGCCGGGCCAGCAATCGGGGAATTCCGATCGGTTCGCCGGTTTCCTCACAGTAGCCGTATTCGCCGGAGTCGATGCTGGCCAGCGCCTGCTGGATCTTCTTCAACAGCTTGCGCTCGCGGTCGCGGGTGCGCAGTTCGAGCGCGTGCTCCTCTTCGATCGTGGCCCGGTCGGCCGGGTCGGGCACGATCACCGTCTCGCGCAGATGCTCGGTCGTCTCGCCGGCGTTGACGAGGATCTCCTTCTCCATTTCCTGGAGCCGCGCGCGGAAGAAGGCCAGTTGGGCCTCATTCATGTAATCCGACTCGGCCATGCCGAGAAGCTCCTGCTCAGTCGGAATCCTGGGTTCTTTCGTTGCGACCATCATGCGTACCGGTGACCTGCAGCTGACAAGGGAAAGGGGAGCGCGCCATGCCAGCTTCAGGCCAGGCACTGCTCCAGACCCTTGACGATCATGTCACGGGGGAGGTTGCGCCCGATGAAGACCATCTTGCTGGACGGTTTCTCGCCCGGTTGCCAACGTCTTCCGGCATCTGCGCCCATCATCATGTGAACGCCCTGGAAAACGGTCTGGCGATCGGACCCCTTCATGAAAAGCACGCCTTTATACCGCAACAGGTCGGGACCGTAAACCTGAATGATCCCGGACAGGAAATCTTCGAGCTTGCCCGGGTCGAAAGGTTTCTTCGCGCGAAAGACGAAGGACTGGATGGCGTCGTTGTGCTCGTGCTCGTCGCTGGTCAGGAATTCGGGGTCGATCTCGAGGATCGCGTTCAGGTTGAAACCGCGGATATCCAGGACTTCGGCAATCGGGGCGTCGCCGAAATTCACCGGCCTGATCGGCGCGCGCGGATTGATCCGCATCAGCCGTGCCTGCAGCCGCTTCTGCGTGTCCGCGTCGGCGACGTCGACCTTGGACATCAGGATCCGGTCGGCGAAACCCACCTGTTCCTGCGCTTCGGTGTGCTCGTCGAGCTGCCGGTCACCGTGCACCGCGTCGACCACGGTGATCACGGCGTCGAGCAGAAAGCGGTCGGCGATTTCCTCGTCGACGAAGAAGGTCTGCGCAACCGGGCCCGGATCGGCCATCCCGGTGGTTTCGATGATGACCCGGTCGAACGCGAGCTCACCGGCGTCGCGGCGATCGGACAGATCGCCCAGAATGCGCACCAGGTCGCCGCGCACCGTGCAGCAGATGCAGCCGTTGTTCATCTCGACGATCTGCTCGTCGCGCTCCTGCAGCAGCAACTCGTTGTCGACCCCTTCCTCGCCGAACTCGTTTTCGATCACCGCGATCCGGTGGCCGTGATCCTCCTTGAGGATGCGGTTCAGCAGGGTCGTCTTGCCGCTGCCGAGAAAGCCGGTGAGGATGGTCACCGGTACCGGGTTGCCCGCCATTGTCGTCGCACTCCGTTGCTGGATCATTCGATCGGGGGCGGGCGCGCAGCTGCGAAGCCTCGCGCGCCCGTCCCGGGGCGCACAGTGTACAGCGGCCCCGGCGGGCCGCCGGCCACGACCCTGACGCCGGCTCAGCGCTTGCGCGCGCGCGGGTGGGCCGAGTCGTAGACCGCCGCCAGCCGCTGGAAGTCGAGCGAGGTGTAGATCTGGGTGGTCGTGATGCTGGCGTGCCCGAGCAGTTCCTGCACGGCGCGCAGATCGCCGCTGGATTGCAGCATGTGGGTGGCAAACGAATGCCTGAGCACATGGGGGTGCACCCGGGCCGGCACGCCTCGCTCGATCGCAAGCCGCTGCAGCCGGGCCTGCACGGTGCGGTTGGCCAGCCGGCGGCCGGCGGCCGATACGAACAGCGCGCGCAGGTCGGCCCCCGGGCGGCTTGCCAGCCAGCCGGCACGTGCCGCGATCCAGTCGGCCAGCGCTGCGCGGGCCCGGCTGCCCACCGGAACGGCGCGCCGCTTGCCGCCCTTGCCGGTGACGACCGCCTCGGCCTCGTCGGCCGCGTACCAGCTCAGCGACGCGCCAAGACCGGCCTCGGGCTCGAAATAGCGCAGGTCCAGTGAAGTCAGTTCGGACAGACGCAGCCCGCAGGAATAGAACAGTTCGAGCATCGCCGCATCGCGCAACGCCTCGAAGTCGCGGGCCGGTGCGGCCGCGCCGGCCGACCCGTCGGCAGCTGCCGTTGCGCCGGCAGCGGCCTCGCCGTCGATCAGCCCGGCCATCTGGTCGGGCGACAGGGCCTTGGGCAGGCGGCGCCCGCTGCGCGGCGCGCGCACGCCGCGTACCGGATTGGTGCGCACCAGGCCCTCGACCGCCAGCCAGTCGTAGAACCCGCGCCAGGCTGACAGCCGGCGTGCGATCGACGCCGACGCCCGGCCGGCACGCCGCTCGCTGGCGACCCAGCGGCGCAGCAAGGCCTCGTCGGCCGCCGCCCAGTGCGGTTCAGCCGGCCCGCCCGCTGCGGCGGGCTCGTCGGCGCCCTGCCCGCCCAGCAATGCCGCCAGAATCGCCAGGTCGGCGCGGTAGCCGGCAATCGTGCGCGGCGAGCAGCCGCGCTCGGTCTGCAGCTTGCGCAGGTAACGCTCACTGCACTGCATCGATCGCTCCCGGCGAACCCGCGACGGCCAGCCGGCGGCGTCAACCGACCAGCCGGGCCAGGGCGGCGCTGGCCAGTTCGGCGATCCGCTCCAGGTAGGCCGTGCCCAGCCCGCTGCGAAAGCGGTCGCCATCGGGCGAGCCGAGCACCAGCAGGCCGAAGGCATTCGGATCGGCGCCCTTGCGCAGCGGCAGCAGGGCAATCGAACGGGCCTGGCTGCCGCCTCCGGGCAGCCAGGTCGCGGCCTGGAAATCCGAGTTCGGACCGCAGAATGGCTGCACCATGCTGTTGGCCAGCGAGATCACGTCGGACGGTACCGGCTCGGTACCGGGCAGTTGCGCCCAGTCGTCGTGCAGCCCCCACAGCCGCATCGCCACCTGCGGCACCGAGAAGGCCTCGCCGATTCCGTCGGCGACCAGCGCTGGCAGCCGGCCGGGATCGGTGTTCAGCAGCAGGGAGCGGGTCCAGCCATGCAGTGTGTTGCCGATCGCATCGTTCTCCTCGCCGATCCGCAGCAGCTCGGCAAGCCGCATCTCGAGTGCACGATGCCGCTCGCGCAGCACCTCGAGCTGGCGCTCCTGAAGCGAGATCGCCCGCCCGCCGTGCGGATGCGGCAGCGTGATCGTGGCGAGCAGCTCCGCGTGCTCGTGCTGGTCGAAGAATTCGGGGTGATCGCGCAGGTAGCGCGCCACGCGGTCGGCATCGATCAGGTCGTCTGTCATGAAACCTCTTCGGATTGAAGTGCGGCGAGATCGAGCACACCGCTGAAAACCCTGGCAGCCGGACCGGTCATCATGACCCGGCCGCCATCCCAGGCAATGGTCAGCACGCCACCGCGCGTCTGCACCGGCACCGGCGAGCGCAACAGCCCGCGCCGGATCGCCGCGACCGCGGCCGCGCAGGCGCCGGTGCCGCAGGACAGGGTCTCGCCGACACCGCGCTCCCAGACCCGCAGGCTCAGCCCCTGCGCGGTCAGCTCGGCAAAGCCGGCGTTGACCCGTCGCGGAAAGCGCGGATGGACTTCGAGGCGCGCGCCCTCGCCGGCCACCGGCGCCTGGCCGAGGTCGGTAACGAAGCACACCGCATGCGGGTTGCCCATCGACACGACCGACAGCCAGCGCGTGTCCCGATCGGGAACCAGCGGCCACAGCAGGTCGTCCCCTTCGCGACGCGGCGCCAGGCCACTGGCATCGAAGGGCACCTGCGCCGGTTCGAAGACCGGCGGCCCCATGTCGACCGTGACCTGGCCGTCAGCCTCCAGACGCGGTTCGATGACGCCGCCCAGCGTGATCACCCGGATCATCCGCTTGCCGGTCAGGCCCTCGTCGACGACGAAGCGCGCAAAGCAGCGCGCGCCGTTGCCGCACTGCTCGACCTCGCCGCCATCGGCATTGAAGATCCGGTAGCGGAAATCGAGATCGCTGCCCGCCGGCGGCGGCTCGACCAGCAGGATCTGGTCGGCGCCCACCCCGAGCCGGCGATCAGCCAGCCGGCGCAATTGCGCTGCGTCCAGCCGCACCTGCTGGCGGACCGCGTCGATCACGACGAAGTCGTTGCCGGCACCGTGCATCTTGGTGAAGCGCAGCGTTTCCATCGGCCGATTATCACCGATGGCCGGTCGCCGCTGCCGGCAGTTGCCGACATGCCTTCACGGCCGACCCACCCTCAGTCCAGTCCCGCCGTGCGCCGGCCGTACAGGTCCGGCGCACCTGGCGGCCGGGTCTTGAAACGCTTGTGCGTCCACAGATACTGGGCAGGCATCTCCAGCACCCGTTCTTCGATGAAGGCATTCATGCGCAGGGCGTCGGCCTCCGGATCGCCGCTGGGGTAGCCGTTCCAGGCCGGGTAGACCCGCAGCACATAGCCGGAGTCGGTCATCCGCGTGATGCACGGCACGATGACCGCGCCGGTGATCTTCGCCAGCCGGGCCATCGAGGTGACGGTGGCCGCCGGCACCCCGAAGAAGGGCACGAAGACCGCGTCGCGCGGCCCCAGGTCCATGTCGGGCAGGAAATAGAAAGGCACCCCGGCCCGGATCGGCTTCAGCGCCGCGCGCAGGCCTTCGGTGCGCAGGA
This sequence comes from Burkholderiaceae bacterium, assembly GCA_041678445.1. Lineage (GTDB taxonomy): Bacteria > Pseudomonadota > Gammaproteobacteria > Burkholderiales > Burkholderiaceae_E > Zeimonas. The sequence continues at coordinate 295 of JBAYOD010000120.1, read as the reverse complement.
TCATCGTCGAGGTCTCGGAGTGAAAGCGTGAGCGGCCCCGGGTCATCGCCTCGGTCAGCACCCGGCTTTTTTGCGCGGCATACATCGAGGCCACCGGCCGGTCGGCCTGCAGGCGCGTGCCCCCGGCATCGAGGCCGATGAAGTGCGGCGCCAGCAGGATCATCGGCCGGCCATGATGGGCTTCGAAATGCTCGATCCCTTCGACCCGGCACAGCGCACGGACCCGCTCCGGGGATCCGAACCAGAAAATGAAGCGGTCCAGGAAGCTGCGCACATAGCAGCGGAAGTGCTCGCG
>JBAYOD010000119.1:0-9476 GCA_041678445.1 Burkholderiaceae bacterium | reverse complement strand
GTGATGTATTCCACCGAAAAGGTGTTGCGGATGATGTTGCTCATGCCGAACACGGCCGTCACCGGCAACGCCGCCTGATCGTAGATCACGCCCAGCTTGCCGCTCGCGAAGGTCGGCGCGGCGCGCCCGCAGCGGGCGACGATCACCAGCTGCTCGGCGACGGTCATCACCTGGTCGAACACCACCGAGCAGGTCAGGCCCTTGGCGGCGCACCAGGCGCCCCACTCCTTGATCGCCTCGATGTCGATGCGGATATCGGACAGCCCGCCGCCGAACACGCGCCGGCCGCTGGCGTCGAACTTGCCGCGCGCCAGGTACAGGAACTGCCAGGCCGGGTTGCGGCTGGTCTGGGTGATCCAGTTCACGCCGGTCCACACCGGGATGCGCGCCTCGGCCACCGCCGACAGCTGGCTGATCACGCCCTGCAGCTGGCCGCTGGCCTTGATGCGCACGGCCAGGCGCTTCTGGCCGCGGTAATCGGCCGGGTCGGGCTGATAGGTGCGCAGCTGCGACCAGTACATGTCCGAGGTGGTGCGGCTGTCGGTGGCGTCCGGGGTCACGCGCTTCACGCGCACCTCGTACTGGCCGCTGCTGACACGCCACTTGTAGGTGCGGCGCACGGGCTTGGTGCTGCCGTTGGTGATGCGCACGGCCTGGCCGGCCTCGGCATTGGCGACCAGCCCGTCGATCAGGTGATAGACCGTGCCCACGGCCGGCGACACTACCGTGCCACCGCCGCCAACGTAGGTCAGGTTCGACCAGGTTGCGACGCCCACGCGGCGGTACTGGATGGCGATGTCCACCGAGCTGTTCACCGGCCCCTCGTCGCCGGCATACAGCAGCGAGCCGGCGATCTCCACCGCCAGCGCCGTGGCGTCGACGCTGCCGGTGCGGGTCATCCAGCCGTCGGCGGCGACCAGCTGCCCGCCGGCCTCGGTGTCGACGTTGCCCGGGAACAGGTCGATCACGCCGTTGACGTCGCTCTCCTGCAGCTCGACGTCCTGATAGTCGGTGATCGGCGTCTCGCCGATGCGGATGTCCGACAGCACCACGTCGGTGATCCCGAAGTTGAACACCTGGAACAGGATCTGGTCGGCGCCCTCGAACTCGGTGTAGGTCTGCGCGGCGAGATCCGGGAACACCCGGTGCCGGCCCAGCACCAGCGGCAGCGGCTGATACGGGCGCAGGCGGTTGCTGCCGCCGCTGATCGAATAGGTAGGGCTGTCCTGCTGGCTCTGCAGGGAGGCGAGCTTCGGGCGCGGGAGGGGGGCGATGGCGTTGACGAGCAGGTTGCCGGCCGTGGCCACTATGGCCGTGCCGACAGCCGTTTGAACGCCGACAGATACGCCGAGATTTGCACCGCCGAGAGCCATATTGCCGACGAGCGGACCGAGATAAACGGCCGCCACCAGCACCGCGATCATCAGTACGATCCGCAGCGGATTGCTGCCGCCGCCGCCGTGCACCGTCGCCCGCACCGAGATCATGTCCCCGCTGCGCGGACACACCTCGCCCCAGCGCGCGCGCGGAATGATCCTGTCGTTCAATCGCAGCACCACGGGCTGGGCGCCGAACGCGAGGCCCTGGCGCTCCAGATAGTCGGCGATGGTCTCGCCGGGCCGGAAGGGGTCGTCGACGAGCCTGCGCCCCGCCGTCGGCAGCAGCGGGTGCGGGCAATACACCAGGGCCGGGTCGCGGGTCACTTCCACCGGTAGAACCCCTCGACGGTCAGCCCGTAGCGTTCCAGGTCGCGCAGCCGGTGCAGGCACACCTGGCCGGCGTTGCGCATGGCGTGCAGCACGTAACCGACCCCGTCGATCTCGGCATAGATGCCGATGTGGCTGAGCACGCCGCGCGCGCGCATCAGCACGGCGTCGCCCTCCTCCGGCACGGCGACCTGCTCGGCATAGTCGGCCTTCGCCGCCTCGATCTGCGCGCTCTGCGCCCGCAGGCCGTGCTCGCGCTCGATAAGGTCCGACACGTCGCGACCGAACACCTCGGCCTGGATGCGGATCGCCAGTGCCGCACAGTCGTTGTCGCCCTCGACATAGGGTTCGCCGACGTAGGCCTCGGACCAGTGCGCCATCAGAACACCCCCGGGGCCGTCTCTGGCCGGTAGAACAGCGTCACGGCCGGCTGATTGAGCAGATCCTCGTAGCTCAGCGTGCCCTGCACGCTGGTGGCGTCCATGCGCACATTGGCCAGGTCCAGCGTCACGTCCCACTCGATCACGTCCGGCGTGCTGCGCAGCACCTGCATCATGCGCACCTTGGCGCCGGCGCCACCGCGGCTGGATTCGATCCACTGGGTCAGATCCCGGCCGACGTTGTCGACCACCAGCGTGGCCTGCGGCATGCCCTCCTCCAGATCGTCGGGCAGCACGGCCTGGAATCCCACGGCGATATAGGTCAGGCCGCGGCTGACCAGATCCTCGCTGTCGTTGACCACGCGCACCGGTTCGGTCAGGCCGGGGTGTTCGATCTCCAGCAGCAGCACCGGCGCGTCGACGGCGCTGGTGGCGTTGATGGCTTCGCGCATCGGCGCGCTGTATTGCTTGGCCATGTCAGCCCCAGGTCTCGATCTGCATGGATACTTCCCACGACAGCGGCGCGCCCTCGGACACGACGTACGGCCGCGCCTCGTAGGGCGCCTGGCCCGGCGCGCTGACGATGCGCCCGAGCTTCTGCACGCCGTCGACCGGGTCCGTCCAGCCGAACCAGTCGCCCTCGGTCGCGGCCAGCCAGGCTTTGAAGCCGGCGTACTTCTCGGCGGTGTACAGGTAGGTCACGGTGCGGGTGTGCATGGCACGGGCGCGCACCCGGCGTTGCTTGGGCGGGCCGCTCTCCATCTCGGTGCGCTGCACGCGGGACTCCGGCCGCTCGCTGAACGAGGCCAGCAGCAGCTGGCCGCAGGCGGGATAACTGCACGGGGTTTCCTCTTCCGGCGGCGGTGGCGGCGGTGGCGGGATGTCGGGCTCGCCTGCCGGATACAGCGGGAAGCCCAGCAGCAGCAGCGCAGGCATCAGAAACCCCCTTTGCGGCGCAGCCCGAAGGTGCGCTCGAGCACGCCGGACATCGGCCCGCCGCGCCGCACGTCCTCGGTGACGATGCGCACCACCATGCCGTCCGGGTCGAACGTCGCCTGCGCCTCGGTGGCGCGGATCTGCGTGCCCTTGTTCTCGATCTGCACCGTCAGCGATCCGATGCCGGCGGCAGCCCCCAGCGGCTCGGCCAGGCCGCCCTCGGCGAAGCGGTGGCCGGGTCGGGTGATGCTCAGATTCGGCACATGCGCGAAGCGCGGCAGGCGCATCTGGTTGATGGCCTCGAGGAAGCTCGCGCCGTAGGTCTTCACGGCCGCGGCGCGCACCACGTATTCGCCGTTCGAAAGCCGCGCCGGGATGGAATCGGAGGTCGCTGTACCGGGGCCGCTGATGTAGCCACCGGAGGCGGCGCCGACCGACGGCGTCGGCAGAAACGCCTTGAACGAGTCGAACAGCGGCTTGGTGATCCCCTCGTACAGACTCAGCCGAAGCAGATCCGCGATCATGGCGTCGACCAGCTCACCGAACTGGAATTTGCCGGTCCGGACCATCTCGGTCAGCGTGTCGTTGAAATCCTTGCCCCAGCCGTGCACCGCATCGGTCAACGCCTCGAACGCATCCTCGCCGTCGGCCTCGAACTTGTCGAAATCGCCACTGGCCTTGGCGACCGCGCGGTCGAAGGTCTCTTGATCGATGACGCCCTGCTGCAGCATCAGCCGGTAGCGGTCGACAGCCGCCGTCAGGCGCTCCTGCTTGGTGCGGGTGTCGTCGTAGACCCGCTGCGCCTCGCCCTTCAGCGTCTCCAGCCAGTCGTGGTAGGCCTCGTTCTCGGCCTGGACCGCCGCCTCCGAAGCGCGCACAGCGGCCTCGAACTCCTCGTCGGCGGCGACCGACTCCAGCGCCGCGCGCGCACGCGCCAGCTGCGCCTGGCTGGCACCGTCCAGCTCCAGGCGGTACAGCGCGACCGCCTCGCGGGTCAGCCCGTAGGTTTGCGCCTCGATCTCCAGCGAGCGGACGGCGTCCTCGCGGGTTTTGGCGGCGCGTTCGGCGGCCTTGCGGGCGGATTTTTGCTCGGATGTCTCACCGGTTCCCGCGTCGCCGGTCGGCGTCTGCAATTGCGGGGCGTTGGCGCGCTCGTTGGCCTCCTGCTGCAGCTCGGCCAGCCTGAATTCCAGATCCTGCAGCGTCTGGCGCATGCGCGGCACGCCGCCACCGGAGAAGGTCGACCTGCCGCTCTCGATGCCACGCTGCGTATCGGCGATCTGGTCCTTGAGCAGCTCGATGCGCGCGCCGATTTCCTCGTCTGTGAGGTTCTTTGGCTCGATTCTCCTCAGCCCCAGCCGCTCGTCCAGGAAGTTCACGGCCGCGATGAATTCGCGCACCTCGCGGGCGGCGGCGATCGCCGCCCGTCCGACGCCCTTCAGGAAATCCGACAGCCCGGAGCGCCCTATGTCGGCCGACAGGTTGAACAGCTCGTCGCGCAGGTTGCTGAATACCCCGCCAAGCGTATCCATCTGGTCGGCCATGCCGCTGGCGAACGTGGTATCGCCGATGGAGCGCAGGTAGCCCTCGATCTCCCGAGCGTCCTTGCGGACCTCGGTCGTCGTGCCGCGGAAGGTGAACCGGATCTTGTCGCCCTCGGCACTGGCCTTGATGCCGAAATCCTTCAGCCGCTCGAACTCGCCGGTGGTGGCGTCCGCCACGGCTTCGATGAACTGCATCAGGTCGCGCCCCATCGCGGCGGCCGTGTTGCCGTAGCTGCGCAGGGCTTCTTCGCTGGGCTCCAGGCCGACGCTCTGCAGGCGCGCGAACGCCTCGATGACGTTCTTGAGCTCGAAAGGCGTTTCGGTGGCGAACTTCTTGAGCTTGTCGAGCTCGACCGCCGCGGTGCGCGAGTCGCCCGTCAGCGTCTTCATCACCGCGCTCAGCCGCTCGTATTCCTGGATCTGGCTGACGACGGCCTTGACCGTAGCGGCCGTGAACACGGCGCCGGCGACGCGCTGCAGCGCGTTCATCTCGCCGCCGAGTTTCCTGACCTGACGGGATGACCGCTCGGAACTCCTGCCGGTGTTATTGATCTCAGCCGAGACGCGCTTCAGCTCCGCCAGCGACTGACGGATGTCGGCACGGATACGGATCAGCAGTTCCTTATCGTCGGCCATGTGCGCGTCTCAGCTTTGCGATGATGGATTTGGCGCTCTTCCCGCCGAAGGCGACCGCGACATCCTCGATGCGATCGGCGCGCTGCTGCGCCTCCCTATCCAGCGCCTCGCGGTAATACAGCTCGATCTGGCGCAGGGTGTAGCCGGGTAGCGCGGCGGGGTCATGCCCGTGTGCGGTCAGTGTTGCGAAGACGGCGCCGTATCCGGTGTTGCAGCCGCCGCGGCGGCGCGCGCCGCGCTGCGCAGTTGGCCCGTCAGCTGCCGCACGACGAGCCGCCTGGTAAAAAAACGCGCGTTCACGGACCAGAACGTCATGGCAAGAATCTGACCGTCGTGATCCGAAAGGCCAGCCACCCACTCGCGCGATTTGCCGCAGCTTGTGGCGATCAGCGTCAGGAAGGCCTCGGCGTGGCGGCCGAAGATCTCCGCCATGCTGGCGAACTCCAGAGCTTCGTCCGCCCCGTCGTCCTCGGCGCCGAACAGGGCCTGCAGGTCCTGGATCATGGGCCGCACCAGGGCCTCGGCCTGGAGTCCCTGCAGGAAGGTGAACTCGCGCACCGTGACGGTGTCGCCGCCGACCGCGAGTTCGCGGTCGGGCAGCAGCACATCGAGGTCGTTCGCTTGGGATTCCGCTTGTTCGTTCATGCGTGTTCCTTGGCGTTGTCAGGGGTCGGATCAGTCTTCGATCTTCCAGGAATAGAATTGATCTCCGGCAGGGCGCAGCGAATCGATCTGCACGCGGCCGGTGATGGGGATCTCAGCGTGTTCTTCCTGGATCAGGCCCAGCACGCCGGGGTCGAGCTGGAGCTTGTAGATCTCGCAGCGGGTCTGCTTGTTGTTGTCGGCGCGGTTCATGCCGGCGAACACCATGTACAGATCCTGATTCGCAGGGGCCGCCTTGACGTGGTGCTGCGAGGCGTAGGTATAGTCGATCAGGACCGCGTCTTCGTCGCCGATGGCGCCGCCGACGACCCACTCGATCAAGCCCTCGTCGGCATGGACGATGTAATCGTCGGTCACGTCGTAGGTGGTCACGCCGGTCGCGTCGGTCACGGTCACCGCGCTGATCTTGTTGTGTTCCAGACGGGTGAACTTGCCAAGATACGCGACGTGCGGCTCGTCGGTGACGGACGTGCCCGCCTTGGCGGTGTCGGAGCCCTGGATCGCGAGCGCCAGGTGGTCGTGACGCACCGAGCGCAGCGTCGCGCTGAACTGGAACTCGGTGCGCTTGGTGAACGACGAGCCGATGCCGCTGGACCCGGTCACATTCTCGACGATCTCCGCGCTCTCGATGTTCGGCGACAGCTCCGCCTGCGAGATGTCGCCGACGAACACCAGGCCGGCGGGTTCGCCGTTGGCGTCGCGCGGGGCGACGAAGAGCGGGCCCTGGCCGCTGAAGTATTTGGTTTCGAAGGTCTCAGCCATGACGAAGTCCTCTCTGTTGTCAGTACGTGGTTGCCCGCGGCGGGCCGATATCCAGGTAGGCGACCACCCACCCGTAGGGGTTTTCGAGCTGGCGCGAGTGCTGGACGCTGTCCCAGCGCAGGCTCATGCCGGGACTGGGCAGCCGTGCCCAGGCCTTCAGTTCTTCGATCAGGTCCAGCTCGGCGGCCTCGACCGTGGCGCCGGGCGCGCCTTCGGCGACCTTCAGGTGCCCGATCAGCACGACGCGCTGCACGCCTTCGCGCGCGACCATGCCGAGGCCCTTGTTGTAGTCGCCCTCGCCGGCCGAGACGAGGGTGACCACGCCGGCGGCCAGTTCGGCGGCGCTGTGCTCGGTGTAGTGCAGCAGCGAGCGATTGACGACGCGCGTCGGCAGCGCGACGGCCAGCGATGCGGCGATCGCAGCCAGCCGGTCGTCCATGCGTTCGATGACGGTGCCCCCGATGGCCATCAGCGTCCGATCTCCGTGAGTGCGGCATCGATGGCCTTGGAAATCCGCTGCTCGGCCTTGACGCGGTTGGCCTCATAGGCCGGGCGCATGAACGGCTGGGCCGGCGTGCCCTTGCGGGCGATGCTCCGGGCGAACACGTAGGCCAGATCCTCCTGGCTCATCGTCGGGTCGTCCGGCTGGATGCGGCGCACCTTGATCCAGTCGAGGATGTTGGCCTTCGGTGGCGGCCGGCGGCCGGATCCCCCGCGGGTGCCCTCTTCGACCAGCCGCGCATAATCGGCGCCGGCGAACACCAGGCCCTCGACCGGCGAGACCATCGCGCTGTTGATCGATTGGGTCAGGGTGCTGAACGCCTTCGGCGCGCGGCGCCGGGCGTCGCGCGCCATTTCCAGCGTCACGCGCTCGATGGCGCGGGTCAGGTGCTTGCCCAGGATCGCCGGGCTGGCGAGCATGGCGCGCTGCAGTTCCCGGGAATCGACGGTCAGTTCCAGGCTCATGCCGCCATCCTCTCGAACAGGTCGACCAGGGCCTCGGCCAGCGCGCCGGGCGTGCCGTTCTTGGGCATGCTGCCGACGCCGGCGTTGCCGAGCTGCACCGGCTTGCTGACGCCGCTGTGCGCGAGCTCCTGCAGGGCGTGCGCGGCGGCGCGCATCAGCAGCAGGTGGCGGTCGCCGGGCTGGACGGTGGTGTCGGCGGCGGCCGCGGCGACGACGTGCGCGGCGAAGTAGTAGAACCGGTAGGTCGCGCCGAGGTCGGCGATCTGCGCGGCGGTCGGCGCCGGAGACAGCCACAGCGTGCGGGTGCCGGCGTCATCGACGACCGACAGCTTCGGCAGCGGGCCGGGCCAGTGGCGCTCCCAGGGCTTGCGGCTGTTGCGTTCGTAGAGGCCCCACAGCGGCAGCTTGACCTGCACCAGGTCGGCCGGCGCGGCATAGTCCGACTGCCCGGCGACCAGGGCGACGTTGCCGACGCGGGTCAGCGGGCGCACGCGGCCCATGTCCAGCGCCGCCATGTCCAGATGGCGGATGAAATCCGCATCGGCGGCGGCCGTGAACTTCCCGGCGGCGTCCATCAGGATCGCCTTCAGGTCGGTCACCAGGCTGGCTCGGGTCATGTCGCCCATCGGGTCCTCAGTGCGTCAGAAAGTACGTCAGCATGCCGGCGGCGACGGTCACGAACACCCAGACGAGCCGCTCGTTGCCGCCGATGCGGACACCGTCCGCGGCGTGCCCGTTCTCCAGCTGGCGCAGGCGCTTTTCGTGGTCGTCGACCTGCGCGCCGATCCGCGCCAGGGCGTCGTTGATGCGTCGCATATCGCCGTCCATGCGGATCAGCTCCCGGAAGGCCGCCGTCAGCTCCCGCAGGTCTTCACGGACGGCGCCGAACTGTTCGTTGACGCTGGAGCGCAGTCGTTCTAGGTCCGATTTGAGTGCATCCACATCAGCCACGCTGCCCCCTTTCGATCTGATCGCGTTTCGCCGCGTCCGCGTGTTTGGCCATCGCCTGATCCTTGTCCTTGGACCCGACCGACGAACCCAGCCAGAAGGTCAGCACCATGCCGAACCCCGTGCCCAGATTGCCCAGCAGCAGATACGCAAGATTCTCGCTACCCGGCGGCAGTTCGTTGGTCATCACCAGCAGGGTGGCGATGAAGTAGCCGAGCACGACGATGATGCTGACGACGACCGGCCCGGCGCTGCGGTCGAGGATCCGGCGGGCGTCCTGCACATCGAGGGTGCGCAGGCGCAGTTCCTCGAGCTCCAGCTGGCGCATCTCGACGCGGAATTTCTGGATGGCCTCCGGGTTGCCGAGCAGCTGCTCGGCCACGTCTTCGAGCGGCGCGTCGGCCTTGGCGCCGACCACGCGCCGGGCCAGCGCCGCGACGGCGGCACCGGCCATCGGGTTGCCGCCGGTGGCGATGGTCGCGGCCGCGCCGGCCAGCGTCGGCGCCACATCGCGCGCCACGCCCAGCACCCGGTCCCAGGCGCTCATGCCCCACCCCCAATGGCTGGCACGACGACCAGGGCGATCAGCAGCAGCGTCGCGGCGAGCAGCAGCAGCACGCACATCGGACACTGCTGGTTCGGGTCGCGGAAGCTCATGGGTACTGCACCTGATACGGCACGATGCGCAGCTCGAAGGCGCGGCGCGGACCCAGGGCGCGGAAAAACGCGCTCATGGCCGCGCGCGAGCTGACCACAGACCACTGGCCATCGAGGCAGCCGAGCGACAGGCCCGGGGCGATGCAGCCCTCGAGCTCGTCCATGGTGTTCGCGGGATGGAACAGGATGTGCGACCGTCCCGGCACGTCGGTCACCTCGAACGTGTCGCCGAAGCGCGGCGACATCACTCGGCGGCAGGTGTACAGGCCCTCCGGGAT
>JBAYOD010000118.1:0-9509 GCA_041678445.1 Burkholderiaceae bacterium | reverse complement strand
CGATGGACACCTTCGTCGACTCGTCCTGGTACTACATGCGCTATTGCTCGCCGGACAACGACGAGGCCATGGTCGATGCCCGCAATGACTACTGGATGCCGATGGACCAGTACATCGGGGGCATCGAGCACGCCGTGCTGCACCTGCTGTACGCGCGCTTCTGGACCAAGGTCATGCGCGATCTCAAGGGCGACTTTCCGGGTGACCCCGCGCGCGGGCTCGTCCGCTTCGACGAGCCGTTCAGCAACCTGCTGTGCCAGGGGATGGTGCTGAACCACATCTTCCTGCGCAGGAGCGACAAGGGCGGCGTCGAATATTTCTGGCCCGACGATATCGAGTGGATCCAGGACGCTGCCGGCAAGACCACCGGCTGCCGTTCCCGCACCGACGGCCAGCCGGTCGAGTACGCCGGCATCGGCACGATGTCCAAGAGCAAGAACAACGGGGTCGATCCGCAGTCGCTGATCGACCAGTACGGCGCCGATACCGCGCGACTGTTCGTGATGTTCGCGTCGCCGCCCGAGCAGACCCTCGAATGGTCGGGCACCGGCGTCGACGGCGCGCAACGCTTCCTGCGCCGGTTGTGGGCCAGTGCACGCGTCCACCATGAAGCGGTGCGCGGCGCCGGCCCGGTTGCCGGCCAGGCGCTGACCGATGCGCACAGGGCGCTGCGCCGCGAGATCCACACGATCCTGCGCCAGGCCGACTACGACTACCAGCGCAAGCAGTACAACACCGTCGTCTCGGCCGCGATGAAGATGCTCAACGCGATCGAGGGTGCCTCGATTGCCGGCGATGCGCCCGGTGCGGCCGTGCTGCGCGAGAGCCTGTCCATCCTGATTCGCGTCCTCTACCCGGTCGTGCCGCACATCACCCAGGCACTGTGGGGTGAACTGGGGCTGGTTGCCGAACAGGGCCCGCTGCTCGACGCCCCCTGGCCACAAGTCGACGAGACAGCGCTGGTCCAGGACGAAATCGAACTGGTGCTGCAGATCAACGGCAAGGTGCGCGGTGCGGTCACGGTCGCTGCCCAGGCCGATCGCACGGCCATCGAAGCGGCCGCGACGGCAACCGATGCCTGGGCGCGGCACGCCGCCGGCGGCACTCCGAAGAAGGTGATCGTGGTGCCGGGCCGCCTGGTAAACCTGGTCGTCTGAGCGCTGCGGAATCCGCCTGCCATGACCGCCCGCGACCTGGAAGCAGACCGCCCCGGCGCGGGAGGCCGCCCCGGTCCGGCAGGCCGACTCGGTGCGGGCCGGTATCGGCGGCGCCTGCTGGCTGGCGCCCTGGCTGCTGCCGGCCTGCCGGCCTGCGGCTTCCAGCTGCGCCGCTCGGCGGCGCTGCCATTTCGCACCCTGTACGCGGGCTTTTCACCGACCTCGGCGATCGGTGCGCAGTTCCGCACGCTGGTCCGGATGGCCGACGATACCGAACTGGTCGACGATCCGGCCCGTGCCGAGGCCCGCCTGGAAGTACTCAACGAACAGCGCGAGCGCGATGTGATCGTCTTCTCGGCAACCGGCCGGCCGCGCGAGTACCAGTTGCGGCTGCGCTTCACCTTCCGCGTGCTCGACGCTGCCTCCCGCGAACGGCTGCCACGCACCGAGCTGGTGCTGTCGCGCGACATGATCTCCACCGACATCGAGATCGTGGCCAAGCAGCAGGAAGAGGAACTGTTGTTCCGGGACATGGAATCCGACCTGGCGCAGCAGTTGCTGCGCCGGCTGTCGGCAATTCCCCCCAGCCCATGAGCCAGGTCGCCCAGTTACGGCCGGAGGTGCTGGCGCGCGGCCTGAAGCCGATCACCTGGATCCACGGCGACGAGCCGCTGCTCGTGCTCGAAGCGGCCGATGCCGTGCGCAGCGCCGCCCGCCAGGCGGGCGCCAGCGAGCGCTTCGTGTTCGAGGGCGGCCGCGGCTTCAAACCCGAAGCGCTGGTCGCCGAGGCCAACGCCCTGTCGCTGTTCGGCGACGGCAAGCTGCTCGAGCTGCGGCTGACCGGCAAACCCGGCAAGGACATCGGCCAGTTGCTCGGCGAACTGGCCGCGACCTTGCCCGCACCGGTGCGCATTCTGGTCACCAGCCCCCGGCTCGACCGGGCGACGACCACCACCGCCTGGTTCGCCGCAATCGACCGGCAGGCCCTGACCCTCGCGATCCAGCCGGTTTCGCGCCAGCAGCTGCCGGGCTGGATCGGTGCCCGGCTGGCGCGCCAGAACCAGCGCGCCGACCCGGCCACCCTCGAATTCATCGCCGAGCGGGTCGAAGGCAACCTGCTCGCCGCCCACCAGGAGATCCTCAAGCTCGCGCTGCTGTTTCCCGAGGGCGCGTTGCCGGCCGAGGCAACCCGCGCAGCGGTGCTCAACGTGGCCCGCTATGGTGCCTTCGATCTCGTCGAACCGATGCTGGCCGGTGACCCCGGACGCACCCTGCGCACCCTGGAGGGCCTGCACGCCGAGGGCGAGGCAGGCCCGCTGATCCTGTGGAGCGTCGCCGATACGCTGCGCACCCTGCTGCGGCTGCACGAGGCACACGCGGCGGGCCGTCCGCTGGCTGCCGAGCTGCGCGCCGCCCGCGTGTACGGTCCACGCGAGGCGCTGTTCCAGTCGGCCTTGCGCCGGCTGGACGCGGCCGGCGTGCGGCACAGGCTGCAACAGGCAGCGCTGACCGATAGAATGATGAAAGGGCTTGCGGCGGGCGACGCATGGCGCGCGCTCGAGACGCTGGCCCTGTCGATCTCCGGTGCTGCGGCGCCGACCAGGACTCATCGTGGACCTTGATACCCGCCCCCTCGATGTCGACCGCTACGTCGACGAGCTCGGCCGCCGCGCCCGCCAGGCGGCTCGTGAAATGGCCCGCGCCGGCACGGCCGCGAAAAATCGCGCCCTGCTGGCTACCGCCGAGGCGATCCGCGCCGCGGCACCGGCACTGCAGGCGGCCAACGAACAGGATCTCGCCGCCGCGCGCAAGGCCGGCCACGACGCGGCCTTCGTCGATCGCCTGGCCCTGACCGACCGGGCGATCGCCGACATGGCCGAAGGCCTCGCGCAGATCGCTGCGCTGCCCGATCCGGTCGGCGAGATCGGTGCGCTGCGCTACCGGCCCACCGGCATCCAGGTCGGCCAGATGCGGGTACCGCTCGGCGTGATCGGCATCGTCTACGAGTCGCGCCCGAACGTGACGATCGACGCTGCCGGCCTGTGCATCAAGTCGGGCAACGCAACGATCCTGCGCGGTGGCTCCGAGGCGATCCACAGCAACCGGGCGCTGGCCGGACTGATCCGCAGCGGACTGGCTGAAGCAGGCCTGCCCGAAGACGCCGTGCAACTGGTCGCCACCACCGACCGGGCGGCCGTCGGCGCCCTGATCACCCGCCCCGAGTACGTCGACGTGATCGTGCCGCGTGGCGGCAAGTCGCTGATCGAACGGATCTCGCGCGACGCCAGGGTGCCGACGATCAAGCATCTGGACGGGATCTGCCACGTCTACATCGACGACGCTGCCGACCCCGTCAAGGCAATCCGGATCGCCGACAATGCGAAGACCCAGCGCTATGCACCGTGCAACACGATGGAGACGCTGCTGGTTGCCGACAGCATGGCCGACACCCTGCTGCCCGAGCTCTGCCGGATCTACGCCGACAAGGGCGTCGAACTGCGCGGCGATGCGCGCACCCGCACAATCCTGGGAGCGGCCGGTATCGACTGTGGCGAAGCCACCGAAGCGGACTGGAGCACCGAGTACCTGGCACCGATCCTGGCGATCCGGGTCGTCGCCGGACTGGACGAGGCGCTCGATCACATCGCCCGCTACGGTTCGCAGCACACCGACGCCATCGTCACCGAGCACCACGGCCGCGCCATGCGCTTTCTGCGCGAAGTCGACTCCGCATCGGTGATGATCAACGCCTCGACCCGCTTCGCCGACGGATTCGAGTACGGACTGGGTGCCGAGATCGGCATCTCGACCGACAAGCTGCACGCACGCGGCCCGGTCGGCCTGGAGGGGCTGACCTCGCTGAAGTACGTGGTGCTCGGCGACGGCCAGATCCGGACCTGACCCCTTGGCTTCGGGCTACCTCTGGATCAAGGCCCTGCACATCGTCTTCATGACGAGCTGGTTCGCCGGCCTGTTCTACCTGCCGCGCATCTTCGTGAACCTGGCGATGACCGGAGAGGCGGGCCCGGAACGCGATCGCCTGCTGCTGATGGCCGGCAAGCTGTGGCGCTTCATGCAGCCGCTGATGGTGCTGACCATCGGCCTGGGCCTGTGGCTGTGGCTGGGGCACGGCATCGGTGCCGGCGCCGGCTGGATGCATGCCAAGCTGGCGCTGGTGCTGCTGCTGCTCGGCTACCACTACACCTGCGGCCGCCTGCTGGCCAGCTTCGCTGCCGGCCGGCAGCGGCGCTCGCACGTCTGGTACCGGTGGTTCAATGAAGCACCGGTCGTGGCGCTGCTGGCGATCGTCGTGCTGGTCGTCGTCAAGCCGTTCTGACCCAGCCCGTCCCGACGCCGCATCCGCCGCCTTTGCTACGTCCGCCGCCTTCACCCGAACTCCGGCGCCACCGATGAACACGCCCACCCTGGAGACTGCTCCCGATGAAAACGATCCGCTACTACATGGCGCCGCAATCGCCGTGGACCTGGCTGGGCCATGACCGCCTGGTGGCAATGGCCGAGCGCCACGGCGCGCAGATCGACTTGCGGCCAGCCGACCTGAACAGGGTCTTCCCGGTCTCGGGTGGCCTGCCGCTGGCCAAACGTGCACCGCAACGCCAGGCCTACCGGCTGGTCGAACTGCCCCGCTGGTCGAAGTTCACCGGGGTGCCGCTGAATCTGCATCCGAAGTTCTTTCCGGTGGCCGGCGACGCCGCCGCCCGGCTGATCATCGCGGCCACCGAAGCCGCCGGCACCGAATCCGGGCTGAAAACAGCCCGGGCGCTGCTGCGCGCGGTCTGGGTCGAAGAGCGCGACATCGCCGATCCGGCCACCCTGACCGCCATCGCCGGCGAATGCGGGCTCGATGCAGCGGCACTGGACGGTGTCCGCGACCGGGCCCGCGAAATCTACGACCGCAACACCCAGGCGGCAATCGAAGCCCAGGTCTTCGGCGTGCCGTGGTACGAGTATCACGGCGAACCCTTCTGGGGACAGGACCGGCTCGAGCTGCTCGAGCGCACCCTGGCCGAGGGCTGAGCCCTGCCTGACACCACCGACACGGAGGCAGTCCGCCCGCCGTCGCCGTGGCGGCTGTTCGCACCCTGCCCGCGCGGCCTCGAAACGGCGCTGGCCGCCGAGTTGCAGGCGCTCGGCGCCGATGACTGCCGCCCGGTTGCCGGCGGCGTCGCCTTTGCCGGCGACCGGGCCCTCGCCTATCGGGCAAACCTGTGGTCGCGACTGGCCAGCCGCATCCTGCGGGAGATCGGCACGCGCCGCTATCGGGGCCCTGAAGATCTCTACAAGCTGGCCGCCGGTGTCACCTGGGAGCAGTATTTCGACGCCCGCCACACGCTGCGCGTGGACACCAGCGCAACCCGTTCGCCGCTCAGGAGCCTGAATTTCGCCACCCTGCGAGTCAAGGACGCGATCGTCGACCGGCTGCGCGAACGCACCGGCCAGCGTCCGTCGATCGACACCCGCACACCCGACGCCCGAGTCTGGCTGTTCGTCGAGATGCAGCAGGCCACCCTTTACCTGGACCTGTCCGGTGAGCCGCTGTTCAAGCGTGGCTGGCGCAGCGGCCGCGACGACGGCGGCGAGGCACCGCTCAAGGAGAACCTGGCGGCGGGCCTGCTGACCCTGGCTGGCTGGACACCCGATCAGACCCTGGTCGATCCATTCTGCGGCTCGGGAACGCTGGCGATCGAAGCCGCCTGCCTGGGCTGCGACATCGCACCGGGGCTGACGCGCGGCTTCGGTTTCGAGAAGCTGCTCGATCACGACCCGGCGCTGTGGGCAGGCTTGCGCAGCGCTGCGGTACAACGGGCCCAGGCCGGCATGGCGGACCAGCAGCTGCGGATCGTCGCGACCGACATCGATGCCGCGGCGATCGCCCGTGCACGCCGCAACCAGTCGCGCGCCGGCCTGCCCGAGGCGGCCATCGCCTGGCAGCAGGCCGATGCCACCCGACTGCGCCCGCCCTTCGACACTCCGGGACTGATGATCGCCAACCCACCCTACGGCGAGCGGCTCGGCGCACACACCTTCTCCGGTGACACACACACCGCCTCCGGCGACACGCATGCGGCCACGATGCGCGCAGTCGGTGCAACGCTGAAAGCGCACTGGGCCGGCTGGCAGGTCTGGCTGCTCAGCGCCGATCCGGAACTGCCCCGCCAGCTCGCGATGAAGGAGAACCGGCGCACGCCGCTGTTCAACGGTGCGCTCGAATGCCGTTTCTTCAGTTTCCGGGTGTTCGCTGCCGCGGCATCCGGCGAGCCGTCCGGAACGCCCAGCCGGCCAGGCAGGCCCAGCCCGCGATGAAGGCGACCCCGCCCAGCGGGGTGATCAGAACCACGCCGCGGGTGCCGGTCAGGCTCAGCAGATAGAGGCTGCCCGAGAACATCAGGATTCCGGCCACGAACAGGCCGCCGGCCAGCGCGATCAGCCGGCCCGGCTGCAGGACGACGGCCCCCCCGACTGCGAGCAGCGCCAGCGCGTGGTACATCTGGTAGCGCACGGCCGTCTCGAAGACTCCGAGCATCGCCGGATCGAGCCGGCCGCGCAGCGCGTGCGCCCCCAAGGCCCCGGCTGCCACACCGACCAGGGCCAGACAGGCGCCGACACCGACCAGCACCAGCCCGCAGCGGCTGCAGGGGCGCATCGGCCCATCGAGTTCGTTCATGCGGCTCACCATCCATCTTCCATGGCCAGAGGAAAGCTATCACCCGTGACAACTTCGTCGAACACCGCTATAATAAGTCGGTTGCGAGGTCCATTTTCGATGATTTTTCGCTCCCCGATGCTCCTTCGCTGACTTCGTCGCATTGTCGAGAGTCGTCGAGAACGTAGTCGGAACCCCTCCTCGCAGGCCGTCCTTCGCACGGGCGCAGTCGCGAACCAGCCCCTCCCCGCCACCGCGCCGGCTCTCCACGAGCCCAGCTTGCCTGCTTCAACGGCCCACGGCGCCATGTGGCCCGACCTCAGAAACCGGCGGCACGTCCCGACAGACGGTGTCCGTTTCACTCGCCTGGAGAAATTGAATGGCCAAGGAAGAATTGATCGAAATGCAAGGTGTCGTCGAAGAAGTCCTGCCCGATACGCGCTATCGCGTGCGGCTGGACAACGGACACGAGCTTTCCGCCTACGCGGCCGGCAAGATGAAAAAGCACCGGATCCGCGTCCTCGCCGGTGACCGCGTCACGCTCGAACTGTCCCCTTACGACCTGAGCAAGGGCCGGATCCGCTTCCGGCACAAGTAAGCCGGCAGGCTGCCGGCCACCGGCGCCCGTCCGCCGGCTCGCCGCGGTCAGACGATCCCGAGATGCTCGATACCGGCGTTCAGATCACGTTCGCCGCGCTTGCTGTTCAGCTTGATGTTCAGTCTCAGGTCGTTGACCGAATCGGCATTGCGCAACGCATCTTCGTAGCTGATGCGCCCCGCCTCGTAGAGATCGAACAGCGACTGATCGAAGGTCTGCATCCCGATCTCGCGGCTCTTCTTCATGATCTCCTTGATCTGGCCGACCTCGCCCTTGAAGATCAGGTCGGCGATCAGCGGGGAGTTGAGCAGGATTTCCACCGCAGGCACCCTGCCCTTGCCGCTCACGGTCGGGATCAGGCGCTGCGAAATGATTGCCCGCAGGTTCAGCGACAGGTCCATCAGCAACTGGGCGCGCCGCTCCTCGGGGAAGAAGTTGATGATCCGGTCGAGCGCCTGGTTCGAGCTGTTCGAGTGCAGAGTCGCCAGGCACAGGTGGCCGGTTTCGGCAAACGCCACCGCGTGCTCCATCGTCTCCCGGTCCCGGATCTCGCCGATCATGATGACGTCGGGCGCCTGCCGCAGCGTGTTCTTGAGCGCGATCTCCCAGCTCTCGGTGTCGACTCCGACCTCACGGTGCGTCACGATGCAGTTGCGGTGCGGGTGGACGAACTCGACCGGGTCCTCGATCGTCACGATGTGGCCGTGCGAATGCTCGTTGCGATGGCCGACGATGGCGGCCAGGCTGTTCGATTTTCCCGAGCCGGTTGCCCCGACCACGATCATCAGTCCCCGCTTGGCCAGTGCCAGGTCCTTCAGGATCAGGGGCAACTGAAGCTGCTCGACGGTCGGGATCTCCGACTTGATCGTTCGCAGCACGATCCCGACCCGCCCCAGCTGCATGAAGGCGTTGACCCGGAAGCGGCCGATGCCCGCGGGGCTGATCGCGAAGTTGATTTCCTTGTGCGCCTCGAACTCGGCCGCCTGCTTGTCGCTCATCAGCGCGCGGGCCAGCTCGGTGGTGTGCTGGACGGTGAGCGCGACGTTCGACACCGGCTGGATCCGGCCGTCCACCTTGAAGGCGGGCGGGAACTCGGCGGTCAGGAACAGGTCCGAGCCGCCCTTGTTCAACATCAGGCGCAGCAGGTCCTGAAGGAACTTTGACGCCTGTTCGCGTTCCATCTGATCTCCTTGTCGGGGCCCGTTCCCTCGAGCGGACCGGTTTCCGGGCCGGGCCTCAGCCCGGGAAGTTGTCCTTCACGGTGGCCACCGCGCGGGCCTCGCTCATCGAGATCCGGTTCTTCCTGACCAGGTCGGTCAGGCACTGGTCCAGCGTCTGCATGCCCAGCGCACCACCGGTCTGGATCACCGAATTCATCTGCGCGACCTTCGCCTCCCGGATCAGGTTGCGGATGGCCGGCGTGCCGATCATGATCTCGTGGGCCGCCACCCGGCCCTTGCCGTCGCGCGTCTTCAGCAGCGTCTGCGAGATCACTGCGCGCAGCGATTCGGACAGCATCGCCCGGACCATGTCCTTCTCGGCCGCCGGGAAGACGTCGATGATCCGGTCGATGGTCTTGGCGGCCGACGAGGTGTGCAGGGTGCCGAACACCAGGTGCCCGGTCTCGGCGGCGGTCAGCGCCAGCCGGATCGTTTCGAGGTCACGCAGCTCGCCGACCAGGATCACGTCCGGGTCCTCGCGCAGCGCCGAGCGCAGCGCATTGTCGAAGGACAGGGTCATCGGGCCGACCTCGCGCTGGTTGATCAGGCAGCGCTTGGATTCGTGGACGAACTCGATCGGGTCCTCGACCGTCAGGATGTGGCCGTAGATGTTCTCGTTGACGTGATTGATCATCGCCGCCAGCGTAGTCGACTTGCCCGAGCCGGTCGGGCCGGTGACCAGCACCAGGCCGCGTGGCGTCATCGCCAGCTCCTCGAAGACCTTGGGCGCGGCAAGCTCCTCGAGCGTCAGGACCTTGGACGGAATCGTGCGCATGACGGCGCCGGCGCCGCGCTGCTGGACGAAGGCATTGACCCGGAAGCGCGCCAGCCCCGGAATCGCGAACGAGAAGTCGCATTCGAGGTGCTCT
>JBAYOD010000117.1:0-9586 GCA_041678445.1 Burkholderiaceae bacterium | reverse complement strand
TTCGCGGTCCTTGTAGGACACGATCATGACCGGCAGCGACTTCAGCGCCGGGTCCTTCTTGATCAGACCGACAAACTCGAAGCCGTTCATGCGCGGCATGTCGATGTCGCTGATGACCAGGTCGTAGCGGCCGGCGCGCACGGCGTTCCAGCCGTCCATGCCGTCCACCGCGACCTCGACCTCGTAGCCGCGGCTGACGAGCATGCTGCGCTCCACCTCGCGCACGGTGATGGAATCGTCCACGACCAGGATGCGCTTGCCGGCGGGCCGGCTGCGCGCGGTGGCTTCACCTTCGCGCCGGATGCGGTCCAGCCGCCCGCCGGCGATGAGGATGTCGACCGAGCGCAGCAGGTCCTCGACGTCCACGATCAGGCAGGGATCGCCATTCTCGAGAATGGACGCGGCGCCGATGTCCTTGATCTTGCCGAGTCGGGGATCGAGGGTGTGCACCACCAGGCTGCGCTCGCCGAGGAACCGGTCCACCACCAGGCCGTAGCGGTCGAGGCGCTCACCGAGCACGACGATGGTGACGTCCTCGCCGTCGGGCGGTTCACCCTCCAGGCCGAGCACCTGATTGGCGGCGATCAGGCCGATGTGCTGGCTGCCGAGCGTGAAATACTGGCGTCCTTCCATGGTTTCGATGGCGTGGCGCGGCAGTCGCAGCGTGCGATGGATCTGCGCCAGCGGGAACGCGTAGGGCTCGCCGGCGATCTCGACCAGCAGCGCCCGGATCATCGACAGCGTCAGCGGCAGCTGCAGATGGAAGCGCATGCCCTGGCCGGGACGCGCCGTCGCGTGCACGATGCCGTGCATCTCCTGCACCACGCTGTGCACCACGTCCAGCCCGACGCCGCGGCCGGAGAGCTCGGTGACGCGGTCGCGCGTGGAGAAGCCGGGCAGGAACAGGAAATCCATCAGCTCCGCCTCGCTGAGCTCCGTGGCCATGTCGGCGGACACCAGTTTCTTGGCGACGATGCGTTCGCGGAGTGTGGCCATATCCATCCCGCGGCCGTCGTCCACGACGACGATGGACAGCATGCCGGCGCTGTGCAGCGCCTCCAGGCGAATGGTCGCCTCGGCGGGCTTGCCGGCCGCGGCGCGTTCCGCCGGTGTCTCGATGCCATGGTCGACGGCGTTGCGCAGCAGATGATTCAGTGGCGCCTCGATGCGCTCCAGGATGTCGCGGTCGACCTGCGTCGTCAGGCCGAGGATATCGAGCCGTACCCGCTTGCCGAGGCTGCGCGCCAGATCCCGCACCATGCGCTGGAACCCGTGCACGCCGTCGGCGAACGGCCGCATGCGGCTGGCGATGACCTCGCGGTTGAGGCGGCTGGCGAGGTTGTGGCTGCGGCGGTCGTATTCGTCCAGTTCGTTCAGCCGTTCCGCCAGCTGCTGGCGGCAGGCGCCGGCACGGTGCAGAACGTCACCGAGCAGGCCGCGCGCATAGTCGTCGATGTGCGTGTCCTCGAGGGCGTCGCGCAGACGGTCGAGCATGCTGATCAGCTCGGTATGGCGATGCTTGAATTGCACCAGCGCGTCGGCGAAGGGCCGCAGCCAGCGCGACTCGACGCGCACCTCGCCGGCGAGCCCCATGAGCCGGTTCAGGCTTTCCGCAGAGACGCGGATGGCATTGTCGACCGCGGCCCTGGGCGGCTCGGCCGGGGCGGCGGGCGGCGTGGCCGAGCGGTCGCCGGGTACCGCCGCGGCCGGTGGCGGCGCGTCCACGGCTGGCGCGGCGGGCGGCGTGGCCAGGATGCCATGCAATGCCTCCAGCAGCTGCGCCAGTTCGCCCGCATGCCGCCCGGCCCAGTCGGGCCGGTCGGCCTCGTCGGCGACGCGCTTGAGCATGTCCGTGCCGCGCAGCAGGACATCGACGGCCTCGGCAGCCAGGATCAGGCGGCGCCGCTGCGCGGCCACGAACACGTCCTCCATGACGTGCGCGACCCGCACCGCGGGCTCGACGTTGACCATGCGTGCAGCGCCTTTGATGGAATGCGCGGCGCGCATGAGCGCCTCCAGCGCCTGGCCGTCGTCCGGCTGCTTCTCCAGGGTCAGCAGGTGCTCGCCGAGCCGGGCCGCCTGCGTGGCGACCTCGGAGCGGAACAACTCGAGCATGGAGAATCCGTCCAGGCCGCTCATGTCAGACTCGCGTTCAGGGCCTTGAACAGAAGATCGGCGTCCAGGCAGGCGACGTGCTCATCGCGCCAGTGGAGTACCCCTTTCGTATAGCTCGCCTTGGATTTGCCCAGCGTTGCCGGAACTGGCAGCAGTTCGCCGGGATGATGGCGATGCAGGCCATGTACCTCGGTGACGGGAAACACGAAACGCTTGCCCCGGTCGCCGATCAGCAGCATGCGGTCAGAGATGCCCACGCTGCCGATACGGCGCGGCTGACCGCCTTTTTCCAGTCCGAGCAATGCGCCGAGCGACATGCACAGCTGCAGTTCGCCGCGCATGTTGACCAGGCCTTTCACCAGTGAACGCATGTGCGGCAGCCGGCGTATCGGCTTGGCAGAGGTGATCTCGCTGACGATGCGGCTGGGGACGGCCAGCCACTCGTCGCCCAGGCGGAAGATGACGATGGATTCCGTATCGGGCTGATGCCGCCGCTCGGGCTCGGCGAGTACGCGGGTCCATTCATCGCGGTAGCCGGCCGGGATCTCGCGTTGCAGGATCTGCCGGCCGGCCGCGGAATAGCGTTCGCAATTGCGGCAGTGGATCACGCGCACGAGTTCCGGGCAGATCTCGCCGCTGCGCCGCCACACACCAATGCGGTTCCAGCAGTCGTCGATGGCGACGGCGGCATCGGGACGGATGATCGGTTCGCTCATGCGCCACCGGCGTCGCGCGCCGCCTCCTGCATGCGTTCGAAGCTGCGCCGGGCGCGCTGCCGCATCAGCTCGGCATTGGCGTGATCGCCTTTGCCTTCCAGAAGCGTGGCCAGATGGGTCAGCGCTTCGTAGTGGCCCGGGTCCAGATAGATCGCCTTGCGCAGGCACGCCTCGGCCTCATCCGGCTCGCCCACCGCCTCGCGCAGCAGGCCGAGCAGATGGAAGGCCTGGGCATCCGGGCCCTGTTCGCGCAGGTGGCGTTCGCAGAGCGCCGCCGCTTCGGCGAGATGGCCTTCGTTGGCGAGCTGCGTGGCCGCGGCCAGCGCCGGATCACGCTCCGGCATCGCCGGCGCTTTCGGGCGTGACTCGGGCAGCGCATACGGCCGGCCGGCAGAGCGGGGCGCGGTATGGGGTGTGGCACGGGGCGTGGACCGGGCGGCCGGCCGCACGGCGGCACGGCGTCGCGCCGATACGGCAAACGGGGGCGGCGGCGCGGTCGTTGCCGCGATCCCCCGACCGCCGTGCACGAATGCGAAGCTGCACGGCTGATCGAGCGTGGTGAAATCGCGGCCGGCCATCACGCCGGATTCGGCGTGCCCGAGAAACAGCAGCCCCGGGCGGGCGAGCAGGCGCTCGATGACGCGCAGGGCGCGCGCCTGCGTCTCGCGGTCGAAATAGATGAGCAGATTGCGGCAGAACAGCGCGTCGTAGGGCGCCTCGCCGGCCAGAAACCCGGGGGCGAGCAGGTTGCCGTGCAGAAAGCGCACGCGCTCGGTGACATCCGGCCGCAGCCGGTAACGGTCGCCGTCCGGCATGAAATACCGCTTGCGGAAGCCGATGTCGTCGCCGCGGAAGGAGTGCTCGCCGTAGCGCGCTGTGCGGGCGCGCTCCAGATTCACCGCGCTGATGTCGACGGCATCGACGCGGAAGCGCGCCGGCGGCAAGCCGGCGTCGAGCAGCGCCATGACGATGGTATAGGGCTCTTCGCCGGTGGAGCAGGGCACGCTCAGTATGCGCACCGGCGTCGCGGCGGGCGCCGTCAGCCAGTGTCGGCGCGCGTAGTGGGCGAGCGCCTCGAAGGGCGCGCGGTCGCGGAAGAACCAGGTTTCGGGAACGACCACGAGCTCGATGAGCGCGGCAAGTTCCGTGCGGCTGCCCTGCAGCCGCGGCAGATAGTCTTCGACGGTCGCGATGCCGCGCTCGTGCATGCGCTGCTGCACGGCACGGGCGATCGCCGGACTCCCGATGGAGGCCGGGCTCAGGCCCATGCTGTCGCGCAGCAGCGCTTCGACGCCGGCGAACGACATCAGACGCACTCCGCGAACAGCAGCCGGCGCACGTCGTCCGGCAGCAGCCGCGCGACGTCGATGCGCTGGATAAGCCCCGCGTCCTGCCGTGCCAGCCCACCGAGATAAGGCGCGGCGGGCACGCACACGCCGGCATCCTCGAAGGTCGCGGGGTCCAGCTTCACCGTCTCCGTGACCTGTTCGGCCAGCAACCCCAGGACGTGGCTGCCGCCGTCGGCCGTCGTGTAGTCGGCGAGGACGGTGCGCGTGGTGTACAGCGCCCGGCAGGGTGTGGCACCCATGAGCCGGCACAGATCGACCACCGGTACCAGCCGGCCGCGGTAGTCGAACGTCCCGGCCACCCAGGGTGGCGTGTGCGCCAGCGGACGGCAGCGGACCATCGGGACGACCTCGACGATGCGCCGCGCGTCCAGGGCGTAGCGCTCGTTTCCAAGTCGCAGCAGAAGATGCAGCATCACGCGCCCTGCTTGTTCACCTTGAAGTGGGAGACGCCCTCCTGCAGGCGCCGCGCCGCATCGTTGAGCTGCACGATCGCGCCGTTGGACTGGCGCAGCGATTCCGCGGTCTGCTGCGAGGAGTCGGCCAGCTGCACCATCGCCTCGCTGATCTGCTGCGCGCCCTTGGCCTGCGACTGCATGCCCTCGTGCACCTCCTCGAAACGGGGGATCAGGTGTTCGACCTGTTCGATGATATGGGCCAGCTGCGCGCCGACACGGCGCACGTCCTCCACGCCCTGGCGCACCTCGGTGGAGAATTTCTCCATGCCCATCACGCCGGCCGAGACCGCCGACTGCATCTCCTTGACCATCTGTTCGATGTCCCAGGTGGCGACCGCGGTCTGATCGGCGAGACGGCGGATCTCGGTGGCGACCACCGCGAAGCCGACGCCGTACTCGCCGGCCTTCTCGGCCTCGATGGCGGCGTTCAGCGACAGCAGGTTGGTCTGGTCGGACACCTTGTTGATGGTCGTGACCACGGTGTTGATGTTGCCGGCCTTCTCCGACAGCACCGCGAGCTTGGAACCGATCGCCGCGGTGGCCTCCATCATGTTGCGCATGGTTTCCTCCATGCGTACCAGCGAGGTACGGCCATGATTGGCGCTTTCGGAGGTCTTCAGCGCGACGTCGGTGACCTCGTGCATGGTGTTGACGCGCTCTTTCGCGGTTGCGGAGATCTCGGTGACGGTGGCGCGGATCTCGTTGGTGGTCGCGGCCTGTTCGCTGACGGTGGCCTCCTGCTGTTTGGCGGTGGCGGCAATCTCGGTGGCCGAGGACGTCACCTGGATGCCGGACTGCTGGATGCGCGCCACCAGATTGTTGAGGCTGTCGAGCATGCCCTGGATACCGGTTGCGAGCCCGGAAATCACGTCGCGGTCGCGGTAGATCATCAGCTGGCCGGTGAGATCACCGCGGGCCGCAAGCTGCACGACGTCCTGGATGAGTTCCACCTTGCCGGTCACGTCCTCGGCGTGCTGGCGTTCGCGCTCCACCAGGTCGTGGAGCTTCTGGCGCATGCGGTCGAAGGTCGTGGCGAGTGTGTTGAACTCCTTCAACGCCCGCGTGCGCATCGAGCCCTGCAACTCGCCCTCGGCGGCGCGCTGCATGTCCTGCATCAGGTGCTCGACCGGACGGAACAGGAAGCGCCGGAACAACCCGATGGCGAGGATCAGGCTGCCGCCGGTCAGGATCAGGTAGGCGACGGCGGTGGCGCTGCGCACCTGCGCCATGCCGGTGTAGAGCTGCTGCACCGGCGCGATGACCTTGAGTTCGAGCAGTGCGCCACCGCCGCTGCCGGCGAGCGCATGATGTACGGGCAATTCGGCGTCGCCGGCCGCGTGCCAGTCTTCCGAGCGGTACAGGAGGGTGCCGTCCGCGGTGCCGATGCTGAACGGCAGCTGCAGCGTGTCCTGGATGGAGCGCAGGCTGGCCACCGGCGCGGCGACGATCTCCAGATAGCCGAGCGGCGTGCCGTCGCCGACCGGTAGGCGCAGCGAGTAATAGGGTGTGCCGTGCAGCGACCAGAGTGCATCGCGCGGGCGGGCGGCATCCACCTCGTCCGCGGATACCCGGTCCAGGCCGGGTGGCAGCGTGGTCGGGAGCCCGTCGATGCCGGCGCTGCTCGCGGCGATCAGGCGCAGGTCCGGGCCGTAGCTGCGCAGCTTCAACAGCTCGAAGCCAGCGGCACCGACCGTGCCACGGTCGAAACCTGCGTCGAGGAGGGCGCTGAGCACCGCGCGCCGGGCCGGGTCGCCGCCCTCGTCGGCGAGGGCGGCACGCAGCTGGGGCTGCTTCTGCAGCACCTGGCCCAGGACGGCGGCGCGCGCCCGCAGGGTGCCGAGCGATTCGCGCGCGGCGACCTCGAGCACCCGTGACAGCGTCTGCGACTGGGCATCCAGCGCCACCTGCTGGTAGCGACTGCCGGAGAACAGGGTGAGGGCGATCGACGACAACCCGAGCAGCAGCAGGATGCCGACGGTGAGCGCCTTCAGGGAGATCTTTTCGATGTGCATGCGAATCCCAGTCGAGTGGTGGCGGCGATACCGATTCTGTGCCAAGGCACTGATCCGAGGCGGAATCTCGCCCGATCAAAGCAAGTTCGATGCCATGCTCAGGCTGCGCTTTAAGAGGCGGCGTTTTATTATTGTTTCGGAAGGGCTTCAGTCAGCAGTCTGTGACGAGGTTGAGCGTCAGGAAGTTGGCGGGTTGTGCCCCGAGGGCCGTCGCAGACGGGGGCGTGCAGGTCGGACGCCACGGTCCCTTAGCGCGCGTCGAGGAGGTCCTTGAGCGTGAACAGCAGGTCCAGGGCCTGGCGCGGACTCAGGTCGGTGGGCTCGATGCCTGCCAGCGCGGCCACAATCGGTTCCGGAATCCGCTCCGGGATCGGCTCCGGAATCGGCTCCCGAATCAGTGGGTCGCTCGGCGGAGTGAACAGGGCGAGCTGACCGCCGCTCGCCGCCGTGCCGGTCGGTTGGTTTTCCAGCTCGTGCAGCCGCTGGCGGGCCTGTTCCAGGACGTCCTTCGGAATGCCGGCCAGTGCGGCGACGTGCAGGCCGTAGCTGCGATCTGCCGGTCCGTCCTTCACCGCATGCAGGAACACGATGCGGTCGCCGTGCTCCCTGGCGTCCAGGTGTACGTTGGCGATGGACGGATACAGCGCCGGCAACCCGGTCAACTCGAAGTAATGGGTCGCGAACAGCGTGAACGCGCGGATGCGTGCGGCCAGGTCGGCGGCCACCGCCCAGGCGAGCGACAGGCCGTCGTAGGTGCTGGTGCCGCGGCCGATCTCGTCCATCAACACCAGGCTGCGGTCGGTCGCATTGTGCAGGATGTTGGCGGTTTCGAGCATCTCCACCATGAAGGTCGAGCGTCCCGAGGCGAGATCGTCGGCCGCACCGATGCGGGTGAAGATCCGGTCGATCGGCCCGATAAGCGCCCGCACCGCCGGCACGAAGCTGCCGATGTGTGCGAGCAGCACGATCAGCGCGGTCTGACGCATATAGGTGGATTTGCCACCCATGTTCGGGCCGGTGATGATCAGCATGCGGCGCTCGTCGTCGAAGCGCACGTCGTTGGGCACGAAGGGCGCGTCCAGTACCTGTTCGACCACCGGATGGCGGCCACCCTCGATGCGCATGCCGGGCGCGTCGCTCAGTACCGGGCGCCGCCAGTCGAGCGTGTCGGCGCGTTCGGCGAAGCCGGCCAGCACGTCGAGTTCGGCAATCGCCTCGGCGGCGGTCTGCAGGGGCGCGACGAATTTCAGCAGCCGCTCCAGCAGCGCATCGTACAATGCCTTCTCGCGTGCCAGGGCGCGCTCCCGCGCCGACAGCACCTTGTCCTCGAAGCCCTTCAGTTCCGGTGTGATGTAGCGTTCGGCGCCCTTGAGCGTCTGGCGGCGCTGGTAGTCGTCGGGTACGCGCGCCGCCTGGGCCTTGCCGACCTCGATGTAGAAGCCGTGCACGCGGTTGTAGCCGAGCTTGAGCGTGGCGATGCCGGAGCGCTCCCGTTCGCGTGCCTCCAGGTCGACCAGAAACCGGTCGGCGTTTTCGCTCAGGCCGCGCAACGCGTCGAGTTCCGCGTCGTAACCAGCGGCGATCATGCCACCATCGCGTGCCAGCACCGGCGGTTGTTCCACCAGGGCGTGTTGCAGCAGGGCCTGCGGCTGTGGATGTTCGCCGCTGCGTGCGGCGAGTTCGCGCAGCAGCGGATCGTCGTGGGCGGCCAGCAGGCGCTGCAGGTTGGGCAGGCGTGCGAGGCTGTCGCGCAGACCGGACAGATCCCGCGGCCGGGCCGATTTCAGTGCCACGCGGGTCATGATGCGTTCCAGGTCGCACAGGCCCCTGAGCAGCTCATGGATGGCCTCGTAGCCGCGATCGTTCTGCAATGTCTCCACACACTGATGGCGCAGGCGCAGCCGCGCGTGGTCGCGCAATGGCCGGTTCAGCCAGCGCCGTAGCAGCCGCCCGCCCATCGCCGTGGCGGTGCTGTCGAGCACGCCGGCGAGACTGTGTTCGGCGTGGCCCGACTGCGACTGGTCGAGTTCGAGATTACGGCGGCTGGCGGCGTCGAGAAGGATGCTGTCCTCGCGCAGTTCCACGCGCAGCCCGCGCAGGTGCGGCAAGGCCGCGCGCTGGGTGTCCTTGACGTATTGCAGCAGTGCGGCGGCGGCACCGACGGCGAGCGGCAGGTGTTGGCAGCCGAAGCCGGCGAGATCGTGCGTGTCGAACTGTGCGCACAGCTGCCGCTGGCCGCTGTCGGGCTCGTAATGCCAGGGGGGGCGGCGTTTGACGCCGGGGCGTGCGCTGACACCCGCCGGGAAGCTCGTGTCCTCGTCGAGCAGGAGTTCGCTCGGCCGCAGCCGTTCCAGTTCACTCAGCAGCGCCTCGGCGCCGTCGAGTTCCTGCACGCTGAAGCGGCCGCTGCTGAGATCCAGGGCGGCCAGGCCGAAGCGGTCCCTGCTGCCGGTGCAGGCGGCGAGCAGGTTGTCGCGGCGCTCATCGAGCAAGGCGTCCTCGGTGACCGTGCCCGGGGTGACGATGCGTACCACCTGGCGTTCCACCGGGCCCTTGCTGGCCGCCGGGTCGCCGATCTGCTCACAGATGGCCACCGATTCGCCGCGCCGCACCAGCTTGGCCAGATACTGATCGACCGCATGCACCGGCACGCCGGCCATCGGGATCGGCTCGCCGGCGGATTGACCACGCGTGGTCAGGGTGATGTCGAGCAATTGCGCGGCGCGGCGGGCGTCGCCATAGAACAGTTCGTAGAAATCGCCCATGCGGTAGAACAGCAGGATGTCCGGATGCTCGGCCTTGATGCGCAGGTACTGTTGCATCATGGGCGTGTGCAGGGCAGTTTCTTGTGGGGGCGTGGACATCGGGCAGGAGTGTACCCAAAGGCCTCTGGAGATCCTACTGAGGGCTGCCGGCCGCCTCTGCGCAGCCGCATCCGC
>JBAYOD010000116.1:0-9710 GCA_041678445.1 Burkholderiaceae bacterium | reverse complement strand
TGGGCGAGCGCCCCGCCTTCAGACCTTGCACTCGTTGGCCAGCTGCTTGCCGTGGCGGGTATCGAGCAGCATCGACTTGCCGACGATCATGATCCAGACCAGGCCGGAAGCAGCGTCCTCGTAACGCAGCGCACCGCTGCGGGCACTGACTGCGCGCAGCGTGTAGTCTTTCTTTTGCCAGCGCACGACGGCCGACTGCATGTCCGGCGCAACCTGGCGCACGTCGACACTGCGATTCAGCTCGCAGCGGTAGATGCCGGCCGGAAACGCGAAGCGATGCGGGTTGAAGTCGGCAACCACGACACCAGCAACCTGCGTCGTGGTGACCCCGGCGGCGGCTGCTTCGGTGACAACGGCCTGGGTTGTGACGGCCTGGGCGGCGGTCTTGGCAGTGGCGGCCGGACCAGAGGCCAGTGCCGGTGACTGGCCGGCAATGCCTGCCAATGCGGCAACAGCCACGGCGAATCGAATGGACGGCATGATCGGCTCCTGCTTGACGACGGCTGGGGCGGCACACTCCGCACCCCTTCGCGCGAGTTTACTGCGTGCGCCGGCAGACCGGAACCATTCCACCTGCCGCCGGTCGGGCGAAACCTCGCGGCCATACCCCGTGATCATGCGTCAGGCATCGAAATCGCCCCGTTCCAGCCACCAGGAGACGGCCAGGCCCGCCACCAGTCCCCAGAAGGCCGATCCGATGTTCAGCACACTCAACTCGGCCACGGTGACGATGAAGGTGATCAGGGCACCGAGCGTGAAACGCCCGCCGAACGCGGTGGCGAACGCTGCCTGCAGCACGCGCAGCATCGCCAGCCCGGCCAGCGTCGCGATGAAAGCCGGCGGCGTCGCCAGCATCAGCCAGGTGAATAGCGGGGCAAACAGGCCGAACGCCATCGCCAGCACCGCGACGACCAGCCCGCCGACATAGTGCCGCTCGCGGCTACCGTCCGCGGTGAGGATGGCGTTGGTCGGGCCGGTCAAGCAGGTCGAAACCGATCCCACCAGAGCAGCCGGGAGAGACCAGAGCCCGCAGGCCATGGTGGCGGCGTTGACCGGCGCCCGGTGTCCGGCCGCCTGCAACACGGCCACACCCTGGCCGTTCTGGACGACCAGCACGGTAATGGTCAGCGGCACCACCAGTTCGGCGATCGCCTGCCAGGACCAGTCCGGCCATTGCAGCACCGGCGTGATCAGCCGCTGCGCGCCGATCGAGTCCACGTCGAAACGCCCCGACAGCGCGACGGCCAGCACGCCGACGATCAGTGTGCCCATCATCGGCGGCAACCAGCGCCCCAGGGCGGAGCGCGCGCCGAGCAGCAGGAAGGCAACCGCCATCGGTATCGCGATCCCGACGTCGTCACGCAGTGCATGAACGAGGTCGATCCCGAAACGCAGGAAGATGCCGGCGACCATCGCCATCACGATCGGCATCGGCACCCATGCCATCGCCCGCCGCACCCAGCCGCTCAAGCCAAGCACGAGCATCAGCACGCCGGTGGCGACAAAGGCGCCGACCACTTGCTGGAAACTCAGGTGCTGCAGCGCCGGGCCAACCAGCACCGCGCCGGGAATGGTCCACAGGAAGGCCAGCGGCTGACGATAGAGCCAGCAGGCCGCCAGCGTCAGCACGCCGTTCAGGAAGAAGGCGCCGAAGATCCACGAAGCCACCTCGGCCTGCGACAGCCCGCCGCGCATCCCCACCGACACGATGACCGCTACTGGGCCGGTGGCGGCAAAGATGAAGGCGATCAGCCCGTTGACGACGTAAACGGCCCCGAAGTCGGCACGCAGCCGCGCCAGCGTGGTGACCGGGCTGGCCGGCCGCTCGATCAGCGGCGCCGTCATCGATCAGCCGAAGGGCCGGACCCCGAACAGCCAGGCATGCAGGTAGAGTGCGAACACGGCCCAGGCAAAGACCCCCAGCAACACCGTGACGACATCGCCGGCCAGGCTGCCGGCCGAGCGCGCGGCAACGGCCGGCGCGGCAGCAGCGCCCGGCACGCCGGCAGCCGCCGGCCCCGCCGCGGCCGCTGTACGGTCGCGCCGACGCGCCGCGCGGAAATCGAAAATGGCCCACACCAGCACGCTGCCGAACAGCAGCAGATCGGCCACCGAGCCATTGGCCAGCAGGTGCGCCAGCGCCCAGAGCTTGACGCCGGCGACCATCGGATGGCCCACTGCGCGACGGATCCGGTTGCCCGGCACGTAGGCGGCCGTGAGCAGCACGAAGGCGGCCAGCGTGAGCAGCGAACTCAGGTGCCGGGTGAACACGGGCGGCGACCAGACCACGATCGGGGCTTGCCGGGCCATGCCGTAGCCCCAGACGATCAGCACCAGCCCGATGATCGATACGACCGAATACAGCCCCTTCCAGGCTGGCAGACCGAGCCGCGCCACCTGCGCGCTGCGCCAGTCGTCGGCGACGATTCGTACCGAATGAGCGCCCAGAAACAGAATCAGACCAAGAATGAGTGCGGACATGTCGGCTACCCCTGAACGGGAATCATCATGATATTTGACGGCCGGCACCCGCAGGCGCCGGACCGGTGCGGCATCAGAGCGACGGATGACGGCGGTGCCAGTCAGTGGCTCCCTGGAAGGCGTGGCCGGCGCGGATCAGCAGCGCCTCGTCGAGATGGCGGCCGACGAGTTGCAAGCCGATCGGCAGGCCCCGGGCGGTGAAACCGCCCGGCAGCGTCAGCGTCGGACTGCCCGACATGTCGAAGGGCGCGGTGAAGCGCAGCGCATTGTCCACGCCCTCCGGGGTCCGGAACAGCTGGCCGAGCTGCGCGATCGACGGATTGCCGAACGGGTGCACCGGCATCAGCAGCAGGTCGACGTCGGCAAACAGCTTGCGCAGCGCGCCACCGAAGGCCAGCCGTTCGTGGTGCAGACGCATCAGGTCGAGGGCCGGCAAGCGTCGGCCCAGTTCGATCAGGTCGGCCAGCAGCGGCCCGTACTCGGCCTGCCGCTCCGGATACCAGGGCTCGTGCGCGAGCGCCGTCTCGACGGCGCAGTACTTGGTCCAGCCCTTGTACATCGCAACCACCTGCGCCGGCATGGTCGACTCGCAGAGCTCCGCGCCGAGTTCACCGAGCACCTGGCGGGCCTCGTCGATGACCCGCGCCGTGTCCGGCTCGCAGACGTCATAGATGTAGCGTGGATCGAAGCCGATCCGCAGGCCGCGCACGCCCTGGTCGATGCCGGCCAGGCAGTCCGGCACCGGTGCATCGAGGGTCGTCGGATCGTTCGGGTCGCTGCCGGCGATCGCCGTGAACATCGCCCCGGCATCGGCGGCCGAGCGGGTCATCGGGCCGATGTGATCGAGACTGGCGGCCAGCGCCAGCACGCCGTGACGGCTCACCCGGCCCCAGGTCGGCTTCAGCCCGGTCAGCCCGTTGGCGCCCGACGGAAAGCGGATCGAGCCACCGGTGTCCGAGCCGATCGCCCCATAGGCCAGGCCGGCCGCCACCGACACGCCGGAGCCGCTCGACGACACGCCCGACCAGTGTTCCGGGTGCCAGGGGTTGACCGGCGTCTTCACGTCCGGATGGTGGGCCGAGAAGGCTCCCTCGGTCATCTGCACCTTGCCGAGCAGGACGGCCCCGGCGGCCTGCAAACGACCGACCACGGTGCTGTCTTCGGACGGCACATGATCCTCGAGGATCTTCGTGCCCCAGGTGGTCGCGATGCCGCGGGTCTCGCACAGGTCCTTCAGGCTGACCGGAATCCCGTGCAGCGGGCCCCGGTCGTCACCGCTGGCCAGCTCGGCCTCGGCCTGCGCTGCCTGCTCCAGCGCGATCGCGGGCGTCACCGTGACATAGCTGTGCAGCGCCGGATCGAGCCGCTCGATCCGTTCGAGCATCAACCGGGTGACTTCGACCGGCGACAGCTCGCGCTTGCGGTAGGCCTGTGCCAGCTCGGTCATCGTGGCGAACGGCAGATCGGTCAGGGGCATTGTTGCGAACTCCTGCTTGGCGTTGACGAATGCGGACACCTGTCCCGCGGCCGTCGCGCGGCGCACCGGCGGGCGTCACGGCCCGTAGTGTGCCCTCCAGCCGCCCCGTTTGACATGAATCAAGCCATTGGTCAGTCTGTTCGATAAAGATTCCTATTTAATGAATCATTCTCGTTGGCTTTTGCCCTACCTCCCTTTTCACTGCTGTTTCTCTTCAGCCCTTCAATCGATTTACTCCCTTCCATCGCTTCAATCCCTTCAACCGCTTTACTTTTCCTTCTGGCCGCCATGCCCACTCATCCCACCCCCGTTCGCACACTGTCCAGGCTCGGCCTGGCCTGCGCCATGGCGGCCGTCTGGCCGGCCGGCACAGCCTTCGCCCAGGACACGCTCCAGTCGGTGGTCGTCACCGCCACCGGACGCCAGGCCGATCCGCACGAAACGCCACTGGCCACCGAGCTGATCGACCCCGGCACGAGTGGTGCGGCAACCGCTGGCGCGGCCCTGCGCGGCGAGCCGGGCCTGTCGCTGCAATCCGACGGCGCCTGGGGCCAGAACCCGGTACTGCGCGGCCTGAAGAAGGAAAGCGTAGTGATCCTGGTCGACGGCATCCGGGTCAACTCGGCCCAGCCCCAGGGGGCGATCGCCTCGATGCTCGACGCCGGATTGCTCGAACGCATCGAGGCCGTCAAGGGCCCGGGCGCCGTGCTCTACGGCAGCGGCGCGCTGGGCGGCGTGGTCAACCTGCTGACTCCGGAAGCACGCTTCACCGCGAATCGGGAGGTCGGCGGACGCTTCGGGATCACGGTCGGCAGCGCCGATCGCAGCCTCTCGGGGGCGCTGCTGCTGCGCCACTCCGACGCGGACCACGCGCTGCTGATCGGCGCCGCTGCCCGCAAGGCGAACGACTACGACAGCCCACGCGGCGAAGAGGATCTGACCGGCTGGCGTTCCGACACGCTGCTGGCCAAGTACCGTCACCGGCTGACCGACGGCATCTCCCTGCGGGTGAACCTGCAGCGCCACGCCGATCACGACGTCTGGTATCCGGGCTCGGCGCGCACCGGCGGCCAACCCGGTGGCGCGGGCATCCCGCCGCCGCTGGGCACGGTCACGATCCACTCGCCCGAGCAGCGCCGCGAACTGGCCTCGCTCGGGGTCGACGCGCGGCTCGGCACCGGCGAGCTGTCGGCCGAAATCTGGCGCCAGGAGGTGTTCCGCCAGATCCGTGCCCGCTCCTCGACGCTGGGCCGCGACTACGTGCGCAACGATGTCAGCTTCGTGACCGACGGCGTGCGGGCCGATTACCGGCTGCCGCTGGGCGCGCGTCACCTGCTCACCGTGGGCGCCGAACACTGGTCGATGAGCGCCAGTCCGTCACGCTACATGGACAACAATCCGCCGCTCTTCGACGCCAACATGCGCAACGACCCGTTCCGTGACGGCCGGCTGCGCTCGACCGGCCTGTACGCGCAGAACGAGACCGAGTTCGGCCGCACCCGGCTGCTGGCCGGCGCGCGCTTCGACCGCTTCGAGGGCGATGCAGCCCAGAAGGGCACGGGTCCGGCCGCGCAGACGGCCGGGCTCGGACACACCGACGACACGCTGTCCTGGTCGCTCGGCCTGATCCATCCGCTCAGCGAGGTCAGCAGCGTCTACGCCAACCTGGGCCGCGCCTGGCGCGCCGCCGACATGCGCGAGCGCTTCGAGGACGCCGCCCGCGGCGACGGCTACTACCACATCGGCAATCCGCAGCTCGAACCCGAGCGGGCAACCAGCATCGAGCTCGGGCTCAAGGGCCGCTCCGCCGATGTCGAATACCGGCTCGCGGCCTTCCGCACCCGGATCGACGACTACATCGCCGGCCGGGTGACCGGCGTGGTCCACCCGGGCACCGGTCTGCCGATCAAGCTGACCGAGAACCTCGACGCCGTGACGATCCGCGGCTTCGAAGGCATGGCCCGCGTTCCGATCGGCCGCTTCGTCGGCGACGCCGCCTTCACCTGGCTGCGTGGCGAAAACCGGCAGGATGACGAACCGCTCTACCAGATGCCGGCGCCGGAGCTGCGCCTGGGCATCGGCCAGCCGGCCGACAGCGGCTTTCACTGGCGCACGCAACTGCGCCTGGTCGCCCGCCAGGACCGCATCGCAACCCGATTCTCGTCGGGCACCGAGAACGAGACGCCGGGCTTCGCGACCGTCGACGCCGAGTTCGGCTGGCGGTTCGGCTCGCTCGGCGGATTGTCGGCAGCCGAGCTGCGTGTACATTTGATCAACATGCTCGACAAGCGCTATCACGAACATCTGACCGAAGGCATCTCCGGGCGCGAACTGCCGGCGCCGGGGCGCGGCCTGCTGGTCACGTTCCGCGGAGAGTTCTAGATGACCCGGCGACGCACCGTCCTGCAAGCCGCCCTGGCCGGCCTGGCAACCGGCTGCGCAAGCCGTGTCCTGGCCGCCGACCCGCCGCGGCTGCCGCGACTGGTGCTCGCCGGCCCTCCGGCACCCGTGTCCAATGCGCTGATCCGGATCGTCGATACCGGCATGCTCGATTCGCTGGCCGAGAAGGTCGAGTTCGTCCTCTGGAAAGACCCGGACCGGCTGCGCGCGCTGGCCCTGCAAGGCGGCGCCGACGTGCTGGCCATGCCGGTCAACGTGGCGGCAAACCTGCACAATCGGGGTGCCGACATCCGGCTGCTCGAAGTCTCGGCCTGGGGCATCCTGTGGATCGTGACGCGCGACCCCAAGATCAGCACGCTGGCCGACCTGCGCGGCCACGAGCTGGCCGTGCCGTTTCGCGGCGACATGCCCGACATCATCGTCAACCTGGTGGCCAGGCGCCAGGGGATCGACCTGCGCAAGGAAGTGAATCTGCGCTATGTCGCCAGCCCCTTCGACGCGATGCAACTGCTGCTCGCCCGCCGGGTCGACTCGGCGCTTCTGGCCGAGCCGGCAGCGTCGATGGCGCTGCTCAAATCGGCCGCGCTGCCGCTGAAGCTGGTTGCGCCCACGCTTTACCGCGGCGTCGATCTGCAACAGGAATGGGGCCACGTCTTCGATCGTCCGCCCCGCATCCCGCAGGCCGGTATCGCCGTCGCCGGCAGCCTGCGCGAGCGGCCCGACGCGATCGCGCGGATCGCCCAGGCCTGCCGCGACGCGCTCGCCGGCTGCACGTCAGCGCCGCTCGAATGCGGCGAGGCCGTCGCCCGGCGCATCGACCTGCTCGACGCCGAGGCCGTTGCCGAGGCCATGCGCACCGGCACCATGCGCTCGGTGCCGGCCACCGAGGCACGCCCCGAACTCGAGTTCCTGTTCTCCGAACTGTTGCGTGATACCCCGGCCCTGGTTGGCGGACGCATGCCTCCGGACGCCTTCTACCTCGGGGCTTCGGGGCAATCCTGAAGCGCCGCCCGGATGAGTCTGCTGCGCGCCTGGCTGTCGAGCCTGCCCGCCTACCTGTGGAGCGGCTGGGGGGCGATCGCCAGCCTGCTGCTGCTGACGGCCGCCTGGGAAGCCGCCGCCGCTGCCTGGGGGCCGCTGGTGCTGCCCGACCCGCGCAGCGCCTTCGCCACGCTGGCCGGCATGCTCACCGAGGGCGACGGCCTGGCCGAGCTGGCAGTCACCACCCGCCGGGCACTGGCCGGCTTCGGACTGTCGGTGGCCGCCGGCACGCTGCTGGGGCTGGCCGCCGGCCTGTCGGTCACCGCCTCCACCGTCTGTCGGCCGCTGGTCACCGTCCTGATGGGTACCCCGCCGATCGCCTGGCTGGTGCTGGCGATGCTGTGGTTCGGCGTCGGCGACGGTACGCCGGTGTTCACCGTGTTCCTGGCCAGTTTCCCGGTCGTCTTCGTCGGCGCGCTGCAAGGCGCGCGCACGCTCGACAACGAATTGCGCACCATGGCCCAGGCCTTCCGGCTGCCACTGCGCATGTTGCTGTTCGACCTCTACCTGCCGCACGTGGTGTCGTACCTGTTTCCAGCCTGGATCGCCGCGCTCGGCATGTCGTGGAAGATCGTCGTGATGGCCGAGTTGCTGGCCACCGACAACGGCGTCGGCGCCGCCCTCGCGGTTTCGCGCTCGCATCTCGACACGGCCGCCACCATGGCCTGGATCGTCGCGATCGTCGGCCTGCTGCTGGCCGTCGAGTACCTGCTGCTCGAACCCGTCAAACGCGAGGTCGAACGCTGGCGCCAGCATGATCCGCAGGCCGGAGGGCCGGTATGACGGCGCTGGTCGTCGACGACGTTTCCCACGCCTTCGGCCCGCTCGAAGTGCTGTCGCGGGTGTCGCTGCGCGTCGCGGCCGGCGAGATCGTCGCACTGATCGGGCCGTCCGGCTGCGGCAAGAGCACCCTGCTGAACCTGTCCGCCGGCCTGTTGCATCTGCAGTCGGGCCGCATCGACGCGCCGTTCCCGTCCCAGGCCTGCATGTTCCAGCGTCCCCGCCTGCTGCCCTGGAAGACGGCGCGGGCCAACATCGGCATCGGGCTGGCGGCTGCCGGCATGGCGCGCGCCGAACGCGATGCGCGCGCCGGGCAACTGGCCGGCCGGCTCGGCCTGAACGCGCGCGACCTCGACTGCTTTCCGCACCAGCTCTCCGGCGGCATGCAAAGCCGGGTCGCACTGGCCCGCGCACTGGTGATCGACCCAGCGCTGCTCTTGCTCGACGAGCCGTTCTCGGCGCTGGACATCGGCCTGAAGGAAGAGCTCTACACACTGCTGCTCGAACATCTGGCCGAGCGCTCACCGGCCACGCTGGTCGTCACCCACGACCTGTCCGAAGCACTGCGCCTGTCCCACCGGATCCTGGTGATGGCCCCGGAGCCGGGCCGCATCGTCGGTCACTTCGAGATCGAACGGCCGCGCGCCCGGCGTGACGCCGACTGGGTCTACCGCAACCTCGTCGCCCTGCAGGCCGATCCCGCGGTGCGCCAGGCCTTCGGCCTGCCCGAGGCGCGTCCGGCCGAGCCCTGGGCTGCAGCCGAAGCGACGGATGAAGCCCGCGCGATTTCGCCCGCTCCCGCTTCGTCGATCCGGGCGCTGCCGACCCCCGCCGCCACCGGATCGGCCCTGTCGGGCCCGAGATGCTGAACCGACCGGAACAGACCCGCCCCGGCCTCGTCGACCGGATCGCTGCCCGACCGCTCTTCTGCTGCAGCTTCCGGCCGCTGTTCCTGGCCGCGGCGCTGCAGGCAACGATCGGCATGGGGTTGTGGCTGCTGTTCCTGCGCAGCGGGCTGCTGGTGCCGCCGGTGGCCGGCGGACCTTTCGCCTGGCATGCGCACGAACTGGTGTTCGGCTTCGGCCTGGCCGCGGTCACCGGTTTCGTGCTCACCGCCGCCCCGGAGTTCACCGGCACGCCGGCTTTCGGCTCGCGCGTCGCACTGCTGGCCGCGCTGCTGTGGCTGGCCGCCCGGACCACCTTCTGGGCTTCCGGGCTGCTCGGTCCGTGGCCGGCTGCCCTGGCCAACGTCGCGCTCGCCGCCTTGCCCCTGGTGCTGGTCAGCCCCCGCATCCTCGCCGACCCCGGCCGCCGGCACATCGGCTTCGTGTTCGGTCTGGCCGCGCTGGTCCTGGTCGTCGGCGGTTACCACGTGGCGGGCCTGACCGGCGCCGATCCCTCGCGCTGGGCCCGCCTCGGCATCAGCGTGATGATGGCGCTGATCGTGGTCGCGCTGAGCCGGATCTCGGTGCGCATCGTCAACGAGGCGCTGACCGCCGCCTGGGAAGCCGAAGCCGGCGCCATCGACCGG
>JBAYOD010000115.1:0-9770 GCA_041678445.1 Burkholderiaceae bacterium | reverse complement strand
GCTCGGCTCGGCTCGGCTCGGCTCGGCTCGGCTCGGCTCGGCTCGGCTCGGCTCGGCTGCCTGATCGGAGCCTTTCTCGACGGCAAGATCGGACTGTGCTCAGCCGGCTGACCTGACAAGCTCCTGAGCGCCTTTGATCGGCACCTCGGCAAGGCGCTCGCGACCGGCCATCGGATAGCCGCCACTGTCCAGATGCCGCAGTACCCGGGCTGCCCGGCGCCCGGATGCCCGGATGCCCGTATTGTTTCCCGTCGACCGGCACGACGTCATTGGCCAAGGTGCGGGGACTGGGCTGGGGGCCGGCGCCTTGTGCGCAGCCGAGGAGCGCAGGACTCGTGGCCAGCGCGCGAAGCGCGCATCCAACATCTGACTTGCCGCCCCATGTCTGAGCGCAGCGAGCGCCGCGCAAGCGGCGGGAGCGAAGCGAGTTGGGCGGCAGGCCACGAGTCCGAGCACCACAGGGTAGCCCCGCGTAGCGGGGCCAAGCACCCGGCGCCGACCCCCAGCCCAGTCCCCGCAGCTTGGCGCGCCAACCGCTCGAACGCGAAACCGCAAGGTGCAGCGATGCCGGCCCCGTCAGCTGCCGCGCGGCACCGAGATCCGCGCGATCTCGTCCTGGCTGGCGTGGCGCAAGTCCACCCCTTCGACCATGTTGACGACGTACTCCGCGATGTTGCGGGCGTGATCGCCGACCCGCTCGAGCGACTGGGCAATGAAGATCAGTGCCAGCGACGCCGAGGCCACCTCGGGGCGTTCGCTCATGGCCTGGGTCAGGTCCTCGATCAGCACGTCGCGCTGCCGGTCGACCGCCAGATCGTGCTCGCCCAGCAGTGCGGCGACTGCGATGTCGTGGCGGACGAAGGCGTCGATCGCGATGCGCACCATGTCGGCGGTGGCCTCGGCCATCTTCTCGATCCGCCCGAAGTCGATCGGCATGCTCACGCCGCGCAGATCGCGCGTCTTCTTGGCGATCCGCTTGGCTTCGTCGCCGATGCGCTCCAGGTCGGTGTTGGTGTGGATGATGGAGATGATCTCGCGCAGGTCGCCGGCAGCCGGCTGCTGCCGTGCGATCGTCTGGATGCAGCGCCGGTCGCAGTCCATGTGCAGCTGGTTGACGCGATGCTCGTCGGCCAGCACCTGGTCGACGATGCCCAGGTCACCGAGCCGGACGGCATCGACCGCCCGCATGACCTGTCGCTCGACCAGCCCGCCCATGGTCGTGACCACGCTGCGCAGCGCATCGATGTCGGTATCGAACTTCTTCAGGGTATGGTCCATCATCTGCCCACTCCGCCAGTCACCTGGCAAAAAAACATTCAGCCGAATCGTCCGGTGATGTAGTCTTCGGTCGCCTTCTTGCGCGGCTTGACGAAGATCTGGTCAGTCTGCCCGAACTCGATCAATTCACCGAGGTACATGTATGCGGTGTAGTCCGAAATCCGGGCGGCCTGCTGCATGTTGTGGGTCACGATCGCGATCGTGTAGTCCGACTTCAGCTCGTTGACCAGCTCCTCGATCTTGGCGGTCGAGATCGGATCGAGCGCGCTGGTCGGCTCATCGAGCAGCAACACCTCGGGTTTCACCGCCACCATCCGGGCGATGCACAGCCGCTGCTGCTGCCCGCCCGACAGGCTCAGGCCGCTCTGGTCGAGCTTGTTCTTCACCTCTTCCCACAGCGCCGCCTTGCGCAGTGACCATTCGACCCGTTCGTCCATCTCGGCTTTCGACAGCCTTTCGTACAGGCGAACGCCGAAGGCGATGTTCTCGTAGATCGTCATCGGGAACGGCGTCGGCTTCTGGAAGACCATGCCGATCCGGGCCCGCAGCAGGTTGACGTCCTGCGCCGGGTCGAGGATGTTGCGGCCGTTGAACAGGATCTCGCCCTCGGCGCGCTGGCCCGGGTACAGGTCGAACATCCGGTTGAAGGTGCGCAGCAGCGTCGACTTGCCGCAACCCGACGGGCCGATGAAGGCCGTCACGCAGTTGCGGGCGATGTCCAGCGAGACGTCGTTGAGCCCCTGGAACTTGCCATAGAAGAAGGACAGGCCGCGCACCTGCATGGCGGCGGCGGGCATCGCCGCATCGGCCGACAGGACCGGCCGGGCCGATGAAGTGAACGACGGAGTCTGGACGGAAGCAGTCATCGGAAGCCTTTCCTTGGTCCGTCAGGCCTGGACCTTGTTGCGGAACAGAATGCGGGCAGACAGGTTGATGCCGAGCACGATCAGCGCGATCAGGGCGGCAGCCCCCCAAGCGAGATGCTGCCAGTCCTCGTATGGGCTCATCGCGAAGTTGTAGATGACCACCGGCAGGTTCGCCAGCGGCTGGCTCATATCGGTACTGAAGAACTGGTTGCTCAGCGCCGTGAACAGCAGCGGCGCCGTTTCCCCGGCAATCCGCGCAACCGCGAGCAGGACACCCGTCACGATCCCGCCGCGCACGGCGCGCAGCGTGACGGCCAGGCTGACTTTCCAGCGCGGCGCACCAAGTGCGAACGCCGCCTCGCGCAGGCTGCCCGGCACCAGCTTGAGCATGTTCTCGGTCGTGCGCACGACCACCGGGATGGCGATCAGGCTCAGGGCCAGCGAGCCCGCCCACCCCGAGAAGTGCCTGACCGTGGCCACAGCGATCGCATAGACGAACAGGCCGATGACGATCGAGGGGGCCGACAGCATGACATCGGTGACGAAGCGCGTCACCGCGGCGAACTTCGACGTCGCCCCGAACTCGGCCAGATAGATGCCGGCCAGGATGCCGATCGGCGTGGACACCAGCGTCGCGAAGCCGACCATCATCAGGCTGCCGACGATCGCGTTGGCCATCCCGCCGTCGGCACTGCCCGGCGCCGGCGTCGAATTGAAGAAGAAGTCGTAGCTGAATGCGGACAGGCCGTTGTAGAACAGGGTCCAGAGGATCCAGGCCAGGCCGAGCAGGCCGATGGCCATCGACGCGTAGGCAAAACCCAGCCCCGCTCCGTTGGTCAGCCTGCGCCGGGTATAGATTGCACCGCTCATGACGACTCCTCAGCGGCCGGCCCGCGCGGCACTGCGCTCGGTCAGCCATTTCGCGCAGATCAGCACGATGATGGTGATCACGAACAGCAGCAGGCCGAGCGCGAACAGGGCCGGAATGTGCAGGACCGGGTCGGCCTCGGCGAATTCGTTGGCCAGCGTCGACGCGATCGAGTTGCCCGGGGCGAACAGGCTGGCGGCCAGGCGGTTGGCGTTGCCGATCACGAAAGTGACCGCCATCGTCTCGCCCAGCGCCCGGCCCAGACCGAGCATGACGCCGCCGATCACGCCGACCCGTGTATAGGGCAGGACGATGTTTCCGACGACTTCCCAGGTCGTGCAACCCAGTCCGTAGGCCGATTCCTTGAGCACCGGCGGCACGGTTTCGAACACGTCGCGCATCACCGACGCGGTGAACGGGATCACCATCAGCGCCAGCACCACACCCGCGGTGAACACGCCGATGCCCAGCGGCGGACCGGCGAAGATCGGCAGCCCGGTGGCAATCAGCAGCGGCTGAACGTACTCCTGGAGCACCGGAGCCAGCACGAACAAGCCCCAGAAACCATAGATGATCGACGGGATGCCCGCGAGCAGCTCGATCGCCGTGCCGAGTGGCCGGCGCAACATCAGCGGGCAGGCCTCGGTCAGGAACAGCGCGATCCCGAAACTGATCGGCACCGCGATCAGCAGCGCGATGGCCGAGGTGACCAGGGTGCCGTAGACCCCGATGACCGCGCCATAGACCTCGTCGGTCGGGCTCCAGGTGGTGCCCCACAGGAAGCCGACACCAAACTCGCGCAGGGCGGGCCAGGCCTCGATGACCAGCGAGACGAGAATGCCGGCCAGGCCCAGCAGGACCAGGGCTGCAAAGAAGAAGGTCACCCAGCCGAACAGGCTGTCCTGGGCGGCGAAACGCCGTACCCGCCGGGCCAGTGCCTGCTCGGCGGCCGTCGCAGCGTCACGGGCATCGATCGCACCCCGAGCGCCCGCGCTCGGAGCTGCACTTGCTGTGGTACCCATCGGATCATCCATCCCGGCTTCCCGGTTGACGAACAGGCGGGCAGCACCTCAGGGGCTGC
This sequence comes from Burkholderiaceae bacterium, assembly GCA_041678445.1. Classification (GTDB taxonomy): domain Bacteria; phylum Pseudomonadota; class Gammaproteobacteria; order Burkholderiales; family Burkholderiaceae_E; genus Zeimonas. Next base: position 5,677 of record JBAYOD010000115.1, on the reverse strand, counting down.
ACCGCCTGGACCGTTGAACGGCCGCCGGCGCCGGGGGCACTGACGGCCGGTTCGCGGGGATCGATCAGTGCGCCAGGATCGACCGGCCCGAACTGTCGCGGATCTCGTTCCACGACGCCTCGATCAGCTTGACCACACTGGCCGGCAGCGGCACGTAATCGAGCTCGATCGCCATCTGCTGGCCGTTCTCGAGCGCCCATTTGAAGAACTTCAGGACTTCGACCGAACGTTCCGGCTTGTCGGCCGTCTTGTGCATCAGGATGAACGAAGCGGTCACGATCGGCCAGGCATCGGCGCCCGGCTGGTCGTTGAGATTGACGCCGAAGCCCGGTGCAGCCGACCAGTCGGCATGCGCCGCTGCGGCCGCGAAGGTCCGCTCGTCGGGCTGCAGCGCCTGGCCTTCACGGTTGATCAGCGAGGCGTGCGTCATCCTGTTCTGCTTGGCGTACGCGTACTCGACGTAGCCGACCCCGCCCTTGATCTTCGAGACGCTGGCGGCCACGCCCGCGTTGCCCTTGCCACCGACACCGACCGGCCAGTTGACCGTCTTGCCGGCGCCGACCTTCTCCTTGAACTCGGGCGAAACCCGGACCAGGTAGTCGGTGAAGGCGGCGGTGGTGCCCGAGGAATCCGAGCGGTAGACCAGGGTGATCGCCGTCGACGGCAGGTTGACGCCACTGTTCAGCGCAGCGATCGCAGGATCGTTCCACTGGGTGATCGCACCCCGGAAGATGTCGGCCAGCACGGTGCCGTTCAGCTTGAGCTGGCCCGGGGCGACGCCGTCGATGTTCATCACCGGCACGATGCCGCCGATGACCGCCGGGAACTGGACCAGGCCGGCCTTGTCGAGATCGGCGCCCGAAATCGGGTCGTCGGAGGCGCCGAAGTCGACGGTCTTCGAGGTGATCTGGCGCACGCCGCCACCCGAGCCGATCGCCTGGTAGTTCAGCAAGTGACCGGTGGCTGCCCGGTAGGCTTCGGCCCACTTGGCATAGATCGGGGCCGGAAAGCTTGCGCCGGCACCGGTGATGTTGGCGGCCTGGGCCGAGAAGGCAACCGCAGCGACGGCGCTGGTTGCCAGGACGGACAGAATCTTCTTCATGAGGCAATCCCTATCGAGGTTGGGTTCGACGAGGGAGAGCCTAAGGCGGCTGGATGACATTCATGTGACAGTGTCATCGAAGAATCCTGCCGCCTGCCCGGCCCCGGGCGGCCGCCTGCCCGACCCTCAGGCCGCTGCGAAACGCTCCAGGTGATGATCGACGTCACCGAACTGCTGGGCAAGCATGGTCAGCCGCTTGAAGGTGTGCGCCACCTTCATTTCCTGGGTCATGCCCATGCCGCCGTGCAGCTGGACGGCCTCCTGCCCGACATGGCGGCAGGACTCCGACACCTTGACCTTGGCCGCCGAGACGATCCGCCGCCGCTCGCCGGCATCGATCTCGCCACGGGCGGCGGCGTCGAAGCGCGAGCAGGCCAGCAGCGTGATCGAGCGCGACTGCTCGGCGCTGATCCGCATGTCCACCATCCGATGCTGCAGGGCCTGGAAGCTGCCGATCGGCACACCGAACTGCCTGCGGGTCTTCAGGTATTCGAGCGTTGCCTCGTTGGCGTAGCGCATTGCACCGACCGCCTCGCAGCAGCTCAGCACCGTCGCGAAGTCCACAGCCTCCTCGATGCCCACAAAGGCGCCGCCGGCCACGCCGAGCAGGGCGTCGCCCGGCAGTTCGACCCCGTCGAACACGATGTCGGCGGCCCGCAGCCCGTCGACGGTGCGCCAGGTGTTGAGCCTGACCCCGGCCAGCTTCGGGTCGACCACGAACAGGCTGAGCCCGTCCTCGCTGGCGGCGCTGCCGGCCGTACGGGCCGATACGACCAGCCGGTCGGCCATCGGTGCGTGCAGGACGACGACCTTCTCGCCGTCGAGCCGCCAGCCGGTGCCGGTCGCGGCGGCCTTCGCCTCGACATGTGCCAGCGCGTAATGGGCCGCGCGCTCGGTATGGGCCCAGGCGAGCCGGGTCGAGCCGTCGATGACGCCCGGCAGCAGCGCTGCGCGCTGCGCCGCGTTGCCCGCCCGGGCAATCAGCCGGCCGGCCAGCAGCGTGCTCACGAAGGGCTCGACGACCAGGCTGGCGCCGATCGCCTCCATCGTCGCAACCAGGTCGAGGCAGCCGCCGCCGAAACCGCCGTCGGCCTCGGCGAACGGGATCATCAACAGCCCCATGCCCGCCATGTCGGCCCACACTTCGGGGCTGTGGCCGGCGGGCGAGCCGATGATGCGGCTGCGCGCCTCGAAATCGCAGCCCTTCTCGAACAGCCGGCCGACCGCGTCGGCAAGCTGCTGCTGTTCCGGTGTGTACTGGAAGTCCATGGTCAGAGCCCGAGTGCCATCTTGGCGATGATGTTGCGCTGGATCTCGTTGGAGCCGGCGTAGATCGACGTCTTGCGGAAATTGAAGTAGCGCGCGGCGATCGAGCCCATATAAGTGTCGAAACCCTCGTAGTCGATCGGCTTGAACGACTGCGCCAGCGGCCCGGCCGCCTGCATGGCCAGCTCGGTGATCGCCTGCTGGATCTCGGTGCCCTTGATCTTGAGCATCGACACCTCGGCGCCGATCTGGCCGGTGCGGCGCATTTCGTCGACGAACTTCAGGTTGGTGATCTCCAGCGCCATCAGCTCGATCTCGACCCGCGACAGCCGGTCGCGGAAACGCCGGTCCTCGAGCAGCGGGCGGCCGTTGCGGATCGTCTCGGCCGCAGTCGCCTTGAGCTTGGCCAGCTCGCGCTTGGACGCGCCGATCCGGCCGGTGTTCAGGCGTTCGTGGCCGAGCAGGTACTTGGCCACGGTCCAGCCCTTGTTTTCCTCGTGGACCAGGTTCTCGACCGGCACCCTGACGTCGTCGAAGAACACCTCGTTGACCTCGTGGCCCTCGTCGAGCAGGATCAGCGGGCGTACCGTCACGCCGGGGGTGCTCATGTCGATCAGCAGGAAGCTGATGCCCTCCTGCTTCTTCGATACCGTGCTGTCGGTGCGCACCAGGCAGAAGATCCAGTCGCCATAGTGGCCCAACGTGGTCCAGATCTTCTGGCCGTTGACGACGTAGTGATCACCGACCCGGTCGGCGCGGCACTTCAGCGACGCCAGGTCGGAACCCGAGCCGGGCTCGGAATAGCCCTGGCACCAGAAGTCGTCGCAATGGTAGATGCGTGGCAGGAAGCGCTGCTTCTGGGCCTCGGTGCCGAACTTCAGCAGCACCGATGCGCACATCGTCGGCCCGAACGGGGCAATCGGCGGCGCCCCGGCGTGCGCATACTCCTCTTCGAAGATGTAGTGCTGGACCGGCGTCCAGCCGGTTCCCCCCCATTCGCGCGGCCACGACGGCGCCAGCCAGCCCTTGTCCGCGAGAATCCGGTGCCAGCGCACCAGGTCGTCCTTCGTGAGCTCCTCGTAGGCGAGCACCTTGGCGCGCAGCTCCGACGGGACACTGGCCTGCAGCCAGGCGCGCACTTCGTCGCGAAACGCCAGTTCTTCGGCGGAAAAGTCGAGGTCCATGCGAACTCCTGCTGTCGGGTCGGGCGCAGATCCGGCACGCGGCCGCACGCGCCGCGATCACGCGGAACGGCCGCCGAACGGGGAAACGCCGATCCCAGCATGATATCTTCGATCCTGTTCCCGAGGCATCCGGCCTCGCCGGCGCCGGGCGATCGGCAGCGGCGGCTCCGGCGTGCGCCGTCGCCGCCCTCGTCTCGGAGCTCCAACGTCTTTCCGCCACCGGACCTCCCCGCCACCGGAACATGCTGCTCACCTCGCTGATCGCCCTTCCTTTCATCGGCAGCCTGATCGCTGCGCTGATGCCGGCGAGCGCCCGCAACCGGGAAGCGGTGCTGGCCGGCGGCATCGCCGTCTACGGCCTGCTGGTGATGGCGCTGCACTATCCGGGCTGGGTCGAAAGCGGCGTGCTGCGCTACGAGCTGGCCTGGCTGCCGACCCGGGGGCTCAACTTCGTGCTGCGCGTCGACGGCCTGGCCTGGGTCTTCGCGAATCTGGTGCTGGCGATCGGACTGCTGGTCGTGATCTACGCCCGCTACTACATGTCGCCGGCCGACCCGATCCCGCGCTTCTTCTCGTTCCTGCTCGCCTTCATGGGGTCGATGCTGGGCATCGTGCTGTCGGGCAACCTGATCCAGCTGGTGGTCTTCTGGGAACTGACCAGCATCACCTCCTTCCTGCTGATCGGCTACTGGCACCACCGGGCAGACGCCCGCCGCGGCGCCCGGATGGCCTTCACCGTCACGGCCACCGGCGGCCTGGCCCTGCTGTCGGGGGCGCTGATCCTCGGCCACATTGCCGGCAGCTACGATCTCGACGCGATCCTGCGGGCTGGCGACCCGATCCGCGCCCATCCGTTGTACACGGTCACGCTCACGCTGATCGCCCTCGGTGCGCTGACCAAGAGCGCGCAGTTTCCCTTCCATTTCTGGCTGCCGCACGCGATGGCGGCCCCGACACCGGTGTCGGCGTACCTGCATTCGGCCACCATGGTCAAGGCCGGCGTCTTCCTGCTGATGCGGCTGTGGCCGGCGCTGTCCGGCACCCCCGAATGGACCTGGATCATCGGCAGCGCCGGGGTCTGCACGATGCTGATCGGCGCCTTCATCGCCATCTTCCAGCACGACCTCAAGGGCCTGCTCGCCTACTCGACGATCAGCCACCTCGGCCTGATCACCGTGCTGCTGGGCATCAGCACCCCGCTGGCCATGGTCGCCGCGATCTTCCACACCCTGAACCACGCGACCTTCAAGGCCTCGCTGTTCATGGCCGCGGGCATCATCGACCACGAAACCGGCACGCGCGACATCCGGGTGCTGCGCGGCCTGCGCCACAGCCTGCCGATCACCGGCACGCTGGCGATCGTCGCCAGCGGCGCCATGGCCGGCGTGCCGCTGCTCAACGGCTTCCTGTCCAAGGAGATGTTCTTCGCCGAGGCCCTGACGGCCGACTCCGTGCACAACCGCTGGATGTCGGTCGCGGCGGTCGCCATGGGCATCTTCGGGGTCGCCTACTCGTTGCGCTTCATCGCGATCTTCTTCGGCCCGCCCAATCACGACCTGCCGCGCACCCCGCATGAGCCGCCGCGCTGGATGCGCTTTCCGGTCGAACTGCTGGTGCTGACCTGCCTGGTGGTCGGCATCATCCCCAGCCTGAGCGTCGGCTCGGTACTCGAGATGGCCGTCTCGTCGGTGCTCGGCGAGCGCACGCCGCACTACAGCCTGGCGATCTGGCACGGCTTCAACCTGCCGATGCTGATGAGCATCGCCGCGCTGGTTGGCGGCGTGCTGCTCTACCTGGTGCTGCGCCGCCGCTACGATTTCGAGCACGCCGATCGCGTGCCGCTGATCCACCGGCTGAGCGGCGCCCAGCTCTACGAGACCACGATGCTGCGCCTCGAAGCCGCGGCCGACTACCTGGTCGGACTGCTCGGCACGACCCGGCTGCAGCCTCAGCTGCTGATGATCATGGTGGTCCTGGTCCTGGCGCCGCTGTGGCTGAGCGCGCCGCCGGCCGACTGGTTCCCGGCCGGCCAGAGCCACCCCGACCCGCTGTTTGCCGTGCTCTGGGCAATCGGCTGCGCCTGCGCGCTGGCCGGCGCCTGGATGGCCAAGTACCATCGCCTGGC
>JBAYOD010000114.1:0-9779 GCA_041678445.1 Burkholderiaceae bacterium | reverse complement strand
ATGGATCGAGGCAATGCTTGATGCCGCGCATCAGCTCGATCTCCTGCGGACTGCGCGACAGGTCCAGCCAGCCCTTCTTCTCGAAGCCGATGCCGTGTTCGGCCGAGATCGATCCGCCCAGCTCCTCGAGCGGCCGGTAGATGATCGCGTCGGCATCGGCGCGGGCCCGCGGTGAATCATCGTCGGTGAAGCTCACGATATGCAGGTTGCCGTCGCCGAGATGGCCGAAGACCCAGGTGCGCTGGCGCGGGAAGCGCTCCGCGATCGCCGGGCGCACGATGTCGAGATAGCCCGGCATGCTCTGGATCGGCAGCGAGATGTCGTAGGTGAATGGCCGGCCATGCCGCAGGCACTGGCCGACATCGTCGCGGAGTGCCCAGATCGCGGCGGCATCGGCCTGCGACTGCGCGATCGCGGCATCGACGATGAGCCCGGCCGTCATCGCCTGCTCGCAGGCCAGTGCGAGGCGTTCGGCTTCGCCCGGCGCATCGCCGCCCGAGGACTCGATCAGCGCGTAGAGCGGATAGCCATGGGCGAGCGGCGGCCGGCCCCGCGCCGGCGGCGTGGTGACCAGCTCGTAGAACTCCGGCCACATCGCCTCGAAGGCCGAGAGCGAACCGCCCAGCGCCCGGTCCATGTGCTTGAGCAGCGCCGCCAGTTCCGCGAAGCCGGGCGCCGCCACCAGGGCCACGTCCTGGCGCACGGGTTTCTCGCGCAGGCGCAGCACCAGCCGGCTGATCACCCCCAGCGTGCCCTCCGAGCCGATGAAGAGATGCTTGAGGTCGTAGCCCGCATTGTTCTTGATGAGCCGGTTCATGGCGGGAATGATGGTGCCATCGGCCAGCACCGCCTCGACGCCGAGGATCATGTCGCGCGTCATGCCGTAGCGCACGACCCGGTTGCCGCCGGCATTGGTCGAGGCATTGCCGCCCAGCGTGGCCGAACCGCGCGCACCCAGGTCCAGCGGAAAGGCCAGCCCCTGCGCATCGACCGCTTCCTGCAGGGCCTGCAGGGTGACCCCGGCCTGCACCACCGCGATCCGCTGGACCGGGTCGATCTCCTCGATCCGGCGCATCCTCTCGGTCGAGACGACGAGATCGGCCGGCGTCGTATCGGTGGCATGGACCAGGCCGGTGAGCCCGCCATGGGTCACCACCGGCTGGCGATGGGCATGGCATTCGCGCAGCACGGCGGCGAGCTCGTCGGTGCTGCCCGGACGAACCAGCAGGCCCGCCTGCACGGTCGTCGTGCGCATGAAGCCGGCCGATCGCGAAGCCAGGGCCTCGCCCTCGAGCAGGGCCTGCGGTGGCAGGATCTCGCGCAGTCGGCTGCGCAGGGCTTGGCTGGGCATGTCTCCTCCAGGCGGTATGCGATCGGCGCTCAGCCGAGGATGAAATCGAAGCGGCCGACACGACCCCCGTCGGCCGCCTCGCGCACATCCATCAGCAGCCGCGGATCGAAGATGAAGTCGCGCCCGTTGGCGGCTTCGCCGGGGAAATAGAGCTGCGTCGTCAGGACCGGCCCACCGGGTCGCTGTACCTTGACATGGAAGTGCCGGGTACGGCCCCGGTAGAGTCCGGGGACGATCGTCCGAAAACCGAAGCGACCGCCGTCATCGGCTTCCTGGTAGCCGCGCAGCCGGAAGCCCCGGTTGTCGTAGCGACCCTCGCCGTCGGCATGCCAGAGATCCACCCGGGCACCCGGGATCGGACGGCAGTCGGCGCCCAGCACGAAACCGAGCAGCACCATGGGCTCGCCCGGCGCATCGGACCGGAAGTCGGCTTTCTCGGGCGGGTCGGCCGTATAGAACGGGCCCTCGGTCTGGCGCCGCGTGGGCGCATCCTCCTCGCCGCAGGAAGGCGTGAGCTCCAGCGCGCCCGGCAGCGCGCGTCCCTGCGCCAGGGCGGTGCCGGCCGCACCCATCACACCGGCGGCAAGCCAGGCCTGCAGGATTGCGCGCCTGCTCGCGTTGCGCCCGCTCGACATCCATCATCCTCCTTCATCATCGGGCGCCGGCTGTGGCGGGATATCCCGTCAACTTGCCGGATCCGTCGAGACATGCGCCTGGGTCATGTCTGGCAACACTACCCGAAGTACAGAAAACTACGCCCATGCGACAAGATTCACTTGATCGAGTCAAGCAGAACCAAGGACCGCGATGAACTTCGACCTTAGCGCCGACGACCAGGCCTTTGCCGACTCCGTGCGCCGCTTCGCGCAGGACAGACTGGCAGCCGGGGCGCTCGAGCGCGCCCATTCGCCGCAGTTTCCCTGGGACTGCGCCCGCCAACTCGCGGAACAGGGTCTGCTGGGCATCGCGTTCCCCGAGGCGGACGGCGGCCAGGGCGGCAGCCTCCTGCACGCGGTACTCGCGATCCAGGAAGTTGCGCTGGTCTGCCCCAAGAGCGCCGACATCGTGCAGGCAGGCAACTTCGGACCGATACGCACCTTCGTCGAGTATGCATCACAAGCACAGAAGGAACGCTTCCTGGGCGACCTGCTGGCCGGGCGCAAGCTGATCGCGCTCGGCATGAGCGAGCCCGATGCCGGATCGGCCGTCACCGAGCTCAAGACCAGCGCCCGGATCGAGGGTGACGAAGTCGTCGTCAACGGCAGCAAGGTCTTTTCCACCAACAGCCCCGATGCCGACCTGTTCCTGGTCTACGTGCGCTTCGGGCCCGGCACGGGCGGCATCGGCTCGGTACTGGTCGAACGCGGTACGGTCGGCTTCGAACTGGGCGAGCCGTCCGCCTTCATGAGTGGTGAAACATGGTGCCAGCTCTACTTCGATGACTGCCGCCTTCCCATCGGCAACATCCTGCTCGGCGAGGGCGGCTTCAAGAAGCAGATCGCCGGCTTCAACGTCGAGCGCCTCGGAAATTCCTCGCGCGCCCTGGCCCTGGGTCGTCATGCCTTCAATCTCGCCCGCGAGCATGCGCTGGTACGCCGACAGTTCGGCCAGGCACTGTGCGAGTTCCAGGGGATCCAGTGGAAATTCGCCGACATGAAGCTCAGACTCGAGTCGGCCCAGTTACTACTGTATAAGGCCGCGCTCGAGGGGGAACGCGGACTACCCTCCGCCCAGAGCACCGCGCTGGCAAAGCTCGCCTGCAACGAGGCCGCCTGGGAAGTCGCCAACGAGGCACTCCAGGTAATGGGCGGGATGGGTTACAGCCAGGAAGCGCTGGTCGAATACTGTGTGCGCCGGATCCGTGGCTGGATGATTGCTGGCGGCTCGCTCGAGATCCTCAGGAACCGCATCGCCGAAGGTGTTTTCGAGCGCCGTTTCGACCAGCGCCCACGGACGGCGGCATGAGGGACAACCCGTTGCCACGGCGTCCGCTCTGATGTCCCGCGTGGCTTCGCCGACAAGCGATGCGCGCCTCGCGCAGCTGCTGTTGCGGCCACGCAGCATCGCGCTCATCGGTGCATCCGACGATCCCGGCAAGACCGCCGGCAGGCCCCTGCGCTACCTGCGCGAGGCCGGCTTCGCGGCGGAAATCTATCCGGTGAATCCACGGCGCGAAACGGTGCAGGGCGAGCCGGCCTGGCCGGATCTGGCCGCGCTGCCCGAAGTGCCCGAGCATGTCTTCGTGCTCACCCCCACTGCCAGCGTGATCGACACGGTGCGTGAATGCGCGCACCTCGGTGTCGGCGTCGTTTCCGTCCTCGCGAGCGGCTTCTCCGAGTCAGGCTCCGTCGGTGCGCAACGCGAGGCCGAACTGCGCGACATTGTCGGAACCAGCGCAACCCGGCTGCTGGGGCCGAGCAGCCTCGGCGTGGTCAACCCGTCAGCAGGTCTCGTCCTGACCGCGAACGCGGCCTTCTCCGAGCCGATGCTCCCCGGCGGCCGGCTGTTCGTCGCCTCGCACAGCGGCAGCATGATCGGCGCGCTCGTCTCGCGCGGCAAAGCCCGCGGCGTCGGATTCGCCGGGCTCGTTTCGACAGGCAACGAAGTCGACCTCAGCCTCGGTGAGATCTGTGCGGCAACACTCGACGATCCGGCGATCGGCGGCTATCTGCTGTTTCTCGAGAGTCTGCGCCATGGGGCGGACCTTCGCGAGTTCGCACTGGGTGCCGCCCGGCGCGGCAAACCGGTGATCGCCTACAAGCTCGGACGCTCGTCGGTCGCAGCCGAAATGGCCACGACCCATACCGGCGCGCTGGCCGGCGAAGACGATATCGCCGATGCTTTCCTGAAGGGACTCGGCATCGCGCGTATCGGTGTTCTCGATGCCCTGTTCGAAGCCTTCCCGCTGGCACATCGCATTGCGCTGGACAGCACGTCATCCGGACCAGCCAGGATCGGCATCGTGACGACCACCGGAGGCGGGGCTGCCATGGTGGTCGACCAACTCGCGGTTCGCAACATGGTGGTGGAACCGGCCAGTACAGCGACGTTGGCGGAGCTGGCCGCGGCCGGCGTCGAGGCCCAGGCCGGGCGCGTGCTCGACCTCACCATGGCCGGAACCCGCTACGACGTGATGAGGAAGGCACTGGACATCATGCTTGCCGCGCCGGAGTTCGACCTGGTTCTCGCCGTGGTGGGATCCTCGGCACGCTTCCAGCCGCAGCTGGCCGTCGAGCCGATCCTCGACAGCAAGCACGCGGCGAAGCCGCTGGCCGCGATGCTGGTCCCGGACGCGCCCGAAGCACTCGCCCGTCTGACGGCGGCCGGCGTGCCCTGCTTTCGGTCACCTGAAGCCTGCGCCGATGCGATCGCCGCCGTCTTCACCCGTTGCGAGCCGGGCGAGCAGCCCGCGTCCGGACAACCCGGGCCAGGAGCACCCGGAACGGGCCGCACGCTCAGTGAAGCGCAAGCCTACGCGCTGTTCGACACGATCGGCGTGCCGCACGCGCCTGCGGTCACCGCAGCGCTCGATGGTCCGGCGCCTGCCCTGCCCTTCGACTATCCGGTGGTCGCCAAGATCTGCAGCGCGGACATCCCCCACAAGACCGAAATCGGCGGCGTGGTGCTCGACATCGCCGACCCGCGATCGCTCGAAGCGGCGATCGCAACCTTGCGCCAGCGACTTGCGGAACACGCCCCGGGCATCCACTGCCAGGAGGTCCTCATCCAGCCGCAACGCCGGGGACTCGCCGAAGCGCTCATCGGCTATCGGATCGACGCGCAAGCCGGCCCCATCATCATGCTGGCCGCAGGCGGAATCTGGGCCGAGATCGCCGGTGATCGGAGCATCCGGCTCGCTCCGGTCGACATGGCCGGAGCACGTGCAATGATCGAGGAAGTCAGGGCATTGAAGGCGGTATCGGGCTTGCGCGGGCGGCCGCGCGGTGATCTCGACGCGCTCGCGCGCGCGGTGGTCGCCCTGTCCCGACTCGCCGTCCGCCCCGAGCTCGGAGTGATCGAAGCTGAAGCGAATCCGGTGATGGTGCTCCCCGAAGGCAACGGCGTGCTGGCCGTCGATGCGCTGGTCCGCCTGGCTCGCGCCTGATCCCTGCCCGGCTCAACTCTGGCGCACGCACTTCACCCGCATGAATGCCTGCACGCCCTCGATGCCACCCTCGGATCCGAGCCCGCTGTCGCGCACTCCACCGAAGGGCGTCTCAGGTAGCGATGCCGTCCACTCGTTGATGCACACGACGCCGCTGTCGATGGCCTCGGCCGCAGCCCGGGCAATCGCCAGACTGCCGGTGAAGGCGTACGCGGTAAGCCCGAACGGCAAGCGATTGGCTTGCGCGATCGCCTCGTCGAAAGTCGCAAAGGGTTTGATCAGCGCGAGCGGACCGAAGGGCTCGACGTTGGCAGCACGACAGTCGTCGTGGAAATCGGTCATGACCGTCGGCTGCCAGAAGTAGCCGGGTCGATCGAGCCGACTGCCGCCGGTCGCAATCCGCATGCCGCGCTGGCGGGCATCCTCCATGAAGCCCGCCATCGCGGCAAGCCTGCGCTCGTTGGCCACCGGACCCATCTGCGTATCCGCCGCGAAGCCGTCGCCGAGCTTCAGGTTGCGCGCCGCCTCGATGAAGGCGGCCGTAAATTGAGCGACGATTGATTCATGGACATGAAAGCGGGTCGGCGAAGTGCACACCTGGCCAGCATTGCGATATTTGCTGGCGACCGCCGCATGCGCCACCTTCTCCGGGTCGGCATCGGCAAACACCAGTACCGGGGCATGACCGCCGAGCTCGAGGGTGGCGCGCTTCATGCCACGGGCGGCTAGCTCACCGATCTGGCGGCCGATCTCGGTCGAACCGGTGAAGGTGACCATCTTCGTCACAGGCGACTCGAGGAGCTGGCGTGATATCCGGCCCGGATCGCCGAACAGCATATTCAGCACACCCGCAGGCAACCCCGCGTCCTGCACGGCGCGCGCTATCTCGAGCGCCACCGCGGGGGTTTCCTCGGAGGGCTTGATCACCACGGAGCAGCCGGCGGCAAGCGCGCCGCTGATCTTGCGCGCCGGCGTAATCGCGGGAGCGTTCCAGCCGGAGAATGCGGCCACCGGACCAAAGGGTTCGAGCAGGGCGAGCTGCTGGGTGCCCGGCGTGCGCGCCGGGATCAGCCGGCCGTAGAGTCGCCGGGTTTCCTCCGCCGCCCATTCGAAAAGCTCGGCCGCCGTTTCGACCTCGCGCTGCGCCTCGCGGAGTGGCTTGCCGAGTTCGCGTGTGATGAGACTCGCGATGCGTTCGCGACGCTCGCGCAGCGCTCCGGCCGCGCCGCGCAACACCCGCGCACGCTCGGTCGGCGCCACCGCCCGCCAGGTCTCGAAGCCACGCCCGGCCGCATCGAGCGCAAGCGCGACATCCTCGTCGCAAGCCTCCGGGACACTGCCGAGCACCGCCTCGTTCGCCGGATCGACGACCGGACGGGTGGACCGGCCGTCGCCACCGATCCAGTGACCATCGATGAGCAGGCCGAGCTCGGGGTAGTCGTGTCGCTCGCCCATCTCGTTCAGCCCGCACTGGCCCGGATTCGTTCGAGGATCGGCAACAGATGCCCGATGAAGCGCTCGGGATCCTCGCTCATCGGGAAATGCCCGAGTCCCGGCATGATCTCGACCTGCGCGCCCGGCACCCGTCGGGCGACGTCGAGGGTTTCCTCGGGAGTACAGGAATAGTCGTACTCGCCAGAAAGCAGGTACAGCGGGCAGGCGCTGGTATCGATGCGCTCGATGTCGCCGCGGATGTCACCGTCGACCTTGTAGAAGTGGAGATCCCCCTTGAACACCCCTGGGCCGCCCTGCATGTAGTGCCACAAGGTCTCCCAGCGATGCTCGTCAGGCGAGGTCGGCGCCACCAGGCCGGAGACGATCGCCGCGCACGTCTCACCCCCATGCACATCAGGCCGATCCAGCCACCCGAGATCATAGTAGGGGTCGACATGGGCGCCAGCCTGCAGGCCGATCAGGGCGCGAAAACGAGTCGGATGCTCGATCGCGAGCTTGAGCACGATCCGCCCGCCAATCGAGCAACCGATCACGACCGGCTTGTCGAGACCCAGGGCATCGCAGATCGCCAGTACGTTCGCCACGTACGCTGCGGAACTGAGTCGGTACTCCTCGCGCTCCCAGCCCGCCGGGGGCGACGACTTCCCATGCCAGGGCAGGTCGAAGGCGATCACCCGGAAGTTCTCCAGGATTCGCGGGTCATTCATCAAGCCCCGGTACTGGCGAGTGTCGGCGCCCGCCGTATGCAGGCACAGCAGTGGCACACCCTCGCCAGCCTCCTCCACATAGACCCGGCAGGGCTTGCCTTCAATGTCCAGGCGCAAGTAACGCCCGACGATGGGATCGAACCGCGCGTTCATGGCGCGGCCTCCGTCGCCTGGTCGGCCAGCGGCAAAGGTGCAACGCCGTCGAGCCGTCCACCCGGGCGCAGCAAAGCGAGCAACGCCTTGAAATAAAATAGATTTCCCATGAAAGGCTGGACATTGCCGTCAAGGCGCAGCACACGACGCTTGATCATCGCCATGAGATCATGATGACCCGGCGGTGGGACATCGCGCCAGAACATCGACCACTCCTCCTCACTCGCGCGCAATGCGAAATCCCAGCAGGGCATCAAGAAGGGACCGCGGCTGACCGCTTCGACCCGTCCGTGGTGGATGCGCACTAGCCACGGCGTCGCGCCAACTTCCAGCAGGAAGCTCGTATCGAGATACCGGCCGCGCCGCAACAACCCGGGATGGCCGTTGGCCAGATCACCGAGGCGATCGATGGCGATATCGGTCATTGCATGCTCCTCCAAGGCCCGATGGTACGCCGGCTCCGCGCCGCAGGACCGGGCTCCGCCCGCCCCACCATCGCCGCCATCACTTCACCAGGCTGCACTTGCTCTCGGCGAGCGGCATGAAGGACTGGTCGCCCGGAAGGGTCTGCACCACCTTGTAGTAGTCCCAGGGATACTTCGACTCCTCCGGAGCCTTGACCTGGACGAGATACATGTCGTGCGAGAGCTTGCCATCGTCGCGCAGTGTCGCGTTGCGGGCGAAGGCGTCATGGATCTTCATCGATTTCAGGGTAGCCACCACATCGGTCACGTTGTCCGAGCCGGACTTCTCGACCGCCCGCAGGTAGTTCAGGACGGCCGAGTACTGGCCCGCCTGCAGCGCCGTCGGCATCTTCTTGAAGCGCTCGAAGAAGCGTCGCGCGAAGGCGCGTGATTCATCGTCGAGATCCCAGTAAAAGCTCTCGGCATAGTGCATCCCCTGGGCGTCCGCCAGGGTCAGGCCGTGGACATCGACGATGCTCATCAGCATGGCGGCCAGCTGGTGCGACTTCGACAGACCAAACTCGGACGCCTGCTTGATCGCATTCTGCAGGTCGTTGCCCGCCGTCGCGAACACGATGGCATCCGCGCCGCTGCCCTGCGCGGTCAGCAGGGGCGAGGCGAAGTCGGTCCCCGGGAAGGCATACCGACTCGCGCCGAGGACCTTGCCACCGGCCTCCGTGATGAACATGGTTCCGTCGTTCTGCAGCGCATGGCCGAAGGAGTAGTCGGCGGCGATGAAGTACCAGCTCTTCGCGCCGAGCTCGACCAGCGGCTGGGTGCCGACCTTGGCCAGGGCGTAGGTGTCGTAGACCCAGTGCACGTTGGTCGGTGCGCAGTCCTCGTTGCTGATCCGGGTCGCGCCGGCGCCGGTCACCATCGTCATGCGGTTCTTCTCGGCCGCAAGCTTGAGGGTCGCCAGGGCCACTGCGCTGTTGCCGAGTTCAGTGATGACGTCAACCTGGTCACGATCGAACCATTCGCGCGCACGTGCGGAACCGATGTCTGCCTTGTTCTGGTGATCTGCGCTGACGAGCTCGATCGGCATGCCAGCCACCGTGCCGCCGAACTCCTCGATGGCAAGCTCGGTCGCCAGCACCGAGCCCGGCCCGACGTTATCGACATAAGGGCCCGACATGTCGGTGAGAACCCCGATCTTGACGATGCCGTCGGAAATGGCGGCATTCGCCTGCGGGCCAACGGCCATGGAGGCGAGCAGCGAACCGAGCATGACGGCAAACCTGCCGCGTTCGAGTACGGACGTCTTCCTGGTGACAGCCATCGATCTCCCCTCCGTTCAGCGCATCCGGCGGCTCCGGTGCGGATTCCTGATCGTCATGATCATGCGTCGTTCGCGCGGCCGGTACAATTTCCAATCACGCCCGTAGCCATTACCAGATCGCATGACACGAGGCCATGGCGAGACGCATTCCCCCGCTCAATCCCTTGCATGTCTTCGAGGTCGTCGCGCGTACGGGAAACCTGACCCGCGCCGCTGATGAACTGCACATCAGCCAGTCGGCCGTCAGCCGCCAGATCGCGGTCCT
>JBAYOD010000113.1:0-9787 GCA_041678445.1 Burkholderiaceae bacterium | reverse complement strand
TCAAGGAGGTTGCACGCACGCTGTGAGGCGGGCGCACCATCATGGGCAGGCATCAACCAGGAGGCGCGACGCGCTCGGTCAGGGTCGCGGAACAGATTCATCAGGAGCTGGCCGAGATGGTCCGCGCCGAGGTCAAGGATCCGCGGATCGGCATGGTCACCCTGACGGGCGTCGAGGTGACGCCGGACTACGCCTATGCGACCGTCTACTTCACCGTCCTGCCGGACGATGACGAAACCGTTGCACGGACCCGCGCCGGCCTGGCGCGGGCCGCCGGCTTCCTGCGCAGCCAGCTCGGTCGGCGCGTGCGCATCCACACGACGCCCGAATTGCGCTTCGTCCACGATCGTTCGACTGCGCACGGCATGGAGATGTCGCAACTGATCGACGAAGCGCTCCGCCGGCAGGCCGACGACTGAGGCGAGGCGCTGCAGTGGGAGTCCAGGGAATCCGTGGCCAGACAGGCCGGCGCGTGCTGCGCGAGTGCGTCGACGGCATTCTTCTGCTGGACAAGCCGCGCGGCCTGAGCTCGAACGATGCGCTGGTGCGTGCGCGCCGGCTGCTCAATGCGCGCAAGGCCGGGCATGGTGGCACGCTCGACCCGATGGCCGAGGGCCTGTTGCCGCTGATGTTCGGCGAGGCCACCAAGTTTGCCGGTGACGCCCTCGACGCCGACAAGACCTACGTCGCCGAGCTGACGCTCGGTGCCGTCACCGACACGGGCGACGCCGAGGGTGCCGTGCTCGCGCGGCGACCGGTCGATGTCGACGAAACCTCCTTTCGCGCAGCCTGCGCAGATTTCGTCGGTGCGATCGATCAGGTGCCGCCCATGCACTCGGCGCTCAAGCGCGATGGCAAGCCGCTCTACGAGTATGCGCGGGCGGGCATCGTGCTCGAACGTCCGGCGCGGCGCATCACCCTCCACGCGATCGAGGTGCTCGAGCTCGCGCTGGCCGCGGCGTCGCCGCGGGCAGTGATCCGGGTCGCCTGCAGCAAGGGAACCTACATCCGAGTACTGGCCGCCGACATCGGTGAACGGCTGGGCTGCGGAGCCTACCTGAGCGGCCTGCGTCGCGAGCGGGTAGGCCCCCTGTCGGTGGCAAACGCCATCGGCCTGGCCGAACTCGAGGCGCTGTCCGAGGCAGACCGGCGGGCACGGCTGGCCCCGGTCGACGCGCTGCTCATCGGACTGCCCCGGGTCGATCTCGACCGGCAGGCCGGCGAGCGTTTCGGCAACGGCCAGCGTCTGCCTGCCGAGCGCATTGCGACTGCCATTGCCGGTTTGCCCCGGGACAACGGGCCTTTGCCGGTTCGCGTACGCGTCTACAGCGATGCCCGCCTGCTCGGGCTGGCCTCATGGCGCAACCGGGTCCTGGCGCCGGTCAGGTTGATCGCCTGCCGGTCGGGTGCCGAACCCGTTCCGGACGGCCGCAGCCAGGCGGCCGGCTGACCCGGCCTTCACCTGCGCGGCTGCCTGCGATACGGCGCCGGTTCGCGCCCTTCCCCCGGCTTTCTCCTCCCGCTCGTGCGGCGCAGGGCAGCGCGACCGGATCGCCGGCAGGCCTTCCCCAAGCTTTCCGTCATCAGGACACCAGACAATGAATCAGGCAATCCGCAATATCGCGATCATCGCGCACGTCGACCATGGCAAGACTTCGCTGGTCGACCAGTTGCTGCGTCAATCCGGCACTTTCCGTGCCCACCAGCAGATGACCGAAAGGGTGATGGACAGCGGCGATCTGGAGCGCGAGCGCGGCATCACCATCCTCGCGAAGAACTGCGCCGTCGAGTATGCAGGCACGCGGATCAACGTCGTCGATACGCCGGGGCACGCCGACTTCGGTGGCGAGGTCGAGCGGGCGCTTTCGATGGTCGACGGGGTCCTGCTGCTGGTCGATGCGGTCGAAGGGCCGATGCCGCAGACCCGTTTCGTGACGCGCAAGGCGCTGGCCCTGGGGCTCAGGCCGATCGTCGTCGTCAACAAGATCGACCGGCCCGGGGCCCGGCCGGACTGGGTGGTCAGCCAGACCTTCGACCTGTTCGACAGGCTGGGCGCCACCGAGGAGCAGCTGGACTTTCCGGTCGTCTACGCCTCGGCGATCAATGGCGTGGCCGTCGACGATCTGAAGGCGCTGCCCGCCGGGCCGCTGGCCGAAGCCGTCGCCGCGGGCGGGCTGGACATGCGGCCATTGTTCGATGCGATCCTGCGTTACGTGCCCAAGCGTGAGGACGACGCCGACGGGCCGCTGCAGTTCCAGATCTCGGCGCTCGACTACTCGAGCTACGTCGGCAAGATCGGCATCGGGCGCATCGCCCGGGGCCGGGTACGCAGCGGCCAGCAGGTGGTCGTCCATTATGGCGATTCGGCGCAGACGGGCGTTGCACCGGTTGTCGCCAGGATCAATCAGGTTCTGCGGTTTCGCGGACTGGAGCGCATTCCCGTGGACGAGGCCCGGGCCGGCGACATCGTCGCGATCACCGGCATCGAGCAGCTCGACATCGGTTCCACGGTCTGCGACCCGGCCGTGGCCGAACCGCTGCCGGTTCTCAAGATCGATGAGCCGACGATGACGATGGAGTTCCTGGTCAATACTTCGCCGATGGCCGGGCGCGAAGGCAAGTTCGTGACCAGCCGGCAACTTCGCGAGCGTCTGGAGCGCGAGCTGAAGGCCAACGTCGCGCTGCGCGTCGAGTTCACCGCCGATTCCGATACCTTCGTCGTGTCGGGACGAGGTGAGCTGCATTTGACGATCCTGCTCGAGAACATGCGTCGCGAGGGCTACGAGCTGGCGGTTTCGCGGCCCAAGCCCCGCATCCGGGTCGTGGCTGGCGAGCGCCAGGAGCCTTACGAGCTGCTGACCATGGACCTGGAAGCCGCACACCAGGGGGCGGTCATGGAGCTGATCGGGGCGCGCCGCGGCGAACTCCAGAACATGGAGTCCGATGACAGCGGCCGGGTGCGGCTCGAGTACCGGGTGCCGGCACGTGGCCTGATCGGCGTTCACAACGAGTTCCTCAACATGACCCGTGGCACCGGGATCATGAGCCATGTGTTCGACGACTACGGCCCCTGGGCCGGCGAGATCGAAGATCGCCGCAACGGGGTGCTGATCTCTCAGGATGACGGAGCGGCGGTTGCCTACGCGCTGTGGAAGCTCCAGGATCGCGGCCGGATGTTCGTCAAGCCGGGCGATCCGCTGTACGAGGGCATGATCATCGGCATCCATACCCGCGACAACGATCTGGTCGTCAATCCGGTTCGCGAGAAGAAGCTGACCAACGTCCGGGCGTCGGGCAAGGACGAGGCGGTGGCGCTGACGCCGCCGATCCAGCTGACGCTGGAGAAGGCGGTCGAGTTCATCGCCGACGACGAACTGGTCGAGCTGACGCCCACCAGCATCCGGCTGCGCAAGCGCTTCCTGAAGGAGCACGAGCGCAAGCGCGCGTCGCGCAACGGCGAGGCGGCCTGATCCTCCTTCGCGTGCCAACGGCACGGAGCGGCAGGCGGCCGAGCTCTGGCCGCTGAAGCGGCCGTCGCCCAGCGGACTCAAGCGGATGGTCGCATCGAAGGGGTGGGGGAGCAGGGGGTGCGGCGCTGGCGTGAGCGCGGTCTTCTTCGGAATCGGTCATCATCGGCGGGCGGGAACATGCTTGCCCCTGCGGACATTACGCTCCGATGGTAGCGGACTCTGGCCAGATCCCTGGCGTGAGCGGCTTGTGACCGGTTTTCGAGGGAGTTCCAGATGGTGGCAGAGAAGAAGAACAACGGCGGGAACAACGGGAACAAAGGCAACGGCAGAGGCAAGGCCCGGAACGGCGTCAGGAAGAAGGGCCCGGGTTCGCCGGTCGTCAACCTGGGTCTGCAGGGCGGCGGTTCACACGGCGCCTTCACCTGGGGCGTGCTCGACTACCTGCTCGAGGATGGCCGGATCGACTTCGAGGGCCTGTCCGGAGCGAGCGCCGGGGCGATGAATGCCGTGGTGCTGGCCTACGGCTGGCTCGAGAACGGACGCGACGGCGCGCGCGAGGCACTCGATCGCTTCTGGCGTTCAGTGGGGGGGACCCCGTCGATCTTCGGTTCCGGGACCCTCGGCGTCTGGGGCGATCTGCTGGCCCGGACTTTTTCGCCGTACCAGCTCAATCCGGCGAACCTGAACCTGATGCGCGGCATCCTTGCCTCCCAGATCGATTTCGCACGCTTGCGCAGCGAGAGCCCGTTCAAGCTGTTCGTCGCGGCGACCAATGTGCGCACCAGCCAGGTCCGCGTCTTCAATGCGGCCGAACTGTCGGTCGATGTCCTGCTGGCTTCCTCCTGCCTGCCGACCGTCTTTCACACGGTGATCATCGATGATGAGCCCTACTGGGACGGTGGCTACATGGCCGACCCACCGCTTTTCCCGTTCTTCTACCAGTGCGTCACCCGGGACCTGCTGCTGGTCCTGATCAACCCGATCGAGCGCGACGAGGTGCCGCGCAGCCCGTCGGACATCTTCGACCGGCTCAACGAAATCACCTTCAATGCCGCCCTGGTCTCCGAAATCCGGGCAATCGCCTTCGTCCAGAAGCTGCTCGGCGAAGGCTGGCTCAAGCCGGAGTTCGAGTCGGCGCTCACCCCGGTCATGATGCATGCCGTGCGTGCCGACGGCATCCTGTCGGGCCTGGGAGCCGATTCGAAGTTCACGACGGCCATGCCTTTCCTTCTCGACCTGCGTGACCGCGGCCGCCAGGCTGCTGCCGAGTGGCTCGAACAGTCGCTGCCGGACGTCGGCCGGCGCTCGTCCATCGACGTCCGGCGGACCTTTCTGTCAGGTTCGTGAATCGAAAAAGCAACAGTCGGTGACCGCTGGGCGCGTGCCTGCGTGCCGGATGTTGGCGCCGCTGCGAAGAAGCGTCATGCTCCCGGTTTATGGAGAAACGGCTCGCGGAGCCTGTGCCGGCCGGCGTCTTCGTATTGAGTCACGCTTTCAATAAACCCAAGGAGGATCGGATATGGCGACTGCCAGCAAGGCTGCGAAGAAACCTGCCACCAAGGCCGCGGCCAGCAAGGCTGTGAAGGCGCCCGCCGCGAAGACGGCAGCCAAGGCCCCGGCGAAGAAGGCTGCCACGAAGGCACCGGCGACCAAGGCGGCGACGAAAGCACCTGCCAAAGCCCCCGCGGCCAAGGCGGCGGCCGCCAGGAAGCCGGCGCGCAAGCCCAATGCCGCGTTCATGAAACCGTTGACACCGAGTGCCGAACTGGCCGCGGTGGTCGGCAGCAAGCCCCTGGCCCGCACCGAAGTCGTCAAGAAGCTGTGGGAGTACATCAAGAAGGGCAACCTGCAGGACGCTGCCAACAAGCGGATGATCAATGCCGACGACAAGCTGCGGAAGGTCTTCGGCAAGGCACAGGTCAGCATGTTCGAGAT
Source organism: Burkholderiaceae bacterium (assembly GCA_041678445.1). Lineage (GTDB taxonomy): Bacteria > Pseudomonadota > Gammaproteobacteria > Burkholderiales > Burkholderiaceae_E > Zeimonas. Next base: position 4,382 of record JBAYOD010000113.1, on the reverse strand, counting down.
GACCGGCCTGGTCGGCAAGCACCTGTCCTGACGGTGCGGCGGCGGGAGCGTCTTCGTTCGTCGCTTTCGCCGCCTACGGCAGCCCCTGCCAATAGGTCGGGTCGCCGTAGGTGTCCTTCAGATGGTCGATCAGCATCCGGACCCGCAGCGGCAGATTGCGGCGCTGCGGGAAGACCGCGTGGATGGCATTGTCGGGGGCGGCATACTCGTCGAGCACCGTCACCAGGTGGCCGGCTACCAGATCCTCGCCAACCTCCCACATCGAGCGCCAGGCGAGCCCCTTGCCGGCGAGCGCCCAGTCGCGCAGCACCGCGCCATCGTTGCAGGCCATCGAACCGGTCACCCGCAGTGAGACCGGGCGCCCGTCGAGCGTGAACTGCCAGCCGCGGGCCTGGTTGCCGTAGGTGCCGAAGGTCAGACAGTCATGCCGGGGCAGGTCGCGGGGGCTGGCTGGTACGCCGCGACGCGCCAGATAGGCCGGGCTGGCGACCACGACCCGCCGGTTCTCGGCAAGCTTCACACCGATCAGGCTCGAGTCGTCGAGCGCACCGATCCGGATCGCCAGATCGATACCCTCGTTGACGATGTCGGCCAGCCGGTCGGTCAGGTCGAGCGAGACGCTGACTTCAGGATGCGCCTCGAGAAAGGCGGGCAGCAGCGGCGCAACGTGCAGGCGGCCGAATCCGGCCGGTGCGGTGACCCGCATGTGGCCGCTGGCCTTGATGCCACCGAGCGACACCGAGGCCTCGGCGTTCTGGAAATCGTTGAGCAGCCGCTGGCAGTCTTCCAGGAAGGCGCTGCCTTCGAAGGTCAGCGTGATCCTGCGCGTCGTGCGCACCAGCAGCTTGACGCCCAGCCGCGCTTCGAGGGCATCGATCCGCCGGCCGATCACGCCTGGCGCCACGCCTTCGGCCCGGGCGGTGGCCGACAGGCTGCCGCGCTGCGCGACGGCCACGAAGGTTTCGATCTGCTTGAAGCGGTCCATCGGCCGATTATCGTCGCTCACCGGCCGGATGAGCGGGCTCAGATGCCCATGTAGCGGCCCGGCCGGTGGTTGATCGCCAGCGTCAGGTTCAGGGTCAGCGCGCCGATCAGCGAAATGGCCACGGTCGCCGGCGAGATCGAGATCAGCGACAGCAGCAGTACCCCGGCGTCGAGCGCGAGCTGAACCCAGCCGGCACGCAGCCCCAGGCGTTCCTGCAGATAGAAGGCGAGGATGCCGAAACCGCCCAGGCTGCTGCGGTGCCGGATCAGGATGAGCAAGCCGACGCCGATCAGCAGGCCGCCGGCCGCGGCGCCATAGACGGGGTTGACCAGGTCGAAGCTCAGCAACGGGCGCTGCAGTTCGCTGACGAGCGCCAGCAGCACGACGGCGGTGATCGTTTTCAGCGTGAATCGCCAGCCCATCCGGCGCGCGGAGAGGATGAAGAAGGGCAGGTTCACGATGACGAACGCAGCGCCGAAGTGGAGCGGTGTTTCGTAGGACAGCAGCAGTGCGAGACCGGTGGTGCCGCCGGTCATCAGCCCGGCGCGCTCGAACAGGGCAATGCCGATTGCCACGAGCACGACTGCCGACGAGAAGGCGATCGCATCGTCGAGCGCAGTGTGCCGCAGCGGCTCGGGGGCCGGGCCCAGCCCTGTGCCGGGCGGGGCACGCAACGGGTCGTTCACGGGGTCGGCTGGCATGAGATGATCGACGGATTCTGGCACATCCGGTGTCGGCGGGTCTCGATGCCGATGCCGGTGGGGATCGGCTATTCTTGATGCCGATCGAAGAGGAGTCAGGAGATGACGTTGTCACGCGCGAAGGCCGTTGCCACGGTCCAGGTTTCCAACGAACGCTTCCAGGTGACCGAATGGCGCTTTGCGCCCGGTGCGGAAACCGGCTGGCATCGTCACGAGATGGACTATGTGGTCGTGCCGATGACCGACGGCAAGCTGCTGCTGGAGACGCCCCAGGGCGAGGTCGATGCCGAGCTGGTGGCCGGGCGCAGCTATTCCCGGCAGGCCGGGGTCGAGCACAACGTCGTCAACGCCGGGTCACGCGAACTGGTGTTCGTCGAGATCGAGGCGCGTTGATCTGGCTGAAGATGCTGATCGAGAGTCTGCCTGCTTTCTTCGCCGCGTCCGTGCTGCTGGGCCTGTCGCCCGGCCCGGACAATCTGTTCGTGATGATGCAATCGGCGATGCACGGCCGCGGCGCCGGCCTGCGCGTGGTGCTCGGCTTGTGCACGGGGCTGCTGGTGCACACAGCGGCGGTCGCTGCCGGCCTTGCAGCCCTGTTCGCTGCCTCGGAGCTGGCCTTCCGGCTGCTCAAGGCAGCCGGTGCGTTCTATCTGTTGTGGCTGGCCTGGCAGGCGATCCGGGCTCCGGTCGACGAGGTACCTGGCGCCGAGGCGCCGGCGCTGGGAGGCTGGGCGCTGTATCGACGCGGTGTCGTCATGAACCTGACCAACCCGAAGGTGTCGATCTTCTTCCTGGCCTTCCTGCCGCAGTTCGCCGATCCGGGCCGTGGCTCGGTTGCGCTGCAGATCGTCGTCCTGGGCGTGGTGTTCATCGTTGCGACCCTGATCGTGTTCGGGGCGATCGCCTGGTTTGCCGGCCTGCTCGGCGCGTTGCTCAGGCGTTCGCGAGCCACGCGCCGAGCGCTCAATCTCGGTGCCGCGGCGGTCTTCATCGCCTTGGCGGCGCGCCTCGCCCTGGCCGAGCGCTGAGCTGGGCGGAGCGCTTCACCCGCGCCTGCCCGATCGGGTAAGCTCGGACCCCGATAAGGTCGCGCCCGGGCAGGGTGCGGCCCCAACAGTGATGCGACGAACGGAGAAATGATGACTGACAGGAAACCGACGATCGGTGTGCTGACCGGAGATCCGGCGGGTATCGGTCCGGAACTGCTGGCCCGGTTGCTGGCCGACCCACGCTCGGCCGAGCAGGCTGATCTGGTCCTGATTGGTGATCCGAAGGTGCTGGCACAGGGCGAGCAGCAGGCGGCGACAGCCCCGTCGGGAATTCCGGTTTTCGCCGAGATCAGGATGGCCGAGGGCTGGCAACTGGGACAGATGCAACGTGACTGCGGGCACTACGTGCTGAGCTGCCTTCAGGCAGCTGTCGACGGGGTCCGTGCCGGACGGCTGGATGGCGTGCTGTTTGCACCGTTCAACAAGGGGGCGATGCGGCTGGCCGGGCTCAGCCACGAGGACGAGCTGCGCCTGCTGCAGGCGCTGCTCGACGTCGAGGATTTCGTCTGCGAGTTCAACGTCACCGGCAATCTGTGGACCTCGCGTGTGACCTCCCACATCCCGCTCAGCGAGGTTGCGGCATCGATTTCCGCCGACGGGGTGCGCGACGCCGTGCACATCATCGAGCGCAGTCTGCGCGCTGCAGGGCTTGCGAAGCCGCGCGTCGGGGTGGCTGCGCTCAACCCGCACGCCGGCGACGGCGGCACGATGGGGCGTGAGGAGATCGATACGATCGCGCCGGCGGTCGAGTCGTTGCGTGCCGAAGGCATCGACGCGCGGGGCCCGCTGCCGGCTGACACGATCTTCGTCAACGCGCGGCGGGGCGATTTCGATGCAGTCGTGTCGATGTATCACGACCAGGGGCAGATCGCCATGAAGCTGATGGGCTTCGATTCGGGCGTGACGGTGCTGGGCGGGTTGCCCGTGCCGTTCACGACCTGCGCCAGCGGCACGGCCTTCGACATCGTCGGCAAGGGTGTGGCCAATGTCGAGGGGCTGCGCCAGGCGCTGGCGATCAACGCGAGGATGGCTGCGGCCCGTCGTCTGCAATCGTGATTCTGCCGGACGAGGCGCAGGCGTCTGCCGGCCCGGGAGCGAAACCGGTGCAGCGCAGCCTGCTGCGCGATCTGTCGATGCCGGCGATCGTCGCCGGCTTCGTGACAGTCCTGGTCGGCTTCACGAGTTCGGCCGTCATCGTTTTCGAAGCCGCACGGGCGCTGGGTGCCAGCGAGGCACAGATCGCGTCGTGGATGTGGGCGCTCGGGCTCGGGATGGGGCTGACCTGCATCGTGCCTTCGCTGCGCTGGCGCATGCCGGTCGTCACGGCCTGGTCCACCCCGGGGGCGGCGATGCTGATCACCGGCGCCGCCGGTGTGCCGCTGGCCGAAGCCACCGGAGCCTTCATCGTGTCGGCCTTGCTGATCGCAGTCAGCGGCTTTTCCGGATGGTTCGAGCGAGCCATGAACCGGATCCCGATCGCGCTGGCTGCGGCCATGCTGGCCGGAGTGCTGCTGCGCTTCGGCATGGAAGCCTTTGCGTCGATGCAGACCCGCTTCGGCCTGGTGTTCGCGATGTTCGCCGCCTGGCTGATCGCCCGGCGCCTGTGGCCGCGCTACGCCGTGGTCGTGTCGCTGGCGGCGGGTGTCG
>JBAYOD010000112.1:0-9861 GCA_041678445.1 Burkholderiaceae bacterium | reverse complement strand
CCCGATCGCAGCGCAGCGACCCACTCCTCGTCGCCGTGGGCGCCGCTGTTCGACCGCGTCTTCCGCAGGCTGTGGATCGTCTGGCTGATCGCCAACACCTGCATGTGGATGAACGACGTGGCGGCCGCCTGGCTGATGACCACGCTGACCACCTCACCGGTGATGGTCGCGCTGGTGCAGACTGCGTCGACGCTGCCGGTCTTCCTGCTCGGGCTGCCCAGCGGCGCGCTGGCCGACATCGTCGACCGGCGCCGCTACTTCATGGTCACCCAGTTCTGGGTCGCCGGCTCGGCCCTGCTGCTGTGCCTGGCGATCCTCTCCGATGCGATCAACCCGACCCTGCTGCTGCTGCTGGTCTTCGCCAACGGGATCGGGCTGGCGATGCGCTGGCCAGTCTACTCGGCTCTGATCCCGGAAATGGTGCCGCGCAGCCAGCTGCCGTCGGCGCTGGCCCTGAACGGGGTCGCCATGAACGCCTCGCGCATCATCGGGCCGATGGCCGCCGGTGCGCTGATCGCGGCCGCCGGCACCGCCTGGGTCTTCGTGCTCAACGTCGTGCTGTCGGTCGTGGCCGGGCTCGTCATCTTCGCCTGGCGCCACGAGCGCAAGACCACCAGCTCACTGCCCGGCGAGCGCTTCCTCGGGGCGATCCGGGTCGGCGTCCAGTACGTGCGGCAGTCGCCGCCGATGCGCATCGCCCTGCTGCGCGCCTTCATGTTCTTCTCCCAGTCCACCGCGCTGATCGCGCTGCTGCCGCTGATCGCGCGGCAGATGCCCGGCGGCTCGGCCAACACCTACACCATCCTGCTCGCGTCGATGGGTGCCGGCGCCATCGCCTCGGCCGCAATGATCCCGCGCTGGCGGCGCAAGTACTCGGCCGAGCGTGTCGTCCACGTCGGCAGCATGGTGCAGGCCGTCTTCATGGTCGTCGTCGTCTTCTCGCCGACGCTGTGGATCTCGGCGCCGGCCATGTTCCTCAGCGGCATCGCCTGGCTGACGGCGGCCAACACGATCTCGGTGGCGGCCCAGCTGTCGCTGCCCGACTGGGTCCGGGCCCGCGCGATGTCGACCTTCCAGATGGCCATCATGGGCGGCGGGGCGGTTGGCGCCGCAGTCTGGGGCAAGGTGGCCTCGCTGGCCAGCCTGCAGGTCGGGATCACCGCGGCGGCACTCACCGGCACCCTGCTGCTGTGGCTGACCCGCCATCTCGAACTCGGCCATACGCCGGCCGAAGACCTGCAGCCGCATTCGCCGCGCAAGATCCCGATTCCCGGCTGGGCGGTCGATCCGCGCGACGGCCCGGTCATGACGACGATCGAATACCGGATCGATCCGGCCAAGGCCGACGAGTTCCGCCTCGTCATGCGGGAAACCGGCCGCCGCCGCCTGAGCCGCGGCGCGCTGTCCTGGGAGCTGTTTCGCGACACCTCCGATCCGGGCCGCTTCGTCGAATACATGATCGACGAATCATGGATCGAGCACGTCCGCCACTTCGACCGGCTCACCTACTCGGACGAACTGCTGCGCGACCGCCGGCTGTCCTTCCACATCGACAAGGGCGGCCCCGTGGTCACCCGCGCGATCGCCGACTCGATGGATCGCAGCTGATCCCACTGCCTGCCATGCCCGACTACACGACCCTGAAGATGATCCACATGACGACGGCGGTGCTCAGCATCACCGGTTTCGTCCTGCGCTACCTGTGGATGATTGCCGACTCGGCCCTGCTGCGTCACCGCGCCACCCGGGTGCTGCCACACATCATCGACACGGTTCTGCTGGTCAGCGCGATCCTGATGCTGGTGCAGGCCCGTCTCGCACCGTGGCTGATCGATTGGCTCGCGTTCAAGATCGTTGCGCTGCTCGTCTACATCGTGCTCGGCGCGATCGCGCTCAAGCGCGGCACAACCCGCGGCACGCGCATCGTGGCTGGGGTCGCTGCGATCGCAGTGTTCACCGCCATCCTCTGGGCGGCCCGCTACAAGGCCGTACCGCTGCTGGGCGTCTTCGCCTGATCGGTCAGGAGCCGGGGCTACCGGAACCGGAGCTACCGGGACAGCGCCGCCGCCCAGCGTCCGTCCGCAGCAACCAGGGCCAGGCAGCGCCGGTCTGCCGACGGCCGCAGACTGACCGGCCCGGGCCGGCCTGCCCCGCCTTCCCTGTCTTCCCCGCCTTCCCCCCTGCTCCCGATAGCAGCCGCCCCGCCATCGACTGGCGCAAAAGCCGCCGTCAGCGGATCCCACTGGCCGAGCACGACCCGGCCGTCGACTTCGACTGCGGCAGCCACGGCTGCGGCGGCCGCAGCAGTCGGCTCCGCAGCAGCCGGCTCCGCAGCAGCCCTCGGTTCCGCAACAGCACCTGGCCCGGCAACGGCGGCCAGCGCCGCCAGCGGGCCGGGCAGATGCAGCGGCGGCGACAGCCGCCAATGCGGCGACTCCAGCCGGTACAGTTGCGGCGTCCCGCGGATGCCGACGATCCAGCCCCAGCTCTGTTCGCTCCTGCGCCGCGGCGCGGCCAGCCACGGCGCGGCCAGCCACTGCCCGCCGAAGTCGGGCAGCCGGACGAGCTCGCGCCGCACCTCCAGGTGCAGCACCGCCGCCCGGCCGTCGGCGTCGATCCGCAGCCAGGCGTAGGGCACCGGCCCGGGCAGCAGCGCCGCGCTCGGCGAGTCCAGCGGAATCGGCCGTGGGGTGTACTGGCCCGGCAGCGGCACGGCCTCGCCCATCCGGTAGTCGTGCACCAACCCCCTGAGCACTGGCGGCGCATCGGGCGAGACCGCAATCTCCCAGGCCTCGGCAGGCATCCCGGAAGCCGCGAGGCCGGCCAGCAGGCTCGCCCGCGCCGGCGCCGCCTGCAGGTCGGCGACGGTGACCGGCGGATCGAAGCGGTATTCGTGCAGGTCGGCCAGCGTCCCGGTGTCGAGCAGCCGCAGCGCCTCGCTGTCCGGCGTCGCCCGCCCGCCGATCGCGAGCAGTTGCGGCAACACCGCCAGCCGGGCGTCGGCAGGCAGGCCACTGCGCTGCGCCACCCGCCTCAACGACGGCAGTTCGAACACCGACAGCCGGCCGTCGGGGCTGATCACCGCCGCGCGCTGCGCGCCGATGATCGCGAGATCGGCAATTCCGTTGCCCGGTGCAGCACGCGCCAGCACCCGGCCGCTCGGACAGTCGAGCAGCGCGAGCTGCTGCTGGCCGGCAGCGCCCTCGGCGAGCAGCAGCCAGTTGCCTGCCTGGGCTGCGGCAGCCACGGCCATACTGGCCGGCACCAGCATGGCGGCAAGCACCAGGGCCGCCGCGGCTACGCGCACCCGGGCGACCGCAGCGAAGAAGGTCACTGCCACCGCCGCCGGAAGCGACAGACAAAAAAAGGGCGGCCCCTGTCGACCGCCCTAAGCTCACGAGGAGACTGTGTCACGAACCGTCGATCAATAGACGTCGTTCTGCGTGTTGTAGACGTTGAACTTGCCGGTCGGCGTCTTGATCCGCTCGTCCTTGATCACCGCCTTCAGCTTGCGGGTCTTGTCGTCGACGATGACGATGGCCGACTCCTGGTTCAGCGCGCTCCACACCGAGAACCAGACCTCATCGCCCGCCTTGTTGTACTCGGGCTGCGTGATCCGCTTGGCGCCATCACCTACACCGGCCCAGTCGCCGATCGGCAGAACCTCGTACGGCTTGTCGAGGTTGTTCAGATCGAACACCGCGATCGACTGTGCGATGGCCGGATCCGGGTTCAGCGGCGTATCGACCCACAGGTTGCTCGACTTCGGATGCGTCTTGATGAACAGGTTGCCGCCGCCCTGCGCTTTCAGCGACTCCACCATCTTCCAGGCGCTGTCCGGATGTTTCTCCGGATCGGTGCCGATCAGCGCGATGGTTTCGTCGCCGAGGTGGCCGGTGGCCCAGACGGGACCGTACTTCGGATGCACGAAGTTGGCGCCACGACCCGGGTGCGGGATGGCACCGACATCGATCAGGCCGGCCAGCTTGTTGGTCTTGCTGTCGACCGCTGCAACCTTGTTCGAGTTGTTCGCCGCCACCAGGAAGTAGCGCTTGCTGGCATCCCAGCCGCCGTCGTGCAGGTAACGCGCGGCGCCGATCTCGGTGGTCTTCAGCGCGTTCAGGTCGCTGTAGTCGACGACCAGGATCTTGCCGGTCTCCTTCACGTTGACGATGAACTCGGGCTTGTCATGCACCGCCGCGATGGCCGCCACGCGCGGCTCGGGGTGGTATTCCTGGGTGTCGACCGTGGTGCCGCGCGTGCTCTGGACCTTCAGCGGCTCGAGCGTGTCGCCGTCCATGATCACGTACTGCGGCGGCCAGTAAGCACCTGCGATCGCATACTTGTCCTCGAAGCCCTTGGCCTTCGAGGTGTCGACCGAGCGGGCTTCCAGGCCAATGCGGATCTCGGCCACGTTGTCGGGCTTCTCCATCCACATGTCGATCAGGTTGATCTTGGCATCGCGGCCGATCACGAACACATAGCGCCCCGAGGCCGACATCCGCGAGATGTGCACCGCGTAGCCAGTCTTGACGATGTTGATGATCTGCTTGGAGGTTCCGTCGATCAGCGCCACCTCACCGGTGTCGCGCAGGGTCACCGAGAACAGGTTGCTGATGTCCCAGTCGTTCATCTTCTTCGTCGGGCGCTTCTCGGGAGGCACGATGACCGTCCAGGTCTTCTTCATGTCCTCTATGCTGAACTCGGGCGGCGTCGGCGGCTCCTGCTGGATGTAGCGCGCCATCAGGTCGACTTCATCGTCGGTCATGTCGCCCGAAGTGCCCCAGTTGGGCATACCGCCAGGCGTGCCGTACTTGATGAAGACCTTGAGGATCTCGGAGCCGCGCTCCAGCGTGATGTCGGGCGTCAGCGGCTTGCCGGTGGCACCCTTGCGCAGCACGCCGTGGCACCCCGCACAGCGTTCGAAGTAGATCTGCTGCCCCTTGGCGAACTCCGCCTTGGTCATCGGCGGCGCTTTCGGATTGATGTTGTGATGCATGTCCTCGCTGGCGAGCGGCGAGCCGCCGGCCTGGTAGAGCATCTCCGCGCTGCCGACGCCCTTATCTCCGTGAGTCTGCGCCAGCGCCGGCGTGGCGAATGCGGCGAACACCACCGCAGCCATCGGCATCCATTTCACTGCTGACTTCATCTGGCTTCTCCTAAACGAGCCTTGATCTTGGGCCAATGATGCTATTGCGCTGCATCAATGGGCCCATTCTTTCGCCAGCGCGCGGCACGCGCCTTGATTCAACACAAGCACCGCTTCGCTTTCACGCCAGCACCGTGGCGTGGCATCACAATAATCGAAGCCTGCGAATCCTGCGTGACCAGAAACAACACCGCCGGCCGGTTCTGACGGCTGTGCCACTGTCGGTGCTGAGGGCTGTGCTGCCACTGCGGGCACCGGTAGCTACAATCCGCCGGTGCGCATCTTCCGACTCGTCAAGATCCTCCACGTAGCCTGGCGCCACGGCCTGGACGAGATCGCTGCGTCCGGTGCGGCCGCCACCCTGCACTGGCCGTGGCTGCCGCGCCTGGTGCGGCTGCTGCACTTCGGCCGCCGCCTGGAGGCGCCGCATGGCCAACGCCTGCGCCTGGCGCTCGAAAGCCTCGGGCCGATCTTCGTCAAGTTCGGCCAGGTCCTGTCCACCCGCCGCGACCTGCTGCCCGCCGACGTCGCCGACGAACTGGCGAAACTCCAGGACCGCGTGCCGCCATTTCCCGGCGAACTCGCCGTACGCGCCGTCGAGAAGGGCCTGGGCAAACCGATCGACGCGCTGTACGACAGCTTCGACCGGGAGCCGATCGCGTCGGCCTCGATCGCCCAGGTGCACCTGGCCCGGCTCAAGGACGGCCGCGAGGTTGCCGTCAAGGTGCTGCGCCCGAACATGGCGCCGGTCATCCGGCGCGACCTCGAACTGCTGCGCACCGCCGGCGTGCTGCTGGTCAGGGTCTCGGCCGACGCCCGCCGGCTGCGCCTGCTGGAAGTCATCGACGAGTTCGACAAGTACCTGCACGACGAGCTCGACCTGATCCGCGAGGCGGCCAACGCCACCCAGTTGCGTCGCAACTTCGAGCGCTCGCCGCTGCTGCGCGTCCCCGAGATGTACTGGGACTGGTGCACGTCCGGGGTCATGACGATGGAGCGCATGCGCGGCATTCCGATCGGCCAGATCGACCGGATGCGCGCCGCCGGCATCGACTTGAAGAAGCTGTCGCGCGATGGCGTCGAGATCTTCTTCACCCAGGTTTTCCGACACGGTTTCTTCCATGCCGACATGCACCCGGGCAACATCCTGGTCGGCGACTCGGGCGTCGACTTCAACCGCTACATCGCGCTCGACTTCGGCATCGTCGGCACCCTGTCCGAATTCGACAAGCACTACCTGGCGCAGAACTTTCTCGCTTTCTTCCAGCGCGACTACCGGCGGGTGGCCGAGCTGCACGTCGAATCGGGCTGGGTGCCGGCCGGGACCCGGATCGAGGAGCTCGAAGGCGCGGTGCGCGCCTGCTGCGAACCGGTGTTCGACCGGCCGCTGCGCGAGATCTCGCTGGGCCTGGTGCTGATGCGCCTGTTCCAGGCCTCGCGCCGCTTCAACGTCGAGATCCAGCCCCAGCTGGTGCTGCTGCAGAAGACCCTGCTCAACATCGAGGGGCTGGGCCGCCAGCTCGACCCCGACCTCGACCTGTGGATCACCGCCAAGCCCATCCTGGAGAAATGGATGCGCGAGCAGATCGGCCTCGAAGGCTTTGCCGAACGGGTCCGGCTCGAAGCACGACAGTGGGCGCGGCTGCTGCCCGAGCTGCCCCGGCTCGCCCACGATGCCCTGCAGCACCAGACCCGGCCGCGCACCGACCCGGCCGCACTGGCCATGATCCAGCGACTGGTCGACGAACAGCGACGCACCCGGCGCTGGCTCGCCGTGCTCGCGACGGCAACCCTGGCGGGATTTGCAGCACTGGCCTGGCTGATCGCTTTATAATCGCGCGCCCATCCGAGGCATCGCCCGAAAGGCGGCAACCCTTACGGTCCCCCTTCTCCAGAGAGTCCGTCCATGCTGCTGTCGCTGGTTTTCGCCTATCTCGCGCTGTCCATCGCGATCGGCCTGTTTGCTGCGCTGCGCGTCCACAACGCGCGCGACTACGTCAACGCCGGACGCAACCTGCCGATGCCGGTGGTGCTGGCCATGGTCTTCGCCACCTGGTTTGGTGCCGAGACCGTGCTCGGCATCTCGGCCACTTTCCTCGACGAAGGCTTTCGCGGGCTGATCTCCGATCCGCTCGGCGCCTCGCTGTGCCTGGTGCTGTTCGGGCTGGTCTTCGCGCGCCCGCTGTACCGGATGAACCTGCTGACCCTGGCCGATTACTTCAGGATCCGCTACAACCGCTCGATCGAACTGGTGCTGTCACTGTGCATCGTGATCTCCTACCTGGGCTGGGTCGCGGCACAGATCACCGCGCTCGGCCTGGTCTTCAACATCCTGTCCGACCATGCGATCTCGATGCCCATGGGCATGCTGATCGGCGCCAGCGTCGTCCTCGTCTACACGCTGTTCGGCGGCATGTGGTCGGTCGCGATGACCACCTTCGTCCAGATGATCGTCATCGTCATCGGCCTGCTGCTGGTCACCGGCAACGCGGCCGAGCAGGCCGGCGGCATCGCGACGGTGATCGGCAAGGCCCATGCCGAGGGCAAATTCGCCTTTCTGCCCACGCTCGACCCGATCGACATGCTCGGCTGGGTGGCGGCGCTGTTCACGATGGCGCTCGGCTCCATCCCGCAGCAGGACGTCTTCCAGCGGGTCAACTCGTCGCGCAACGAGCACGTGGCGGTCTGGGCAACCACGCTGGGCGGCATCTCGTACTTCTTCTTCGCCGCCGTGCCGCTGTTCCTGGCCTACTCGGCCAACCTCATCGACCCGGCCATGGTGGCCCGCCTCAGTGAAATCGACACCCAGCTGATCCTGCCCGCCCTGGTGCTCGGCCACATGCCGTTCTGGCTGCAGGTGGTGTTCTTCGGCGCGTTGCTCTCGGTGATCATGAGCACGGCCTCGGGAACGCTGCTGGCGCCGTCGGTAACCTTCGCGGAGAACGTGATCCGCCCGTATTTCCCGCGCCTGACCGACCGCCAGTTCCTCTGGGTCACCCGCTACACCGTCGCCGGCTTCACGGCGATCGTCACCGGCTACGCGATCGCCACCGACGCAACCATCCACACGATGGTCGAGAACGCCTACCGGATCACGCTGGCCGGCGCCTTCGTGCCGCTGACCGCAGGCCTGTTCTGGAAGCGTGCCAACAGCCTGGGTGCGCTCTACGCGATCATCCTGGGGCTGGGCACCTGGCTGGTGCTGGAGATCGCCGGCATCGACGACCCGGTCGAGCCGCAGTTGATCGGCCTGGTGGCCAGCGCAGCGGGCATGGTGATCGGCAGCCGCCTCGGACGGCGCGGCACCGATCTGGCCGCGGCCGAGGCGCACTGACCCGGCCGGCCCCCGTCGCCCAAACGGTGAAAAGCGTCACCCATGGCGACGCAGCGCCCGTGCTAGTATTTCCAACGAGCGCCCCGATAGAGACTTAAGTCTCTGAATTGAAAGGAAAAATGAACATCGTCATCCTCGCCGCGGGCCAGGGCAAGCGGATGCACTCCGACCTCCCCAAGGTCCTGCATCCGCTGGCTGGCAAGCCCCTGCTGGGTCATGTCCTCGACTGTGCGAACAGCCTGTCGCCGACCCGGCTGGTGGTCGTGCACGGCCATGGCGGCGAACAGGTGCGCCAGGCCGTCGCAACCCGTGAGTCGAGCACCGGAATCCGCTGGGCGCTGCAGTCGCCGCAGCTCGGCACCGGCCACGCCGTGGCCCAGGCCGCCGACCGGCTCGACGATGGCGTTCCGACCCTGGTGCTGTACGGCGACGTGCCGCTCACCCGGCGCGAAACCCTGCAGCGACTGATCGAAGCTGCCGGCAGCCAGCGGCTCGCCCTGCTCACGGTCGACCTCGACGATCCTGCCGGCTACGGACGGATCGTCCGCGAACAAGGCCGGATCACCCGCATCGTCGAAGAGAAGGATGCCGACGAAGCCACCCGTGCGATCCGCGAGGTCAACACCGGCATCCTGGTTGCCCCCACGGCTGCGCTCAAGCGCTGGCTGACCGGCCTGTCGGCAAACAACGCGCAGGGCGAGTACTACCTGACCGACATCGTCGGGATGGCCGTGCGCGACCAGATCGAGATCGTCTCGGCGCAGCCGGCCGCCGACTGGGAAACCCTGGGCGTGAACAGCAAGCGCCAGCTCGCCGCCCTCGAACGGGTCTACCAGCGCAACCTGGCCGAGGCGCTGCTCGACAGCGGTGTGACGCTGGCCGATCCGGCCCGACTGGATATCCGCGGCGAGTTGCACTGCGGGCGCGACGTGAGCATCGACATCGGCTGCCTGTTCGAAGGCCGGGTCAGCCTCGCCGACGGCGTCGAAGTGGGCGCCCACTGCGTGATCCGGGACGCCCGCATCGAGGCCGGCGCCCGGCTGCTGCCCTTCACCCACATCGACGGCGCAGTGATCGGCGCCGGCGCCCGCATCGGCCCGTATGCGCGGCTGCGCCCCGGCACCGAACTCGGCGCCGACACCCATGTCGGCAACTTCGTCGAAATGAAGAACACCCGGATGGCGGCCGGTTCCAAGGCGAACCACCTCGCCTACGTCGGCGACGCCGTCATCGGCCAGCGCGTGAACATCGGCGCCGGCACCATCACCTGCAACTACGACGGCGCCAACAAGCACCGCACGGTGATCGAGGACGATGCCTTCATCGGCAGCGACACCCAGCTCGTCGCACCCGTGACCGTCGGCCGCGGCGCAACACT
>JBAYOD010000111.1:0-9941 GCA_041678445.1 Burkholderiaceae bacterium | reverse complement strand
ACGAACGCCGGCTTCCCGTTCGGTGTCGCCATGCTGCCCGAGAAGAAGCGGCGCGGCAGTCCGACCGGCGGGGGCAACTTCTACGTGTTCAAGAACACCACGGACGCCGAGAAGGCAGCGTCGATGCGCTTCATCAAGTGGGCGACCGCGCCGCAACGGGCTGCGCAATGGAGCATCGCCACCGGTTACGTCGCGGTTTCGCCGGCGGCCTGGAACACCGACGAGATGAAGGCCTACGCCCGCGAGGTGCCGCAGGCGCTGGTTGCGCGCGACCAGCTCGAGTTCTCGGTGGCCGAACTGTCGACCCACGAGAACCAGCGCGTCACCAAGGCGCTCAACGACGGCCTGCAGGCGGCGTTGACGGGCTCCAAGCAGCCCGAGCAGGCAATGAAGGACGCCCAGCGCGAGGCTGACCGGATCCTGCGAGCCTACCGACGCTGATGCGCGCATCGATCCAGACCCAGGTGACCGGCTGGCTGTTGCTGCTGCCGGCCCTGGTTCTGCTGGTGATGTTCACGCACTGGCCGGCGGTTGCCACCGCCTGGCACAGCGTGTTCAGCACGCCCAGGGGAGCGCGGCCGGCGGTCTTCGTCGGCCTCGACAACTACCGCTTCATGCTGGAGGACGACGTCTTCTGGCAGGCACTGTGGAACAACCTGTGGTTTGCGCTTGGCACGATTCCGCTGTCGATCGCGATCGCGATCGTGATGGCGCTGTGGGTCAACGGCAGGATCGTCGGGCGCGGCTTCCTGCGGATGGCCTACTTCACCCCGACCGTGCTGCCGATGATCGCGGTCGCCAACATCTGGCTGTTCTTCTATACGCCGCAGTACGGCCTGCTCGAACAGATCACCGGCGCGCTGGGCCTGCCCAGCCACAACTGGCTGGGCGAGCGCAGCACGGTGCTGGGCGCGACCATCGTCGTGGCGATCTGGAAGGAGGCCGGCTTCTTCATGATCTTCTACCTGGCTGCGCTGCAGCAGATCTCGCCGACGCTGGCCGAGGCGGCCGCGCTCGAGGGCGCCGCGCGCTGGCAGTATTTCCGCCGCGTGCTGTTTCCGCTGCTGATGCCGACCACGCTGTTCGTGCTGATCAACGCATTGATCAACTCGGTGCGCATGGTCGACCACATCTTCGTGATGACCCGCGGCGGGCCTGACAACGCCAGCGCGCTGCTGCTCTACTACATCTACCAGGTCGGCTTCAGCTTCTGGGACTCGGCCTACGCCGCGGCGCTGACCATGGTGGTGCTGACGATCCTGGGCGTGACGGCCTTCGTGAAGTTCCGCTTCCTCGACCGCAGGACCCACTACCAGTGAGCGCCGCTACGCCCGCTCCTCCGGTTTCCGACGGCTTCGAACGCAGCCGCTTCTCGGCGCTGCTCGAAACGATCGGGGCCTGGCTGCTCGGCCTGCTGTGGATCCTGCCGCTGGCCTATGCGGTCTGGACGGCGTTCCACCCCAGCGAGTTCTCGACGCGCTTCGAACTCGGCGCGCCGCTGACGCTGCAGAATTTCGTCAATGCCTGGAACGCGGCCCCGTTCGCCCGCTACTTCCTGAACACCTTCATCCTGGTCACGATGATCCTGGTCGCCCAGATGGTGCTGGGCACGCTGGCCGCCTACGCGTTTGCCCGCTACGAATTCCGCGGTCGCGACCTGATGTTCATGCTGGTGCTGATCCAGCTGATGGTCATGCCCGACGTGCTGATCGTCGAGAACTACCGGACGATGAACATGCTGGGGCTGCGCGACACCATCCTCGCGATCGGGCTGCCCTACTTCGCGTCCGCCTTCGGGATCTTCCTGCTGCGCCAGACCTTCAAGACCGTGCCGCGCGAACTCGACGAGGCCGCGCGCGTCGAGGGCGCGAACGCGCTCCAGGTCTTGTGGAAGGTCTATGTGCCGCTGGCCCGGCCGGTCTATCTGGCTTACGCGCTGGTTTCGGTCAGCCACCACTGGAACAATTTCCTGTGGCCGCTGATCGTCACGAGTTCGGTCGAGACGCGGCCGCTGACTGTCGGCTTGCAGGTATTCTCTTCCACCGACCAGGGTGTCGACTGGTCGATCATCACAGCGGCCACGCTGATGACCGCCGCACCGCTTCTGCTGGGTTTCCTGCTGTTCCAGCGGCAGTTCGTCCAGTCGTTCATGCGGGCGGGGATTCGCTGAGGAGCATTGTCGCGATGAAGTTGATCACCTGGAACATCCAGTGGTGCCGTGGAGTCGACGGACGGGTCGACCCCCGGCGCATCATCGAACACGCCAGGGCGCTGGCCGATTTCGATGTCTTGTGCCTGCAGGAAGTCGCCGCGAATTTCCCGGCGCTGGCCGGCAGCAGCGGCGAGAACCAGTTCGCGATGCTCGCCGAACTGCTGCCCGACTACCTGCCGGTGCCCGGTGCAGCCGTCGACACGCCGGCGCCCGACGGCAGCCGGCGCGTCTTCGGCAACCTGATCCTCAGCCGCCTGCCGGTCAGGCAGGTGCTGCGCGTGCAACTGCCGTGGCCGGCCGACCCGGCGAACAAGGGGATGCCGCGCATGCTGCTCGATGCCACCATCGAAGCGCCGTTCGGTCCGCTGCGGGTGATGACCACCCACCTCGAGTATTACTCGCCGATGCAGCGCGCGATGCAGGTCGAGGCGATCCGTGCCCGTCACGCCGAGGCCTTCGGGCAGGCGCGACTGAGCCGGGTCGCCGACGATTCGAGCGGCCCGTTCCACACCTTCGCGCAACCGGCTTCGGCCATCCTCACCGGCGATTTCAACTTTCTGCCCGAAGATCCTTGCCATGCGCGCATGCAGGAGCGCTTCGAAAGGCTCGAAGACCTGGATCTGGTCGATGCGGCCGCCGACGGCGCCGGCCAGGAACCGGCCGCCGACCGGCCGCCGACCCTGGTCGACGCCTGGCGCCATGTCCACCCCGGCCTGCCGCACGTATTCACCAACGGCGTGCACGACCGCGCCCAGTGGCCGGCGCCCTACACCTGCGATTTCATCTACGTGTCGGAAGACCTGCTGGGCCGTGTGCGTGCGCTGCAGGTGGACGGCCAGACGCAGGCTTCGGATCACCAGCCGGTGCTGATCGAACTCGATTGAGCACTGTGCGTCTGTCGAGGGCCGGCGTCTGCGTCGCCATTTGATGCTTTCGCCAGCCCGGCTCACGGCGAAAGCCGGGTGAATTGCCCCCTTGGCAACAAACGTCTGAAGTCAGCATCGAAACTGACGACATGCTCGCCCTGATGGATCGCTGCGGCGGCTAGCCAGGCGTCTGGCACGTCATTGTCGGAAAGCACCTTGTCCACGCATAGCTGGCGCAGAAGGGGCCATTCGCCGCCCAGCGGCGCGGGTTCCGATCCGGCTGCTTTCAGCAGCGCGTCAATGAAATGCAGTGCCTCAGCCATGGGCGTGGGCTGCACGAATATTCTTGGATGTGTGACCAACCGAAGGAAGCTTGCGATCACCATGGGCTGCAAGCTGAAGGCTGCTCCCTGGCTTGTATTGGCGAGGGCTTGTTCCAGCCACGCTCGTGCAGGTGCATGATGAGGATGGTCGCTGCGTGATGCGGCGACAAGAATATTGACGTCAGGCGTCATGGTCGGCGGCGTCCAGCAAGGCTTTGTTGCTCAGCCCGTCAAGGCCAGGCATCAGCCCGCCCGTTCCGCGATAGACAGGCAGGTGGACAGACTTGGCCGGCATCCGCTGCTTCTGCAGACGCAGCTGCAGCCCTTCCTCGATCAGGCGGGTAAGCGTCGTGCGCTGTCGTGCAGCGGTGATTTTTGCCTCGGCGAGCAGGGCGTCGTTCAGGTCGAGCGTGGTTTTCATGGGCTGGCCTCTCAATACAGATTTCTGTATCTTAAGTCGCCCCGCTGCCAGATGCAACCATGGTGAATACCAAGGCCAATCGCGGAATCAGCGCCCGACGATTCCGGTCAGCGCGGTCAGCAGCGTCTCGCAGTCCTCCGGGGTGCCGACGGTGATGCGCAGCCACTGGGCCACGGGTGGCGATGCGAAGTGGCGCACGATGATGGCCCGGTCGCGCAGCGCCTGGGCCAGCGCAGCCCCGTCATGCCCGGGGTGGCGGGCGAAGACGAAATTGGCCTGCGACGGCAGGACTTCGAAACCCAGTGCCTGCAGGCCCGCGCTCAGCACGGCGCGGCTGGCGATCACCGCGGCACTGGTGCGCGCCAGCCAGTCGGTGTCGCGGATCGCGGCCGTGGCGCCGGCCAGGGCCAGCCGGTCGAGCGGGTAGGAGTTGAAACTGTCCTTCACCCGCACCAGGGCCTCGATCAGTGCCGGGTGGCCGAGTGCGTAGCCGACCCTGAGACCGGCCAGCGCGTGCGATTTCGACAGCGTGCGCACCACCAGCAGATTGTCGTGTCCGCCGATCAGCGGCGCGGCGCTCTCGGCGCCGAAGACGACATAGGCTTCGTCGATGATCACCGGCGAACCGGCATTGGCGGTCGCCAGCCGGGCGATCTCGGCGCGTGACACGGCGCGCCCCGTCGGGGCGTTCGGGTTGGGCAGGATCACCGGCCCGCCGGCCGGATAGTCGTCGACCTCGAGCCGCAGGCCGTCCGCGCGCAGCGGCACCGTCTGCGATGCGATCCGGTAGAGCCGGCAGTAGGTCGGATAGAAGCTGTACGTGATGTCCGGATAGCGCAGGGGCTGCGGCTGCGCCAGCAGCGCCTGGAAGGCGAGGGCCAGGACTTCATCCGAACCGTTGCCCACGAACACCTGATCGGGGGTCAGCCCCTCCTGCTCGGCGATCGCGGCGCGCAGCACGCTGCCCTGGGGGTCCGGATACAGGCGCAAGCGGCTGCCGTCGTCGCCGATCTCGGCGCGCAGCGCGGCGAGCACCGCCGGCGACGGCGGATACGGGTTCTCGTTGGTGTTCAGCTTGCACAGGCCCGCCTGCTGCGGTTGCTCGCCCGGCACATAGGGCGAGAGCTGGCTGACGATCGGGCTCCAGAATCGGCTCATCGGAGGGTCTTGTCGGTCGGTTGGATGCTGGCCTCGTAGCGTATCGCATCGGCGGCCTTCTCTATACTCTGGGCGGTGCAACGATCGGCCCGCGGCCTCCGGGCGCCGGCAACGAGGTGAATTCCGATGCGTTATGTAGTGTTCAACCAGAAGGGCGGGGTGGGCAAGTCGACGATCACCTGCAATCTGGCGGCGATCGACGCGAGCCAGGGGCTGCGCACGCTGGTCATCGATCTCGATTCGCAGGGCAATTCGAGCCACTACCTGCTGGGCGCCGACGCCGACCCGCAGGGCGACGGGGCGTCAGGCTTCTTCGAGCACGTGCTGAAGTTCGCGCTGCGCCCGCGCGACGCCGGCGAGTTCGTGTCGCCCACGCCCTGGGAGAACCTGTCGGTCATGCACGCCGATGCCCGGCTCGACGAGCTGCAGGGCAAGCTCGAGTCGCGCTACAAGATCTACAAGCTGCGCGAGGCGCTCGACGCGATGGCGCAGGACTACGACCGGATCTGGATCGATACGCCCCCGGCACTGAATTTCTACACGCGTTCGGCGCTGATCGCCGCGCAACGCTGCCTGATTCCGTTCGACTGCGACGAGTTCTCGCGCCAGGCCTTGTACGCACTGCTGGCCAGCGTCGACGAGATCCGCGCCGATCACAATGCCGAACTGGAGATCGCCGGCATCGTCGTCAACCAGTTCCAGCCGCGCGCGAACCTGCCGCGGCGCGTGGTCCAGGCGCTCATCGACGAGGGCCTGCCGGTGCTCAGTCCCTACCTCAGTGCCAGCGTGAAGGTGCGCGAGTCGCACGAATACGCGATGCCGATGATCCATCTCGACCCCCGCCACAAGCTGACGCAGGAGTTCGTGGCGCTGCGCGAGGCGCTGGGCTGATCCCGCCGACGCCGCCGATCTGCCCGCCCAGCCACGCACGGAGACAAGTCGAATGGCCGGCCTTCATTTCGAGCAGTTCACCGTCGGACACGTGTTCCGGCATGCGGTGACCCGCACCGTCACCGAGATGGACAACACGCTGTTCTCGGTGATGACCCTGAACATGCAGCCGCTGCACCTGGATGCCCACTTCGCGGAGAAGACGGAGTTCGGCCAGCGACTGGTCAACAGCCTGTTCACGCTCGGGCTGGTGATCGGAATCAGCGTCAGCGACACGACGCTGGGCACGACCATCGCGAACCTGGGCATGTCCGACGTCCGGTTTCCGAGGCCGGTCTTTCATGGTGACACTCTGCATGTGCACACCGAAGTCATGTCGACCCGAGCCAGCGGTTCGCGGCCCGAGGCCGGCATCGTCGAGTTCGAGCATCGCGGCTACAACCAGCACGACGAGCTGGTCTGCGTCTGCCGGCGCTCGGCATTCATGAAGCGACTGCCCCCTGCAGGAGAGACGGCATGATCCGTTCCTATCTGTTCGTACCCGGTGACAGCACGCGCAAGTTCGAGCGTGCGATGACCGGCAACGCCGATGCCCTGATCCTCGACCTGGAGGATTCGGTGGCCGCGGAGAACAAGGCGCAGGCGCGCGAGACGACCCGCGCCATGCTCGATGCAGACCGTGCCGGCAAGGTGCTCTTCGTGCGCGTCAACGCGCTGGATACCGGCCTGACGCTGGCCGACCTGGCAGTGGTGATGCCTGGCCGGCCCGACGGCATCGTGTTGCCGAAATGCTCGTGTGCCGACGACCTGCGCCGGATCGATCATTACCTCGACGCCTTCGAGGCGGCGGCCGGAATCGAGGCGGGCCGCACCCGCGTGATGGGCATTGCCACCGAAACCGCCGAATCGCTGTTCCGGCTCGGCGACTACCGCGGCGTCAGCGCCCGCCTGTCGGCCATGATGTGGGGCGCCGAAGACCTGTCGGCCTCGCTCGGCGCAATCCGCAGCCGCGACGAGAATGGCTACCTGGGCGGCTTCCAGCTCGCGCGCAACCTGTGCCTGGCCGGTGCGGCCGCGGCCGGCGTCGATCCGGTGGACACGGTCTATGTCGACATCGAGGATCTCGACGGATTGCGCAGCGAGACGCTGGCCGCCCGGCGCGACGGCTTCGTCGCCAAGGCCGTCATCCATCCCAAGCACATCGACGTCGTCAACGCCGCCTTCCTGCCCGGCGACGACGAGGTCACCTGGGCGCGCCGGGTGCTCGAGGCGATTTCGGCCAGCGCCGGCGTCGGCGTGGTGCGGCTCGACGGCAAGATGATCGACCAGCCGCACGTGAAGAGCGCCCACCGGATCCTCGCCGCGGCCGAACGCGCGGCGCAGCGTGGCGGCGATACGCAGGCGGCGCGCTGACGATGGCGGCCGTGCCCACAGTCCTGCCGCAGGTTCCCGAGCTGTCGCAGTGGATCCGCCCTGGCGACCGCGTGGTCTGCGGACAGGTGGCGGCCGAGCCGCTGACGCTCACGCGCGCACTGGTCGCCCAGCGCGAGCAGCTGACCGGTGTCGAGGTCTTCCTGGGCACGATGTTCTCGGACACCTTCGCGCCCGCCCACGCCGACGCCCTCCGCTTTCGCTCGTATGGCGCGATGGCGCGGGTCGGTGCCCTTGCCCGCAGCGGTGCCCTGCACGTCGTACCCATCCACTACAGTGAAATCGAGCCGGCGTTCGAGCAGGGTGCGCTGCAGGCCGACGTGGTGCTGGTGCAGATGTCGGCGGAACGTCCCGGCGCCGGACACAGCTTCGGGCTCGCACACGACTACGTCGTGGCGGCCGCGCGCCGGGCGCGGGTCGTGATTGCCGAGATCAATCCCGAGGTGCCGTGGACCCGCGGCGCCGAGGTGCCGGCCGACTTCCGCATCGACGTGGCCGTGGCCGCGAATGCCGCGCCGGTCGACATTCCGACCGCGCCGGCCGGTCCGACCGAAACGGCGATTGCGGCCCTGATTGCCGAGCGGATCCCCGATGGTGCCGTGCTGCAGACCGGCCTGGGCAGTCTGCCCGACGCCGTGCTGGCCGGCCTGGGCAGCCATCGCGACCTCGGTGTGCACTCCGGCATGATCGGTGACGGCGTGATCGCACTGATCGAGTCGGGTGTCGTCACGAATGCGCGCAAGAACATCGATGCCGGGGTGTCCGTCACCAACCTGGTCGCAGGGACCGCCCGCGCCCGCCGGCACGTCGATGGCAATCCGGCGTTCCGCCTGGCGCCCGCCGTCTATTCGCACGGCGCCGCCGTGCTGGCCGCGCTCGAACGCTTCCATTCGATCAACTCGGCGCTCGAAGTCGACCTGAGCGGACAGGTCAACGCCGAGACGCTGGGCGGCCTTTCACGCGGCGGGGTCGGCGGGATGAACGATTTCGTGCGCGGTGCGCGCCGCTCGCCGGGCGGCCGCTCGATCATCGCGCTGCCGGCCACTGCGGCCCGCGGCCAGGCCAGCCGGATCGTGCCGCGGCTGGCCGACGGCACCGTCACCGTCACCCGCAGCGACGTCGACATGGTGGTCACCGAGTTCGGCGTCGCCGACCTGCGCAACTGCGATCTCGAAACGCGCGCGCAACGGCTGATCGCGATCGCGGCGCCGCCGTTTCGCGACGCGCTGGCGCGGGCGCTGCGTGAACCCGGATCCTGGAATCCGGGCAACTGAACCGGACAGGTGATCCGGGCAGCCGAACCGAACTGAACAAAGGACATTCGATGACCAGGAAGAAAGGACCGCTGGCCGGCGTCAAGGTCGTGGAATTCGCCGGGATCGGGCCGGCGCCGATGTGCGGGATGCTGCTGTCCGACATGGGCGCCGACGTGCTGCGCCTGGACCGGCTGGTGCAGACCGATCTCGGCGTGCCGCGGCCGACCCATCTCGATCTGGCCAACCGCGGCAAGCAGTCGCTGACGGTGGACCTGAAGCAGGCCGAAGGCATCGCGTTGGCCGGCGAGCTGGTGGCCGGCGCCGACGTGCTGATCGAAGGTTTCAGGCCCGGCACCATGGAGCGGCTGGGGCTGGGTCCCGAGGTCTGCCTGGCGCGCAACCCGAAGCTGGTCTACGGCCGCGTCACCGGTTTCGGGCAGGACGGGCCGATGGCCAGGGCCGCCGGCCACGATCTGAACTACATCGCAATGGCCGGCGCGCTGCATGCGATCGGCCGGGAAGGCGCAGCGCCGACGCCGCCGCTGAACCTGCTGGGCGACTACGCCGGCGGCACCATGTTCCTCGCCTGGGGCGTGGCCTGCGCGCTGTTCGAGGCACAGCGCTCGGGCAAGGGCCAGGTCGTCGACGCCGCCATGGTTGACGGCGTGGCCGTGCTGATGTCGGCCCTGTACGGCCTGCTCGGCGGGCAACTGCACAATGGCCCGCGCGGCACCAACATGCTCGATTCCGGCGCGCCGTTCTACGAGGTCTTCGAATGCTCGGACGGCGGCTACGTATCGATCGCGCCGATCGAGCACCGCTTCCGAGACGTGCTGCTCGACAAGCTGGGCGCCGAGGCCGCCGGCCTGCCCGATCTCGGCGACCGCGCGCGCTGGCCCGAGACCAAGGCCAAGCTGGCAGCGATCTTCCGCACGCGGACACGGGCGCAGTGGTGCGAACTGCTCGAAGGTACGGACGCCTGTTTCGCGCCGGTGCTCGCGCCGCTCGAAGCGCCCGACCATCCGCACAATCGCGCGCGCGGCACTTACACCGAGATCGACGGGGTCGTGCAGGCGATGCCGGCGCCGCGCTTCAGCCGCACGCCCGCCGAGCGACCGCGCGGGCCGGAGGCGCCGGGCGCGAGCGGGGTCGAACTGGCGCTTGCCTGGGGGGTGCCGCGCGAGCGGCTGGCGGCGCTGGCGGGGGCGGGTGTGGTCGGGAGTTCGGTGCTGGGGCAGTAGTGCCGGCCGGCCCGGGGGCCCGGTCGAGGCCAGCGGGCGTTCGACAGGATGCTGACTAGGAGTCCGTCGGAGTTGGCATTCTGACGACCGAGCGAAAGTCGCCGATGCTGCCGATGTGCATGATGTTTTCCGCCAACGAGGT
>JBAYOD010000110.1:0-10205 GCA_041678445.1 Burkholderiaceae bacterium | reverse complement strand
TTCGCGCACGGCCCGCCCGGGCGCGATGCATCCGCGTCCCAGCGGGCGGCTAGCTCAGCGGTAGAGCACTGCCTTCACACGGCAGGGGTCACAGGTTCGAACCCTGTGCCGCCCACCAGAAAATCCCAGCAAAATCAGTCACATAGAGCAGATTCGACGAGCCTGCGCCGAATGCTTGCGTAAATTCTCCGTAAAAAAATAGATGCCGGCCACGCGCCGCCCAAGCGCGACGCTGCCGGCTGTCGGCGGTTTTTCGAGACGCGGCACTCACCGACTAATCCGCGTCCGGCAATCCCGCTCACGCGGCCCCGCCGGCAAGGGTGAAGCTCAGACGAAACCGAGTACCCGGTCGATGTCCGTGATGACGACGGCCGGCTCGGTGCGCGCCGCGATGCCGAACGCCATCGCCATGGCCTGAAGCCCGTCGATGCGGCCAGTCGCCTTCGCCTTGTCCAGCTTGCGGGCGCCAGTCGGGTCTTTCGTCACGATGGCGTTGGCCGCGCACATCCGCAGGACCGGATGGTCGCCGTGAGCCACCCGGCCATTGAGCAGTTCGGCCTCCAGCGCGTCCAGCGCCGGCGCCATGTCCTTGTAGCCCTGCCCCCACTCGGCCAGCGGCAGTCGGCAGCCCAAGGCGTCGAATTCCTTCTGCAGGATGTCCATGCGCCAGCGGTCATAGGCGACGGCCTGAAGGTTCAGATCGGCCACGACGGCGGCGATGTCCTGGGCGACGTGCTCATAGTCGACGGTCCGGCCCGGCGTCGTGTGAAGCCAGCCCTGCCGCGACCACATCGTATAGGGCGCCCGATCCTTCTTCTCGCGGTCGAGCAGCCCGGCTTCCGGCGTCCAGAAATGCGGCACCACATGCCAGGCGCCAGCCACCTTGCCGATCAACACCAGCGCCGTGAGGTCGGTCCGGGCCGACAGGTCGAGCCCGGCATAGACCGGCGCATCCCCGAACGGCAGCACCGGCCCGCCGCAGGATGCCCACACCGCCGGGCTGATGAACGGGCTTTCCGTTGCCACCCGCTGATTCAGCAGCAGGTTGCGGGCGGTGTTCTCGGCCGACGGCATCCGCGACGCCTGGACCATCTGCTCGCGCAGATCATCGACCGAGCGGAAGATGCCCAGCGCCGGGTTCGCGGCCTGCCAGGCGGCTTCGTCGAGCAGGTCGCAGTCGGCCGGCGCGGTGTAGACGTGCGAGACGATGCGCGGGTCGTTGCTGGCCTCGGCGTCGTCCAGCCACACCGAGAACAGGTCGGCATCGCTCGCAGCCTGCGTCGAGATGGCGATCAGCAGCGGCGCCTCATGGGCGCCCTGTGAGGTGGTGATGGCGTCGATGAAATCGGACTGCGGCCCGCGTACCTGCCCGATCTCGTCGAGGATGGCCAGCACCGGCGACAGGCCATGCGCGGTCTTGCCCTCGGCAGCGAGCGCCCGGTACTCGGTGTTCAACGGCAGGCCGATCAGGCGCTTGCCCGACGGAACGATCCGCACCAGCTTCGCGAGCCTGGGATTGAGCGCCACCATCTGCGACGCAGCCCGGAACACCAGCGCGGCCTGGTCGCGGCTCATGGCGCCGCTCACCAGCTGCGCGTTCAGCCTCGCTTCCGGGCCGACGAGATGGGCCAGCAGCAGGCCGGCGATGAGGGTGCTCTTGCCCGACTTGCGGGCGACCGACAGGTAGGCTCGGCGGGTGCCGGCCGGGTTGTCGTAGATGTCGACGATGAACTGCTTCTGGAAATCGGCCAGCACCAGCGGCTTGCCGACATGCTCGCCCTCCGGGGTGACGCAGTAGGCTTCGATGAACCGGATGATCCGGTCGGCCCTCATGCCACGCGACGAACCGGAATCAGGTCATCATGCTGGGCTTCGGCCTCGCGCTCGTTCCTGAGCGCATTGCCGGCATCGTGCGCCCGGCCCTCGGTCGCCACGGCATGAACATGGATCAGCCGCGACACGGCCGCCACCCGCTTGATCGTCGTCTCCATCAGCGGGTGCTTCGGATTCAGCTTGCCGTCGATGATGTCGCCCTCGGCAGCGATCTCGGCCGCCAGTCGCTCGACATCGGCCTGCGCCCGCGCCAGGACGGCAGCATTCGCCAGATCCGCCGCATTCCAGCGGTCACGCGGCCGATTGCGCATCAGAGCCCGCCAGAACGGTTTTGCGGCCTCGGGTACGTCTACATACTCCGGCGGCTCGATCGGCGGCTGTGCGGCGTTCTGAGCAGCCACAACGGCAGCGGCAGCGCTATCGGATCGTCGATGGTGCGGCATCATGGCTTTGTACCTAGCGATGAAAGAACACTGGGCGCGCGGTCTACCGCCGTCGGTTGCTGGCGATTCCACGGATGGTCGGGGTCGAGCGGCATGCCGTTGATGTCGCAGCCGTAGACCCGTGGGCTTCCGTTGCGCTCGCGCATGGTCTTGGTCGAATGGCACGAGTGGCAGCGCGAGACCAGGTTGGCGGGGTCGTTGTTGCCCGGATTGCCGTCGTCGTGGTCAACGTCGGTCGCCGGCACGATCCGGCCGTGCGCGAAGCAGTCGACACACAGGGGATGGCGTGCAAGTACCGACGCCCGCAGCTTCTGCCATCTCGCCGAGTTCAGCGGGATGGTCCGGCGAGGGTCGGCCTCGCGCCCGGTCGGTCGTGCGCGCTTCATGCCGTCCTCCGAGCAGGAAGGTTTTCGAGCCTGCGGACTTCCTCCACGTCGAGCCAGCCATCGGCAATCCCTCGTTCGTAGAACTGCGCCCGGTTGAGGCTGTCGCCACGCAGCAGGCCCTCGACCGAATGCTCGGCGAAGTAGATCCGCCGGCCAGCATCGGTCAGCAGCTGCCGGGCGATAGCCTGCTCCCACATGGCAAGGTGGCGACGCAGGGTCAGGGTGACGAACTGGCGGGCCATCTCGACCGAGTTGGAATAGTTGCCGTGGCGCAGATCGCCGATCACGGTTGGCGGCACCCGGAACAGGCGGGCGACTTCCTCGACGGAAAACTGCCGGGCGGCGATCCACTCGGCGTCTTCGAGCGTCATCGACACCGGCTTGAACTCGACGCCATCGCCCAGGATGGCGGTATGCCCATGATTGCGTGCGCCACTATGCCCGGAATCCCATCGCGACCGAAGCTTGTTCATCGCCTCGTCACTGATGGCGCCCGGCACCGACAGGACGCCCGTCAGCTTCGTCCCGTTGCGGAAGGTGGCAACACCATGTTCTCGCTCGGCCAGCGCCAGTTCGAACACGTCGCGCGCCGCCGCGACCGGGCTCACCCCGAGAATGCCGTCGTCGGTCCGGTGCCGAAGGTGGAACACTTCATCCTGGACGAGCCGGCGCATCTTGCC
Source organism: Burkholderiaceae bacterium (assembly GCA_041678445.1). Lineage (GTDB taxonomy): Bacteria > Pseudomonadota > Gammaproteobacteria > Burkholderiales > Burkholderiaceae_E > Zeimonas. The sequence goes on along the minus strand of JBAYOD010000110.1, from coordinate 6,863 downwards.
CCGGCCATCGGCGACATCGTAGGCGAGCCGGCCATTGTCGAGTTCCAGCACCGTCACCCGATCGGGATGGATCGGCACCAGAGACCGAACCTGTCCGTCGTAGCCGCGATGAATCTCGGCGAAGGCATTGCCGCGCAGCAGGACGGCAGCTTGTAGCTGCTCGCGCAGTTCCAGCGCGCTCTGGCGCTCGTTCGGCGTCTCATGGAGCACCCGGTATAGCGGATGGTCCCGCGCCCGATCCCGGCCGTCGTCGTTCCTGCGGTACAGGATCAGCGGCAGCGAGCCGATGGTCTCGGCAATCGCACTGACGCAGGCGTAGACCGCGCTGACGCTCTCGGCCCGGGCCGGCGTCACGGATGCGCCGCGCAGTGCGGCAAAGTCCTGCCAGTACGAATCGCCACCGGGTGCGCGGTTCGTCGAGCGGCGTTCGTAGCCGAAGCGGGCAAGCAGGCGACCGATCATCGGCAGGTCTCCAGCCATTGCCGCCCGAAGATCATGATCTGCGGCGGTCGGTGACGTACGTTGATCTCGGTCTGCTCGTAGGCGGGCCAGGACTGGATGACGCTTATCTCGTGGAGATCCACGGCGCGGATCTCACGAAGGTCTCCGTTCCAGTCCTCGTCGGTGGCGACGAAGCCAAACGACATTCCGCCCAGGTCGCCGCGTTCGGCCAGCGCGAGCAGATCAGCCGCTGCGCGTGTATCAGGCAGTGCCAGATCAAAGGCCAATCCATAGTCATCTTCCTCCAGCCGCAAGGTGCCTGACCGGGTGCGGCCAAGTAGCTGCGACGGGTCGTGGTCGACCAGCGCGAGAATGTCCCGGTCGAGCGTGTCCGCGAAGGCACCAGGGCGAATCACTTCGCGAAAGCTTCCGATGCGGGTCTCGACCAGAAATCGGGCTGCGTAGCCGGTCAGGCGGCGGCCGGCGGCCGAGACCGCCGAGACCGCGCCGCGTCGCTCGATCATGTTTCGCTGGAGATGGTCGTGTCGATGTCGTCGGCGACCACGAAGGCTTCGGGGTGGCGCAACGCCACATCGACGGTGCTCATCGCGCGAACCTGGACGTTGCCCTTCGAGTAGGCGGTGCTCTCGAACGGGTTCACGAGGATGTCGATCTCGGACCAGATCCCGAGCATGGCCTGCGACCAGTCGCCGAGGATGATCTGCCCGACGTTCGAGGTGTTCACCAGCGGCACCTGGTTGGTGACGTGAAGCGGAATCTCGGCAAGTCGACCTCGCTCCAGCAGGAAGCCGGCGGGCTCGCTCGTCAGCATCGGTTCCGACTTCAGGCGCCGCGACACCGAAGGCGAGGTCAGCCAGGACGACGGGCTCGCGTTCTCCAGCTCGGCCAGCTCGATCATCGCGAGTACGTTCGACCAGTTCAGCGGGTCCAGCGTTGCGGACTGGACGCCCCCGTTCGTGCCGATGCTCGCCAGCACGCCCCTGGGCTCGTTCGCGCCGCCGCCCTCGATCAGCGCCGAGTCGATGGCCTTCGCCAGCATGGCGGCGAGGTCATCGCGCACCAGTTGCTCGATGTCCGGGCTCGATTGCTGAAGCAGCTGCCGCGACAGTTCCGTGATGCCGCCCGCGTGCTTCGGCGTCATAGTCACGGAATCGAAGGTCATGTCCGAAGGCGTGAGCGGCGAGTTCTCGGCGACCCAGCCGACCGACAGGCCGCTACCGTGCTTCGGAATCGAGACGTTGCCCGTCAGGCCCGACAGCACCCGCACGCCCAGCCGACGAGCCAGCAGCGCATTGCGCAACGGGCTGATGTATTGGTCCGGGCGATGGTCGGTCGGCACGATCTCAGATGCCGAGCTCGTGGTCGAGACGCGGGTCTCGATGGCGGCCATCGGGATGAACACGCCCTGCGCCTTGCGGCCGGTGCGGGTCTCGGTTTCCTTGTGGAACTCGGCAGCGGCGCCGTCGAGGCTTCGGCCTTCCATGGCGGCGCGCAGCACGTCGACCACGTTCACCCGCGCTTGCAGGTCGGCGAACGGACGGTCGGCGACAGGGTTGCCGACCATGCGGCGCTCGGCGTCGACCAGGAACTGCGCTCGGGCTTCCTGCCCTTCGAGGTCGACCACGGCGGTCTTCAGCCCGTCGAAGGTCGTCTGCTCGTCGGCGGTGAGATTGCGATTCGCGCCTTCGGCAGCAGCCAGCAGCTGGCGCATCTCGGCGACTTTGGCGGCGCGTTGCTCGCGCACAGCATTGAGGTTCATTCGGTGTTTTCCAAGGAGAGGATGAGCCTCGAATAGCACGTGTACATGCGGGTTTCAACTCGATTGCGTCGAATAATCACCGGCGAACATTGGCGAACGATTGGCGTTGCTCGAAAGCAAAGAAAAGGGCGGCGCTAGGCCGCCCTGGTCCTTCTTCGCTCGTCGCTTACACCTGGTCGTATACCTCTCTGGCGCCGTCAATGAAGCCGCGAACCTGATGACCGCCAGGATAGGCGGCGATCAGGTACTGCTCGCAGAATTCTTCGACCATCTGCCGGTCCCACTCCCGTTCGCCGAACACGGCATCCGCGAGCACGGCACCCCACCCATGCGCCGAAGGTTCGCCGTCGAAAGCGTCGTCGTCGGTGTCGATTGAGGCTATCCGTTCCAACACTTCAAAGTCGGCCTCATTGAGCGCCCATGCCTTCCCAGCTGCGACAGCCTCGGCTTCCTCTCGGTCGGCCTTGTGCTCACGAGTAGAGCGCAACCGCTCCAGTTGTCCTTGCGTCATGTCCACTTGCTTCGTCCTTTCAAGTTGAATGGCCCGGCGGAACGCCTCTTGTGCCACCTGAGACCAGTTGATGCCCTCGGTCGAGTCCATATCCGCCTTGAGGGCATCAGGCAGATAGACGTTCAGAGTTGCCATGCCAGGTATGCTCATAATGAAGAACATATGCGCATATTCAGATATTAATGCGCATATGTCAAGCCCCCTATTGGGAGTCCGCCAACAAGTCCGCCATCCGGTCGATCTGCTCGCGCTCCGATTCCTCGGCCACCTTGGCAGCGGCCAGCGCCCCGGCCGGCAGCAGCGATTCGATGTTCGAGCGCAGCAGCGTACGCAGGATGTTCGCCGGCATCGCCTCGGCCTCAACGGTCTCGGCGATATGCAAGGAACGTCGGTCGCCGGCTTTCCTCGGTAAGCCGTCATTGCCCGGTCCTCGCCAGCTGAAGCGCGCCCACCGCCTCGATGTCGCCGCCGCGAGTGCGCATCAGGATCGCGAGTTCCGGCATCCGGCGCTCGTCGCCCAGCAGCAGCCTGATGCCCGGCAGCCCGCCGTCCTCGGCCATCGCCATGATCTCGTTGCGCTCGTCAGCAGGCAGGCCCTCCAGCCAGTCGCCGTAGACGATCCCGGCCGCGAGCACCAGGTCCTGGAAGTGGCGTTGTACAGCGTCGTCCATGTCGTGTTCCTCGGCAGCGCAACACGTTTTGAAACCCGGGAGCCGAAGCCCCCGGGCGCGGTCGAGTTGCAAGGTTGAATACCGGCCACCGCGTTCGTTCAAGGCCAGTTCGTTGACGGGCGCGAGCCCGAAATCCGTTGCGAGCGCCGATCTTTCCGGCCGCCCGAGTTCCTGCTTTGCCAAGCACCCGCCCGAAACCGTTGCTGGGCGTGCGATTCCCCGGTTTTGAGCGGGTACGGGTATTGGTGAAGGTATTGGTACTGCTACTGCTATAGGTACTGCTACTGCTACAGCTACTGCTTTGGGGTGCGCGCTCATCAGTTCGTCTCGGCCTCGACAATCTCGGCGACGACCGAGTAGCGCAGCGGTTCGGGGATCGGGCGCTGCTTGTAGTCGGTGGTCACGGTGCGGGTACGAACGCGCCAGAGTTGCCGGCGCAGCATCTCAAGCGATATCCGGTCGGGCCGGGTCTTCATCCCGCTCAAGCGAACCATGTCGCGCAAAAGTTCAGACGAGCGCCCGAGGGTGAACCTGCCGCCCTTCTTCGGTCGGGACAGCAGCTTCTTGACGCGGTAGGGTTTGATGAGCCGGGTGCCGGCCAGGTCGCCGTCGGCAATCTCGAAGCGCAGCACGACCTTGCCGCTGTTGAACAGGAACAGGGTTTCGTGCTCGACGTAGCGAGCGACGTAGGCGCCATCAGGGACGCGATCGAGGGTGGCCGACGTATCGACCTGGATATCCCATTGATCGCGCCCCACAGGCCCGGAAATCGACTCCGGCACGGCGTTCATGATCCGGCGACGTAGCGGTAGCGTTTGCAGCGCGTCTTGCCGCCAAAGCGGTTCGGCACTTCCTCCCACACGCCGACGATATTGAAGCCCTCGGCCCGCAGGACCGCGACCGTGCTGTTCAAGCAGGAATCGCCAAGGCGTGCGGCTTCGAAGCGGTTCAGCGATATCCCGGAACGCAGGATGTTCAAGATCCTGTTGATCTTGGTATCCTTGGGGTGCTGTGCTTTCCTCTGGGCCGTCGGGTGCGCCAACACCTCGACGGCCTTCTCGTTTGTGGTCATGGCCTACGCCTCCATCGAGGCGGATTCGGCCTCGCGGTCGCGCTGCCAGTCGTTGGCGGCAGCGGCCGAGATGAAGCGGCGGCGGCCGACCATGTAGCTGCGAAGGCGGCCTGCCTTCATCTCCGCAAAGACTTGCGTCCTGCCGATCCCAAACACGTCGCAGAACTGCGGGATGGAATAGGCCTGAAGGGATTCGAGGAAACGCTGTTTCGCCGCGAGCGCGGCATGGAGTTGCTCAACCACTTGTATGCTCCTAGAGTCCCCCGCTCAATCCGTTCAAGCGGGTATGTGCGGACTCTAGGAACGCTGGCGAACAGTAGCTAGGTTGAGTTGCAAGCCGGAATTCGGTGCGAAGTTAACCTACCGATACAGAAAGGAAACTTCGGCGCGGTAGTGAGGATCGAAGGTCCGGATTGCTTCGGCCAAGGCGTTGCGCACTGTCTCGGGCGACAGCACGATCCCCGATAACTGGCAGATGCGGCCAAGCTCGCGAACGTCCTCACTGTTGTTGCTCAGCGCCGGGCGGTCGAACCCGTAGTCGTATCGCAGATACAGGAACCCCTTGGCAGCCATCGGCAATGCAAGTTTCTGTCTTGCGGTCGGCAGCTCGCTCGCCGCCGTGCGAGCCGAGGCGGCCAAGTCCTGAATCTGGTATTTCAGCACCTTCATGGTGGTGGCCGGCTCATGATCAATCGGCCAGCCATCGGCGCCCACCTCCGTCTCGTGCCGCTCGAAAACTTCCTCGATGTCGGTCGCTTCGTGTTCCGCGATCAAGTTCGCGAACTCCTCGGCGCGCTGCGCGAAGGCTTCATATCTCCGGCGCGTTTCCGTCCAGTTGCGCCGGCCGTGGCTCTCATGGACAGACTTCACCCATTCCACCAGCCGGTCGACCCCGTGGTCGTACATTTCCTGATTGGTCATGCCGTCCCTCACAGCGCCAGTGCGACCAGCGCGGCCGCTGCGTGATCTTGCCGAAGGTGCCCATAGTGGGCTTCGATCATGGCAACCGATGTCCCGCTGATCTGCGCCACCGTCAGCAGGTCCAGCCCGCCGACGACAAGATCAGTGATCGTCGAATGCCGCAGGACGTACGCGGTCGTCGTGGCCGGCAGATCGGCGGCCGATGCCGCATCCTTGATCGGCCCCTTCCAGGAATCCTTGTTCCAGGCTATCCCGTCGGCCCGGCAGAAGATCGGCGCCGCCGGCAGCTTGCTACGTGTCTGCTCGCGCAGGAAAGTGGCAACCGCCTCTGGGAGAGTGATCCAGCGCTCCCCGTCGTTCTTGTCGATCCCGATCCGCAGGGACTTGCGCCGGTGGTCGTAGTCGCCCGCCGTCAGCGCAGCCAGCGCACCAGGCCGCAGCGGCAGGATCGCCAGCCCCCGCAGGAACGGCCGGATCTCGTCGCCAGCAGCCTCGACCAGCCTCCGGCGCTCGTCCTTGTCCAGGTACAGGTCGCGACGCCTGCCGGCCTTCTCGCTCGGCTTGAGCGCCACGCGCCAGGCGAGGTCCGATGCGACGAGCCCATCGTCCAGCGCCCTGTTGAGCGCCGCCCGCACCGGCACGATGTCCCGATTGACGGTAGAAGCCGACCGGCCCCGAGTTTCCTCGGCAGCCTTGCCCGGCCGGTTGCGCGCCTTCAATTCGCCACTGGCCTTGCGCCGCCAAACTCGGGCGGGCGCTGCGGCGACTCGGCGGCGCCACGCTTCAAGATCGACCTTGCGCAGCCGGCCAAGCTCGATAGCAGCAACCGGATCGCCATAGACCAGCCGACGGAAGCGCCCTTCCGTCTCGTCGGCCTTCTTCTCGTTGCCGTCGGCCCGGATGGCCTTCACATGCCGCTCGCAGGCATTGCCCATCGTCATCTTGTGCGGCGTCACGCCAGCGTCAGCCGCCCGAAACCATTCGAGCGCCGACTTCAGCGCCGCGTTCCATTGATCCTTCGGCAGATGGTCGGCGAGCTCACCGAGCAGCTTGTAGTGCTGCTTTCCGGTGGCGGCATCCCGGACCCGCGCCCACCAGGTACCCGACGCGGCACCGGTCTTGCGAAACCCGACGTACTGCCCCGTCGTGTGCTTCTCCCAGACGATCTTGTCCGCGTTGATCTTGAGTTGCGACCGCCCGCCCGCGTTCCTGATGCCCATTCTCGCCTCACCTTCCGTAAAACTTCCGTAAAACTTTACGGCGAACGCTGGCGAACCGTCAAGAACTGTAATTCCGCAAAATCAATGGCTTAGTGAACTTCCACGAACTGGTGCGAACCCATAATCCGGCCTTCACACGGCAGGGGTCACAGGTTCGAACCCTGTGCCGCCCACCAGAAAATCCCCTTCTCTCGACCATTCGACTGCCTGGTGTGGCAAGCCATGCGCGATCCAGATCGGATATTCT
>JBAYOD010000109.1:0-10228 GCA_041678445.1 Burkholderiaceae bacterium | reverse complement strand
TGGCACAACTGGCGCCACCCGGTTTCACCATCGAGGACCACGATCTGACCTTGTACGGCCGCTGCCGTGCCTGCGCGCCCGGATCGCGGCGCCACTCACAGGGTCGAGGCTGATCCAGTCACGAGGATGATCCAGCCATGACGCAGCGCGATTCGGCCATGACGCAGGGCAGCGAAACGGACAAGATGTCCGGAACCGATGACGAACGGGTCGTGCAGGTCGTGGTGCTGCCCCCGCCGGAAGACCTGATCCGCTTCTTTCCGGTCCAGGGTACGTCGGTCGAGCGCCTGGTCGGCCAGACGCGCAAGGCCGTACGCCGGATCGTGAACGGCCAGGACGACCGGTTGCTGGTCGTCATCGGGCCCTGTTCGATCCACGATCCGCGCGCCGCGCTCGATTACGCGCAACGGCTGGCCGGCGAGCGTGAGCGCTGGCGCGACAGCCTCGAGATCGTCATGCGCGTCTATTTCGAGAAGCCGCGCACGACGGTCGGCTGGAAGGGTCTGATCAATGACCCCTATCTCGATGAGAGCTGCCGGATCAACGAGGGGCTGCGCATCGCCCGCTCACTGCTCATCGACATCGCCCGGCTCGGCGTGCCGGCAGGCAGCGAACTGCTCGACACCAACTCGCCGCAGTACCTGGCCGACCTGATCGCCTGGGGGGCAATCGGCGCGCGCACCACCGAGAGTCAGGTCCACCGGGAACTGGCTTCGGGAACCTCGGCGCCGATCGGCTTCAAGAACGGCACCGATGGCAATGTGCGGGTGGCGATCGATGCCATCCTGGCGGCCCGCAGCCCGCACAACTTCCTCGGCATCCACAAGAATGGTCATGTGGCGATGGTGCGCACCGCCGGCAATCCGGACTGTCACCTGATCCTGCGCGGGGGCCGGGCGCCGAATTTCGATGCGGCCAGTGTGGAGGCCGCATGCGGGGAGTTGGAGGCAAGCCATTGCTCATCGTCACTGATGATCGACTGCTCGCATGCCAACAGCGCCAAGCGGCCGGAGCGCCAGGCCGATGTCGCGGCTGATGTCGCGGCGCAGATCGCCGGCGGCAGCCGGCGGATCATGGGCGTGATGATCGAGAGCCATCTGACCGGGGGGCGCCAGGCGTTCACGCCCGGCGCCGATGATCCCGCCCGGCTCGTCTACGGACAAAGCATCACCGATGGCTGCCTGGGCTGGGAGCAGTCGCTGGGTGTTCTCGAGATGCTGGCCGGAGCGGTGGCACAGCGCCGCCGCCTGCGCTGAACTCAGCCGGCGGAATCGCCCCAGCCGAAGAAGGCCTTGACCTCGTCGCCTCGGGCCAGGGTGTCGCGCCGGCCGAGCTCCATCAACGCGCAGGTGAACGGCGCTTCGAACAGCAGGTAGCTGGCCAGGGCGGCACCGCGCAGATCGGTGCTGGCACTCGATGCCCCGATGCCGCGCAGCAGGATGCGCACGGCCGCCGGCAGCGCCTTCTGGTGCCGGGCGGCGATTTCATCGATGCGTTCGCTGGGTGAGATGACCATGGCCTGGACTGGCCTGAGCGGTGTGGCCAGGCGCTGCTCGGGTGTCAGCAGCGCCAGGGTGCGGTTGATCCGCTCCATGCGTTCGACGTCGACCGCCAGGCCGTCCAGGAAGATGCTCGACAGTGCGTGGCCACCGATCTGGGCCAGCGGCGGATAGTCGACGTTGGGCGGCAGGCGGCCGGGCGGTTCCTGCATGCGCCCGACACCGATCACCAGCACGCGTTGGGCACCGAGGTGGATGGCTGGCGAGATCGGCGCCATCTGGCGCATCGTGCCGTCGCCGTACCAGCCGGTGTGCGTGCCGGCGGTGAGGCGCTGGGCCGGGAACACGAAGGGGATGGCCGCTGAGGCCATCAGGTGCGGTACCGTCAGCCGCGTGGGCAGTGCCATCCGCTGTGAGCGCTGGTAGCCCGGTGCGTCGTGGGCCGACTCGAAGAAGGTGACGTGCTCGCCGGTGCTGTAGCTCGACGCGCTGATCGCCAGCGCCTGCAGATGGCCTTGCCTGAGCATGCGCGGCAGCCGCTCCAGGGGCACCATCCGCTGCAGCAGCTCGGCCAGCGGCGTGCTGTCCAGCAGCGACCGGGGCTGCAGCCTGCGCCAGCGCGCCAGGGCCCAGCCGATCGACAAGGTCGAGAGCCACTGGGCGCCGCCGCGGACCACGCCGATCGGGTCGGTGCGGTAGACCTGCTGGGCATGAACCCGGCCCCAGAGTCTGGCGATGGCGGCGACCGCAGCCGTGAAGTTGTCGGCACGGCAGGCCAGTGCCGCGGCGTTCAGCGCGCCGGCCGACGTGCCGCACAGGATGTGGAACGGATTGTCGGTGCACTTGCCCAGGGCTTCGTGGCGCAGTGCCATCAGCGACTGGAGCACGCCGACCTGATACGCCGCCCGCGCGCCGCCCCCCGACAGGACCAGGGCAGTCGGGGGAGGGGTTGCGGGTTCGGCTTGTCTCACTACTGGCACTGGCGGGCCGGACAGGGGGGCGCGTCAATCCGGCAAGCTCACGGCCGGCAGCTCACAGCAGTTCGGCGCGCAGTTGCTCGGCGCTTTTCGGCGAGAGCAGGCCGGGCGGAACGTCGAACACGGTCAGCGCGCCGTAGCGGCCCGTGCCGTGCAGCCGGTGCACTGCGCGGGCGCAGGCGACCAGCACGCTGGCCGTGAACTCGGGGTTGCTGGCCAGCTTCAGACCGTATTCGATCAGCTGCGTGTTGCCGGCACCGGTATTGCCGGCACCGGTACTGCCGCCCCCGGTGTTGCCGCTGCGGATCACGAAGCCGCCGTGCGGCATCGCCCCGTGCTCGCGGCGCAGCGTGTCGGCCGTGACGAACTCGACCGTCGTGTCGTAGTCGTCGAAATAGTGCGGCATGGTCACGATCGCCTGCCGGACCGTTTCGGCGTCGGCACCTTCCTGCAGGACGACGAAGCACTCGCGGGTGTGTTTCTGGCGCGTGGTGAGCGTCGGACGCTGGCCGCTGCGCACCTGGTCGACGGCTGCGTCGACGGGGATCGTGTACTGGACGCCGGCGGCCACGCCGGGAACCCGCCGGATCGCGTCGGAGTGGCCCTGACTCAGGCCCTTGCCCCAGAACGTGTAGGTGTCGCCGTCGGGCAGCAGCGCCTCGCCGACGACCCGGTTGATCGAGAACATGCCGGGATCCCAGCCCGCGGAGATCAGCGCCGTCTTGCCCGCGGCACGGGCCGGTGCATCGACGGCGGCGAAGTATTCGGGGATGCGGGCGTGGGTGTCGAAGCTGTCGACGGTATTGAACGCGGCGGCCAGCGCCGGGCCCTGTTCCGGGAGGTCTTCCTTCGAACCGCCGCACAGGATCAGCACGTCGATCCGGTCGGTATGCCCGGCCAGCGCCGTCATCGCATGTACCGGCGTGTCGGCGCGCAGCGGCCGGATGTCTGCGGGCGGACGGCGCGTGTAGATTCCCACGAGTTGCATGTCGGGGTTGTGGACGAGCGCGGCCTCGACGCCGCGCCCGAGATTGCCGTGGCCGGCAATGCCGATTCGAATGGGTTGCCCCATGGTGCTTCCTGTATCAGATCTTCGAGAAATCCCCGCTGCGGCCGAGCCCCGCTGCGAAGCGGCCAGCACCGCTGGCGCCTTCCAGGGAATGCGCCTCGACGCCATTGTGCCATTCGCACCGCATGGCATCGCGCAGCGCCATGCCATGCGTTTCGTGGACGGTGCGCCGGTCGGCGCGAACGGCCGCCTGCGGGAAGCGGGCGATCTCGTGGGCCATTTCCTCGGCCGCTTCGCGTGCCTTGCCGGTGGCCACGACCTGCTCGCACATGCCGATGCGCAGCGCCTCCTCGGCGGGCACCTTGCGGCCGGTGAGGATGATCTCCAGCGCCCGGCCCTGGCCGACGAGGCGGGGCAGCCGCACCGATCCGCCATCGAGCAGCGGAATCCCCCAACGCCGGCAATAGACGCCGAAGTAGGCCGAGTCGGCCATTACCCGGATGTCGCACCACAGCGCAAGCTCCATCCCGCCAGCGACGGCCGGCCCCTCGACGGCGGCGATCACCGGCTTGGAGAGCTCGAGCCGGGTGGGGCCGAGCGGGCCGCGCGGCGCATCGTTGGCGCCCATCGGGAAAGCGAGGCCGCGCACCATGTCGCGGTCGAACTTCTCCCGGTCTGCGAGCGTGCTCGCGTACTTGAGATCCCAGCCGGCGCAGAACGCACCGCCTTCGCCCCAGAGCACCGCGACCGAGGCGTCGGCATCGCGATCGAAGGCTTTCATGGCCTCGACCAGCGCGTCGGCGCTTTCCGGGTCCATGGCGTTGCGCGCTTCGTCGAAGCGGCTGTGGACGATGGTCCACACCGCCCCGTTCTTTTCGGTTCTCACTGTCATGTCAGTCCTCCCTGGAGCCAGCGGCACGCTGGCGTTCGATCGAGTATTCGATGATTTCGTGCGGGCTGTGCCTGCCCAGTTGCAAACGGCCAGCCTGATGCAGCACCAGCGTGCCGATCAGCTGGGCGAACATCGCCATCGCCTGCCTGTCAGGACGACCCCGACGGCTTGTGCCGGTCCGGGGCGAGAGCAGGGCGACGGTGTCGAGCAGGATCCGGTTGAGCACAGCGTCGTGATCCTTGCCTACACCGAGTTTCTTGAGCCCGTTGAACGCGTAAAGGCCGAGGTTCACTTCGTAGGGACGCCGCAGGTAGTAGTCGAGGAAAGCCCTTGCCGCGGCCTCGTGACGAGTGTCCTCGGGGGCCGTTGCGGCGGCAGTGCCGACTTGTGCATGCAGATCGGCAAGCGAGGCTGCCAGCAGTTCGGCGTAGATGAGTTCCTTGCTGGCGAACAGCGGATAGATCGCGCCCGTGGTGCAGCCAGCGCGCTGCGCAATCTGGCGCATGCTCGCGCCCTCGAGACCGCGTTCGCCGAAGACCTCGCTCGCTGCGGCGAGGATGGCCACCTTCTTCATGTCGTGCACCGCGCTGCTCCAGACCGGGCCGACGGCCTGCCTGCGAGCGGGGTGCTGCCCCGTTCGGGGGGGTGTCGGGGATGACATGCCGGGTGATCGTCCGGATGAAGTGATTCGGTGATGAATATTTCCGTAACGCCGTTATCGTAAACGTGACGAAGGCATGACGCAAGCACACAGACCGGACACAGACCGATGGCATCAGTCGCTTGTACCCGCGGTAAGTGATCCAGTCAGGCCCTCCAGTCAGGGGCTCGGATGATGTGCCCCTCGCCGCTCAAGCCCGACATCCCCCTGTAGTCTGCTTCGCGAGCTGGGCGGCGGGTTCTGGTGTGAGGATGCGGCTGCACCGGGCCGCCGAACGGCTGCACCGGGGCGCCGAATGCGATCATCGACCGGCGGTGCTGCCTGTGGCGGGCGGATCGACTTCGAAGATGCAGGTCGTTTCCACGGGGGCCGTGAAGATGAGCTCGGGAACGCCAAGGCTCGCCCGTGCACCCGCGCCGGCAACAGGTCCGAACAGTTCCAGGAACAGGTCGGAGGCGCCGTTGGCGACATAGGCCCCGCGTTCGAAGCCGGGTGCACCGTTGACGAAAACATGCAACTGGACGACGCGGGTGATCCGGTCGAGGTCGCCAAGCAGTGCTTTGGCTTGCGCAAGGTGATTCAAGGCGCAGTTGCGAGCGGAGGCGTAACCCTGTTCCTCCGTTACGGCGCCGCCCACTTTGCCAAGATGCTCGAAGTGCCCGTTGAAGTCTCCGAGCGTTCCCTGGCAGAACAGCAGATTGCCGCTGATCACACCCGGACCCAGTTTGGGCGCTGCTTTGCGAGCGGGTGGGTCAGGTAGTTCAAGGCCCATTTCCTTCAATCTTTCTTCGATCTTCGACATGCGTTTCCTCGTCTGGAAGGGTGTTGGTGCGCCGCTCGCTCGAGCGCAGCGCGAGCCCGGAAATCTGCCAGAGGCCGCCTCGATGCACCGTTCATAAGTGAACGCTTCACCGCTCGCGCAATGTTCATTTGTGAACAGATGACTCTGTCCCCGCGAGTACAGACTCCCGGATATCACCCGATCATCACGCAATGGGGACGTCATGAGCGCCACAGACAAGCTGCCTCTGAAGCAACGCATTGCCTTGGTCACTGGCGCGGGCAAAGGGTTGGGGCGGGCGAGCGCATTGGCCCTCGCCCGGGCCGGGGCCGACGTCGCGCTGGTGTCGCGGACAAGGCAGGAACTCGATGCCGTCGCTGCCGAAATCAGAGCTTCCGGTCGCCTGGCCATCAGCCTGCCTGGAGACATGACCCGGTCGGAGCAGGCGGACGCGGTGGTGGAGGCTGCCGTGGCGGAGTTCGGCAGCATCGACGTGCTCGTCCATTGCGTCGGCAGGAGTCTGCGCAAGCAGATACTCGACTACTCGGATGCGGACTGGCGGGAGATGATCGCCACCAATCTGGACTCCGCCTTCTTCGTCTGCCGTGCGGTCGGTCGGCAGATGCGTGCGCAGGGCCGAGGCGTCATCGTCAATGTTGCGTCTGCAGCCGGCTTGAGGGGACGGCCCAACAATGCGCCGTACTCCAGTTCCAAGGCCGCGGTCATCAATCTCTCGCGTGCGCTGGCGCTCGAATGGGCTCCTTACGGCATCCGCGTGAACATCCTGGCGCCGGGGCGTTTCCTGACACCCTTGACGTCGGAAGAGATGAGCGATCCGCAGAAGTACGCCGCCTATATCGAGAACGTTCCGCTACGGCGTATCGGCCAGCCTGAGGAACTCGATGAAATCGTCACCTGGCTGGCCAGCGATGCCTCAGGTTTCGTGACGGGATCGCTGATCGTCATCGACGGCGGACAAACGCTCCAGTGACGCAGTGATCGAACCGATCAACTTTCTTCCACCGCTGCTTGCAAACCAATGAAACGCAAAACATTCCTGTCTCTTCTGGTCATCGGAATGGCGGCCTCGCCGCTCTGCATGGCACAGGCCGATGTGGGGGCATTTCCGAGCCGCCCGATCCAGATCGTTGTCGGCTTCCCGCCCGGGGGGGCGACTGATCTGGCTGCGAGGGTGGTCGGTGCCCAGCTGTCGAAATCCCTCGGGCAACCCGTTGTGATCGAGAACCGCGCAGGCGCCGGATCCATCCTGGGCGCCACCCATGTCGCCAAGGCGGCACCGGATGGCTACACCTTGCTGATCGGATCGTCGAGTTCGCTGGCGATCAATCAGAGCCTGCATGAAAAGCTTCCATACGACCCTGCGACCGACTTTGTCGCCATCGGTACGGTTGGCCAGACTCCCGGGATCCTGGCAGTCCATCCCGATGTTCCGGCGAAGAATGTGGCAGAGCTGGTGCACTACATGAAGGGACGGTCTGGCGGGCTGTCCTATGCATCGGCGGGCAACGGCACGTTCCAGCATCTTCTGGCGGAACTCTTCATGGAGCAGACTGGAACCAAAGCACTGCATATCCCTTACAAGGGCAGTACGCCCGCGCTCTCTGACGTTGCGGGCGGCCATGTAGGGATCGTGTTCGATGTCGTGCCATCGGCTGCGCCGCTGGTCAAGGTCGGCAAGCTGCGGGCAATCGCGGTCAGCAGCAAGCAGCGCTCCGAGTTGCTTCCGGATGTTCCCACGATGACCGAGTCGGGACTGACTGGCCTCGAAGCGGGATCCTGGTGGGGAATCGTTGCGCCGGCCGGCACCCCGGAGGCCATCGTGGCGCGGCTCAGCGACGAACTGGTGCGGATTGCCGGGAGCCCGGAAACCCGCGAGAGCTTGCTCAAGATCGGCGCATCGCCGCTCGCCATGCCCGCTCCGGAGTTCTCGGCATTCCTCGAGCGCGAAAGCGCCCGGTGGGCGGGCATCATCAAGTCGCGCGGCATCAAAGCAGATTGAGGGGGCCGACGATATGAAAACAGTGACATTGAATCGGCCCTGGGAGGCATCGGCCCTGTTCTCCATGGGCGTGGTGTCCTCGGGAACCTATCTGCATACTGCGGGAATCACTTCCCGCGACGAGCACGGCAAGGTTTTCGCTCCCGGTGACATGCGCAAGCAGGTCGAGCACGTATTTGGAATACTCGGGGAGATCCTGCAAGCGGCAGGCGCGAACTGGGAGAACGTCGTGAAGTACACGATCTTTGCAACCGACGTCAAGGCGTACAACGACACGACGCGCGACATACGGGCCCGCTACTTCGTCGGACGGCCTGCGGCGACCGCTGTTGAGGTACGCAGCCTGGTTCATCCTGACATGGTGGTGGAGATCGAGGCGGTGGTCTGCCTCCCCCGGTGATGTCTGGCTCATGGTGACCCGTCTCGCGGCCGGCTGTCGTACGGCAGTCGGCCGATTGACATCCGGCACGTGCAGTGGATACTGGCCGGCATGGATGGTGGATCGACCCTGAGCCCGAAGTGGGGCATCGGCTTGCAGGATCTGAGCGAAGGTGACAGACAGGTCATCCTTTCCAGGATGCGCACGGCAAGCCTTCCGGCCAAAGCGCCTCTGTTTGTCCAGGGTAGCCCCAGCAGTCGCTTGTTTATCGTTGAACAGGGCAGAGTCAGCGTTTCCCAGGTGGCCAGCAATGGCGACGAGCATGTCATCGGAATCTGCTCCGGGGGCAGTACGGTCGGACTGTCAACCGTGGTGCTCGATGCGCCCCACAATGTTTCAGCGGCGACCGTCGGGACAGCCACCGTGTCGAGCATCCATCGGGACGAGTTGGTCGACTGCATGCGGATTGTTCCTCAGTTCGGCCTGAATGTGGCCAAGCTGCTGGCGATGACGGTCGTCGAAAGTTTCAATCAGCGTGCCTACATGGCCGGCAATCCGGCGTCCGTCAGGCTGGCCACGGCGATCGCTTCTCTGGCTCAGCGGTCGTCTGACGACCTGGCCAAGCCTGCTGTAGTGAGCGGCGTGTCCCAGGAAGAGCTTGCCAAGATCGTTGGGGTCGGTCGCCCATGGGTGTCCCAGAAACTGCGCGAGTTCGAGGAGATCGGTCTGATCAGCCGGCAGAAGCTGCGGATCGTGATCAGGGATTTCGACGAGTTGTCCGCTTACATCAAGGCGGAGAAGGGTGTGAATGCCCCTGGCCGTCGAGTCTGACCCGCGACGCACGCCATGGAACTTCTGCTCGATTCCTCATACAAGGGTTTCCCGTTCACCGCTGCGCCGTGCCGGGCCTCGGAGATCGCCCGACGCGGCTGGAACGTGCTGGCCGGTGATCTGCCGCTGCCGCTTGCCGTGCTGAACCGTCCGGCCCTGAATCACAATCTGGCCTGGATGCAGGATTTCGCGCGCCGCAAGGGGGTGGCGCTTGCCCCGCACGGCAAGACGACGATGTCGCCCGAGCTGTTTACGCTGCAACTGGCCGCCGGTGCCTGGGGCCTGACCTTTGCCACCGTGCATCAGGCTGCGGTTGGCGTGGCGGCCGGGGCGCGTCGCATCATCATTGCCAACCAGGTGGTCTGCGATGTCGATTTCGATGCGCTCGACAGCTTGCTGTCGCGCCACACAGACCTGCGGCTGTGGTTTCTGGTCGATTCGCTCGATCAGCTCGCGTTGATCGAGGCCTGGGCGGGAAAACGTGGCAGCGCGCGGGCGTTCGATGTCCTGCTCGAGATCGGCATTCCGGGCCAACGGACGGGTTGCCGCAGCCACGACGAGGCGCTGGCGCTCGCGCAGGCGATTGCCGCGTCGGCTTGCGTGCGCCTGGGCGGCATCGAATGCTATGAGGGCCTTGCCGCCCGCTGCGACAGTCCGCACGACAGCCGTGCGATCGCGGACCTGGTGCAACGGACGATCGAAGCCGCGAAGGCCTGTGATGCGCGCGGGTTGTGGGCCGACGGCGAGACCCTGCTGTTCACGGCGGGCGGCTCGGCGGTGTTCGATCTGGTCGTGCCGCTGCTGCTCGCCCAGGGTCTGTCGCGGCCGGTGCAGGGGGTGCTGCGCTCAGGCTGCTATGTCACGCACGATCATGGCAACTATGCGCGCTATCTGAAACTGGTCGAGCAGCGCGAAGGGCTCGACGGTTCGCTGCGCCCGGCACTCGAAGTCTGGACCATGGTCCAGTCGGTGCCCGAGCCGGGCCTGGCGCTGCTGACCTGCGGCCGGCGCGACATCTCCCACGACCTGGAGATGCCGATCCCGCAGCGGATCGCGCGGCGCGGTCGGGATGCATTTCTGAGCGCCGTCATCCTGGTGCCTGATCCCGGGTGCACCCCGGGGCACGTCGATTGACATTACATCTGTAATGACATTACAGTCATAATGTCAAAGCAGAGT
>JBAYOD010000108.1:0-10263 GCA_041678445.1 Burkholderiaceae bacterium | reverse complement strand
GTTGTCGGTGACGAAACCGGCCCGCTCGGCCGGCCGGCCACCGAGCCGGCGCAGGCGCCCGGCCACCAGCTCACGCGCCATCGGAATCACCTCGATCGGCAGGGGAAAGCTGCCCAGCTGCGTCACCCGCTTGGACTGGTCGACGATGCAGACGAAACGCTGGCTGGCCGCCGCAACGATCTTCTCGCGCGTCAGCGCCCCGCCCCCGCCCTTGATCATCCGCAGCGCGCCGTCGATCTCGTCGGCGCCATCGACATAGACCGGCAGCGGCGTACCGGCCGCCAGGACCTCGTTGAGGTCGAGCACCGGAATTCCGGCTTCACGCAACAGCGCATCGCTGCGCTCCGAGCCGGCCACGGCCCCGGCGACCCGGTCGCGCCGGTCCGCCAGCGCTGCAATGAAGCAGGCCACGGTCGAGCCACTGCCCACGCCGACCACCGCGCCCGCGACGAGCTCGTCGAGGGCAGCCTGCGCCACCGCGTGCTTCAGTGCGTCCTGCGTCATCGCCGGATTCTGCGTCATGGCCGGAATTCTACTCGCTCGGCCGGACAGCAGAACCCGGGCCCGGTCAGCGGCCCTCGGAGAAGCGCATCACAGGTAGTCGAACAGCGACAGCCGCGCGATCCGCGAGTAGGTGGTCAGAGCGGCCTCGAACGCCGTCTGGTCATTCTGGAGCTGCGAGATCGCGGCAGCGTAGTCCACATCGATGAGTGACGACAGCCTGCCCTGCGCTTCGAGCTCACCACTGTCGAGCAGGCGTTCGCGCGCCTCCAGCGCACGCAGTTGCTCACCGGCGCGCGTGCGCCCGAGAAGCAGCCGGTCGTGGGCCGCATCGATACCGGTGGTGGCGGTGGCCAGGCCGCTCACCAGCGCGTCGCCGGTGAGCGCGGAATCGGCGAGCAGGGCGATGGCATCGTCGAGGACCGTGAACAGGCTCTGTGCGGCACCAGCGACACCTTCGGCGAAGATCGCCCGGGCGTCCTGGCTGATCGTGAAGCTGCGTTCGGCGCCGGTCGACTGCTCGCCGGCCAGCAGTTCGGGCGCCGGCGTGCCATCGGCCAGGAAGGGGGCCAGGCTGGCGCCTTGCCCGCCGAACAGCCAGGCTCCGGTGCCGTCGCGCCGATTGGCGAGGGCCAGCAGCTCGTCACGCATGCCGCGCAGCTGTTCCGCGAACATCGCCCGGTCGGTCGCATTCAGCGCGCCGTTGCCGGCAGCCACCAGCTGTTCGCGCGCCTGCTGCAGGGTGTCGCCGATCTGGCCCATCACGCTGTCGGCCTGGGCCAGCTGGTGGCGCGCAAAATCCATCATCCGCCGTTCGATCTGCATCCGCGCCAGTTGCGAGCGGGTACGCTCGGCCTGGGCACTGGCCAGCGGATCGTCGCCCGGCGAGTTCACCCGCCGCCCGCTCGACAGCTGCTCCTGGATGCGCGCCAGCGACGCGCGCCGATCGTTCATGGCGTCCAGGCTGCGCTCGAGCCCGTACAGCGTGGGAATCCGGTTCATTGCGAGGTTCGTCCAGGAAACGGTCGGAGCATGATGGGCAGGCGTCGCTGTGTGTCAGGCTCAACGCGCCGTGGCGCCGAGCAGGGCGTCGAACATCGACTGGGCGGCCTGGATCACCCGGGCCGCGGCCTGGTACATCTGCTGATACTGCATCAGCCTCGCGGCCTCCTCATCGAGATTGACGCCGGAATGCGCGGCCTGGGCGGCCTGGGCGTCCCCGAGCAGACGTTGTGCCACCGCTTCGGCCGCACTGGCCGCGGCAACCCGGGTGCCGGCATCGACCAGCAGCCCGGCGAAGGCGTCACCGAAAGTGGCCGCGCCACCTACGATAGTCCGGTCGGCGAGAGCCAGCATCGCGCGCGCATTGCGGTTGTCGTGGGCCGGTCCGCTGATTTCGGTGACGGCGACGCTGTCTCCCGGCTGCGGCGTGCCCGTGAGCGACAGCTTCCAGCCCTGGTACTCGACAGTCTCTCCCGGCGTCCAGGCCAGCGTGCCGGCCGCGACCGGCGGCGTGCCCACGGCCACGTCGAAGCCGCTGCCGTTGTAGCTGAGCACGACCGGCACCCGCAGGCCGGGGGCGTGCGGATCGACGATCTCGAAGCCGGCAACGGACAGGTCGCCGGCGTTGTCCGCATCGCGCGCGGCGCTCATCGCCTGGCCGCTGGCCAGCTGGCTGTCCGCGGACAGCAGGTTCGCCATGCCGGCGGCCAGCGCCGTGGCTCTGCGGATGGTGAAGCGGTCACCCGCCGCCGGTACACCGGCCAGCAACTCGAACTCCAGGCCGTCGACCCGCAGGCCGACGCTTGCGCCGCCGACCGTCTGGCCCAGTCCGGCGTGCTGCCACGAGACCCCGTCGGACAGACGCGTCACCGTGTAAACGCTGCCATCGTAGGCAAGCGAGTAGTCGCTGGCCGCAACCGCCATGCCATCGATCACCTTCACCGCGATTGCCGCACTGCCACCGTTGCCGGAGGCCGCCAGCACCTCAGGCCGCCCGAGCGCGAACATCGGCTGGCCGGGGGCTCCCTGGGCGTCGACGCCGGCAGCCTGTTGCGCATTGAAGGCACCGGCCAGGCCCGCGGCCATCTGGCCCAACCGGGCACGGGCTGCCTGCAGGTCGTTGTCGCGAAACTGCAGCAGGCCGGCGATCGAGCCGCCACCCAGCGCACCCGCGCTCATCGGCAGGCGCGTTGCACCGAATTCCAGCACGACCCGCTGGCGGGTGTTGTCGGCCGGATCGGGCTCCGATACCAGCCGGGCGGCGCGGTTGCCGACCACCAGGCCCTCGCCGCTGGCGGCAAAGACGGTGATCGTGCCATCGGCCTGCGTATGGGCATTCGCCTTCAGATGACCGTTGAGCTCTACCAGCATCGCATCGCGCTCGTCGAGCAGGCCATTGGGCGTATGGCCGCTGGCGCTCGCCTGGGCGATCCGCTCGTTGAGCTGCGCGATGCCGCCGAGCAAGCGGTTGACCGTGCCGGTCGACTGGGCGATGCGCTGATCGGCTTCGGCGCCGAGCTGGCGCAGTTGCCCGTCCAGGCTGCTCAGCCGGTGCGCCAGCGTGTCGGCGCGCATCAGCACAGCCTGGCGCGCACTCGGATCGAACGGGCGGTTGGCCAGATCGGCCAGCGCAGCGTTGAATTCGTCGAAGACCGCGCCCAGGCCATTGTCGGTATCGGCCAGCAGGCTGTCGACGCGACCCAGCATCTCGGCGCGCGTGCCGGCTGCGGCGGCGGCCGCCGTCTGCAGCGACAGCTCGCCGGACAGGAACTGGTCGTAGCGGCGCTGCACGGTCACCAGGTCGACACCGGACCCCAGGAAGCCGCCGCCGGTGTAGTGGCTGGGCGCGGTCGCGAAAACGGCTTCCTGCCGGCTGTAGCCCGGCGTGTTCGCATTGGCGATGTTGTGACCGGTCGTCTGCAGTTGCGCATAAGCGGCCAGCAGCGCGCTCTGGCCGACACTCAGCAGTCCCGCCATCGCCGTTCTCCCGGAGTCAGATGACGAGCCGCTTGAGCAGCAGCGTCTGGTTGATCGTGCTTTCGAGCTTGCTGCCGTAGCGCGGGTCCGTCGCATAGCCGGCCCGCTGCATGCCCTGGGCGAAGCCCTCCACCGACTGATCGGCGCGCACCACATCGCGATAACGAGGGCTCTTCGACATCAGGCCGGCCCAGTCGCGGAAGGCCTCGGCGTACGAACCGTAGGCCCGGAAGCGCTCGACCACGCGCTGCGGCTTGCCGTCGACGTACTCGGTCGTCGGCACCTCGACCGTCGCACCCTGCCAGCCTCCGGTCGCCTTGATACCGAACAGATTGTGGGCACTGCGCCCGTCCGGGTGCCGGATCTCGTGCCGCCCCCAGCCCGATTCGAGCGCCGCCTGCCCGACCACAAAGGCCGCCGGTACCCCACTCGCGCGTTGCGCGGCCAGGGCATGCGACCACATCCGGTCGACGAAGGCCGCCTGGGGGCCGTCGAGCCGGCGCACCAGCGACGCCTTCAGGCGCTCGGCCGCCTCCGGTTCGAGCGACGGAGACAGAGACCATGGGGCCGATCAGGATCGAACTGTCGCTGAACGGTGAATCGGCCCGGATCGCCTTCGCCGCGGCACATCCCGAGACCCGCCAGGCCATCGAGCGCTCGCTGCCCATCCTTGCCGACATGCTGGCCGCACACAGCCTGCAACTCGACGGCGCCAGTGTCTCCGACCATCCGGCTCGGCACGGCCAGCCGGATCGCGATCCGGGCCGCACACCCTCCGGGCGCCATGACGATCGAGGCGGTGGCGGCGACCCGACCGCGGCAGACGCCGTCGATCCGGCCGCCGGGCCGCGCCCTGCCCGGCTGGCCGCGCGTGGCCTGCTCGATCTGTACGCCTGAGGATATTCGCCCGAATAGCCGGAGCGTCGCGGCGCTTATCGGCGGACCAAGCGCCGCCCGGGCACCCGAGAATCATCCTGCATCCAACCCGTGGCGTGGTGCCCAACCCAGGCAGGAAGACCAATGTCGAGCACTCCCAGCAACCCAAGCGTTCCCGCGGCGCCCGCGCGCCGCACGCTCCTGATCGCCGGCCTGGGACTGCTGCTGCTCCTGCTGCTGGGCGCCGGCGCAGCCGCCTGGATGCTGAACCGCCCGTCGCACGATGGCGACGACCTGCTCGACACCCAGCCGCTTCGCAACCGGCCTGCGCCGATCTTCGTTCCGCTCGAACAGTTCACCGTAAACCTCGCCGACCCCGGGGGCGAACGCCTGGCCCAGGTCGGCGTCACGCTCGAAACGCTGAATGCCCAGGTGGAAAACGCCCTCAAGGCGCAGATGCCCGCCGTGCGCAATTCCATTCTGTTGCTGCTGTCGGACAGCCATTCCAGGGAACTGCTGACGGTGGCCGGCAAGCAGAAGCTCGCCCGCCGGATCGCTGAACTCACCGGCCAGCACCTCGGCTGGCAGGCTCCGCCGGCCGGCAGCAGCGAGGCCACCGAGAACGAGTTCGGGGTGCAGCGCCAGATGCAGATTCAGATGCAGCGCACGCGCCCGCATCCGATCCAGGCCGTTCATTTCTCGCACTTCATCATCCAGTGACGATGAGCAGTCGATTCCTGACGCAGGAAGAAGTCGACGCCCTGCTCGAACGCGTCGATGGTCCGGCGCCGCAACGTGCCGTCAGCGCGCCGGGCAAGGTCCGCGACGTCGAACTGGGCCGCCAGGCCCAGGCGAAGCACGAGCACCTGCCGGCGCTCGAGCTGATCCATGAGCGCTTCGCGCGCACGCTTCGCGCGGGCCTGGCGAAACTGATCCGGCGCGACCCCGTCATCACGGTCGGCCCGCTCACGGTCGAAGCTTTCGCCGACTTCATGAACGCCGTCAGCATGCCGGCCAACGTCAACCTCCTGCAACTGCGCCCGTTGCGCGGCACCGGCCTGCTGATCTGCGAACCCCGGCTCGTTTCGGCCATCGTCGACACCATGTTCGGCGGCAACGGCAGCCGGCAGAGGTCGGACGGGAACCGGGAATTCTCGGCAACCGAGCAGCGCATCATCGAGCGCGTGGTCGAACTGGTCTGCGACGAATACCGGAAGGCCTGGCAGGATGTCCATCCACTGCGACCCGGATACCTGCGCTCCGAGATCCACCTGCGTCACGCGAGCATCGTGCCCCCTGAGCAGAACGTAGTCTGGACGCGCTTCGAACTGACGATCGGTGAGTCCGGCGGCGCACTCTGGCTGTGCCTGCCCTGCGCTGCGCTCGAACCGATCCTGGACACACTGACCACCGCTCAGCCCGGCACCGATCCGGCGGCCGACACCGGCTGGTCGGCCAGGCTGTCGCGACAGATCGAATCGGTCGAGGTCCTGCTGGTCGCCGACCTCGGCCATGCCTATGCCACGGTCGCCGATCTCGTCTCGCTCGAAGCCGGTGACTTCATCGAACTCGACCTCGATCGCACGCTGACTGCACGCGTCGATGGCGTGCCGCTGCTCGACTGCCAGTACGGCATCTCGGGGGGGCGACGCGCACTGAAACTCGAATCCTTCCTCACTGGCGGACAGGATCGCCCGAACGGAGCTTCCGATGACAACCGATGACACGACCGCCGCGCCGATCGACACGAGCGAATGGCAGGCAGCCGAAGGCAGCGACACCGACAGCGCTGCCCAGTTGTTCCCGACCCTGTCGGGGCGCACCGGCGAGGCCCGCAACGACATCGATCTGATTCTCGACATCCCGGTCCGGCTCACCGTCGAGCTCGGCCGCAAACGCATCCCGATCAAGCAGATCCTGCAGCTGGCACAGGGCTCGGTGATCGAACTCGACGCGCTGGCCGGCGAACCGATGGACGTTCTCGTCAATGGCTGCCTGATCGCGCAGGGCGAAGTCGTCGTGGTCAACGACAAGTTCGGCATCCGGCTGACCGACATCGTCACGCCCTCCGAGCGGGTGCGGCGACTGAACCGGGGCTGAGCCGATGCAACCACTCTGGTCGTCGCTGCTGATCTTCGTCCTGATCCTGGCGGCGATCCCCGCATCGGCCTGGTTGCTGCGACGCAGCCAGGCGCTGCGCATCGGCGCCGGCGCCTCGCTCGACGTGGTCGGCGCCGTCGCCGTGGGCACCCGCGAACGAATCGCGATCGTGCGCGCCGACCGGAAGTGGCTGGTGGTCGGCGTCACGCCGCAGACCATCACACTGCTGGCCGAACTCGACCAGGCGCCCGATACGGCTGGCGCCGTCCCCGGCAGCTTGCCCGCCACAGTGGGCACGGCCCGCTTCGTCGACCTCCTCAAGAAGAGCATGTCGAGAAATGGCTGAAGTCGGACCGATGGCTGAACCCGGGCCAATCGCCCACCGCATGCGGTGCCGGCTGCCCGGCAGCGCTGCGCTGGCCACCGCGCTGGCTGTGCTGGCCCCTGTCCTGGCTGCGCTGGTGCCGGTCGGTGTCCAGGCTCAGAGTCTGCTCAGCCTGACGGCGAACACGGCCGGCGACACGACCACCTATTCGGTGCCGGTCCAGACCCTGCTGATCTTTTCGGCGCTGTCCTTCCTGCCCGCCGTGCTGCTGCTGATGACGGCTTTCACCCGGATCGTCATCGTCCTGTCGCTGGTCCGCCAGGCGCTGGGCCTGCAGGCCAGCCCGCCCAATCAGGTAATCGTCGGCATGGCCCTGTTCCTGACCCTGTTCGTGATGGGACCGACCCTGGACCGGATCCACGAGACCGCCTACCAGCCGTTCTCCGAGCAGCGGATCGACCTCGACCAGGCATTGGCCAACGGCAGCGCCCCGTTGCGCGAGTTCATGATGCACCAGACCCGCGAGAGCGATGTCGCCCTGTTCGCCCGGATCGCCCAGGCCGAGTCACAGACTTCGGCCAGCGAAGTACCGATGCGGGTGCTGATCCCGGCCTTCGTGATCAGCGAGCTGAAGACCGCCTTCCAGATCGGCTTCATGGTCTTCGTGCCCTTTCTGCTGATCGATCTGATCGT
Source organism: Burkholderiaceae bacterium (assembly GCA_041678445.1). Taxonomy (GTDB): domain Bacteria; phylum Pseudomonadota; class Gammaproteobacteria; order Burkholderiales; family Burkholderiaceae_E; genus Zeimonas. The sequence goes on along the minus strand of JBAYOD010000108.1, from coordinate 2,789 downwards.
GGCCAGCGTCCTGATGTCGATGGGGATGATGATGCTCTCACCCGTGCTCGTCGCCCTGCCCTTCAAGCTGATCCTGTTCGTGCTGGCCGACGGCTGGAACCTGCTGGTCGGTTCGCTGGTATCGAGCTTCGGGTAGCGGGCCGCCCATGACACCGGAATCCGTCCTGACCTTCGGGCGCCAGGGGCTGGAGACGCTGCTGGCCGCTGCCGCACCGATCCTGCTGGTCGCACTGGCCGTCGGCCTGCTGGTCAGCGTCCTGCAGGCCCTCACGCAGATCAACGAAGCGACCCTGTCCTTCCTGCCCAAACTGGTGGCGATCGCCGCCACCCTGATGCTGGCCGGCCCCTGGATCCTCGCCCTGCTGGTCGACTACCTGCAGCGCGTGCTCACCGGCATCCCCGCTGCCGTGATGGGCCATTAGGGTGATCGAGGTCGGCGAAGCGCAGCTGATGGCCATGCTGAGCGGCTTCCTGCTGCCGTTCTTCCGGATCCTCGGGATCTTCACCAGTGCCCCGATCCTGTCGCAGCGAGCCGTACCGGTCCGGGTCCGGGTTGCCGTGTCGATGCTGCTGGCTGCCCTGACCGCTCCGCTGGTCCCGACGGTACCGGCTGCCGACCTCGCCGCGGCCAGCGGCCTGCTGGCCGTGGCGAGCGAAGCCTTGATCGGCTTCGCGATCGGCTTCGTCGCGCGCGCCATCCTGGCCGCCGTGGAGGTCGCCGGTGAAACGATCGGCTTGCAGATGGGTTTGTCCTTTGCAGGGTTCTTCGACCCCGACAGCGGCCAGCTCAACGCGGTCAGCCGACTGCTGAACACGCTGTCGCTGGCCGCCTTCGTGGCCATCAACGGGCCGGTGCTGCTGGTGCTGGCCGCCGTCAAGAGCTTCACCGTGATCCCGCCCGCCACGGCGCTGGCCGACTGGCTGGGCCGGATGCAACCGGCCGCCCTGGGCGCAGGCCTGTTCGAGCTGGGCGTCGTGATCGCGTTGCCGATCATGGCGCTGCTGCTGTTCGTCAACCTCGGGCTGGGCATCATCTCGCGCATCGCCCCGCAGCTGAACATCTTCGCGATCGGCTTTCCGGTCACGATCGGCGCCGGCCTGGTGCTGCTGACACTCGGCCTGCCCCTGATGGCCCAGCCTTTCGAGCTGCTGATCGAGCGCCTGATCACCGCGCTGATGATCTGATCCGGTTCGCTCAACCGCCCCTTGGTTGCCGATCGGCGTTGCCGGCGGGCCGGCCAGCCCACCGGATTCTGATCGTTCAAGGATCAAAACGATCAACAAAATGGCAAAAAGCCGTAGAATCGCGCATCGCCGGGTCCGAGCCCTCGCGGGTCGGCGCCCGTTTCTCTCTTCAGAACAACCCATATCCGAACGTGCTGGCAGAAGCTGTCGGTTCCGAGCAGGACCTGCGCGCCACGCGGCTGCTCGTCGCAGACGATTCCTGGCTGGACTTCGAGATCCTGGTCGCCAGCCTGGAGCAGGAACAGATGGCGGTCAGCGCGCACCGCGTCGAGAACCGTCCGCAACTGCAGCAGGCGCTGGCGCAGCAGGCCTGGGATGCAGTCCTCTGCGAGCACGCGCTGCCCGACCTGGGCAGCATCGAGGCCTTGCGCCTGGTGCGCCAGACCGATCGCCATCTGCCCTTCATCATCGTTTCGGCCCGGCTCGGCGAGGAGAGCGCTGTGGCAGCGATGCGCGCGGGCGCCGACGACTGCCTCGTCAAGGGCCGCCTGGCACGGCTCGCACCGGCTCTGCTCAATGCCCTGTCGATCGCCCAGACACGGCGCGATCATGAGCGGGCCGTCCAGGCGCTGGCGGCTTCCGAACGCCAGCTGCAGCTGCTGCTCGCCCACCTCGACGCCGTGGTGAGCGAGGAGCGCACGGCCATCGCACGTGAAATCCACGATGACATCGGCGGCACGCTGACCGCGCTGCGCTTCGACCTCTCCTGGATCGAACGCCACGGCGACAGCGCCAGCGCAACGCGTGCGCGGACCGCCGCGGCCACACTGACCCAGGTCATGCAGAGTGCTCAGCGCATCCAGCGCAATCTGCGCCCTCCCGTCCTCGACACCGGCTTGCTGCCCGCACTGCAATGGCTGATCGACGACTTCCGGCGTCGCACCGGCCTGGCCACCGACTTCAGTTGCAACGTCGACGCACTCGATCTGGCCGAGGAAGCCGCAATGGCCATCTACCGGACCTTGCAAGAAGCGCTGGTCAACATCGGCAAGCATGCGCAGGCGCAATCGGTATCGGTCGGACTGGTCGTCGACGACCAGCAGTTGTCGCTCGAGATCATCGACGACGGCATCGGGCACCAGCCCGAAGACCTGGTCAGATCGGGCTCCTTCGGCCTGCGCGGCCTGGCCGAGCGGGCGCGGCGCGCCGGCGGCTGGATCGACCTCTCGCCACTCGCCCGCGGCAGCTGCCTGCTGCTGTCGCTGCCGCTGGGTACGCCCCCCCTCGCCCCGGCCGCCGATGTCTGCCCCCTCGGAGCGCAGCCATGATCCGCTTCGTGCTCGTCGACGATCACGCGCTGATCCGGCGCGGCCTGCGCGAGACGCTGTGCGAGACCGTCGACATCGAAGTGGTCGGCGAGGCGGGCAGCTACGGTGAACTGCGCGCACTGCTGCGCGACCTGCAGTGCGACGTCATCATGCTCGACGTGAACCTGCCCGGACGCAACGGCCTGGAGATTCTCGAGGCACTGGCCGTCACCGGCAACACGGCTCGCGCAATCGTGCTGTCCCAGCATCCCGAAGACCAGTACGGCATCCGCGCCC
>JBAYOD010000107.1:0-10694 GCA_041678445.1 Burkholderiaceae bacterium | reverse complement strand
GCACATCATCACCGCGTGCGAGGTGTCGTTGAGGGCCACGGCCACGGGCACTTCTTCGGCCAGCCAGTCGTCGCGCGACCGGCCGGTCGCGTCGGTAACCCGGGCCTCGCGCCAGGCGCCGGCCCGGGCCTGAATCTGAACCTGGGTCTGGCTCTGGGCCTGAACCCCGGCGGCTGCGCTCACCATCATGGCCGGCTGCGCGCCGGCTCGCGCGCCTGGCTCAGCAGCGCCTGCTGCTCGCGGTCGAACTCGGCGAAGCGCTGCTGCCAGGCCGAGGGCTGGGCGACCCGGGTGATCTGCACTGCGGTGACCTTGTACTCGGGGCAGTTGGTCGCCCAGTCGGAGCTGTCGGTGGTGATGACGTTGGCCCCCGACTCGGGGAAGTGGAAGGTGGTCCAGACGACGCCGGGCTGCATGCGGTCGGTGATCCGGGCGCGCAGCACGGTCTGGCCGGCACGGCTGCTCACGCCGACCCAGTCGCGGTCGCGGATGCCCCGCTCCTGAGCGTCGTGCGGGTGGATGTCGAGCCTGTCCTCGTCGAACCACAGGCTGTTGGGCGTGCGCCGGGTCTGGGCGCCGACGTTGTACTGGGTCAGCGTGCGGCCGGTGGTCAGCAGCAGCGGGTAGCGGCGCGTCACCTTCTCGTCGCTGGGTACGTAGCGGGTGTTGAAGAAGCGTCCGCGTCCCCTGACGAAGCGGCCGACGTGCATGGTGGCCGTGCCGGCTTCGGCGGTGTCGGCGTTGCAGGGCCACTGGACGCTGCCCAGCCGGTCGAGCTTCTCGTAGCTCACCCCGGCGAAGCTGGGCGTCAGTGCGGCGATCTCGTCCATGATCTGCGCCGGGCTCTCGTAGTGCATCGGATGGCCGAGCGCCGAGGCCAGTTTTGCCGTTACCTGCCAGTCGGCCAGGCCGGCCAGCGGCGGCATCACCTGGCGCACCCGGCTGATGCGGCGCTCGGCGTTGGTAAAGGTGCCGTCCTTTTCCAGGAAGCTGCTGCCGGGCAGCAGCACATGCGCGTACTTGGCGGTCTCGTTCAGGAAGATGTCCTGCACGACGATGCATTCCATGGCCTGCAGGGCCGCCGCCACATGCTGGATGTTGGGGTCGCTCTGCGCGATGTCCTCGCCCTGGCAGTACAGGCCCTTGAAGCTGCCGGCCAGCGCCGCGTCGAACATGTTCGGGATGCGCAGGCCGGGTTCCGGGTCGAGTTCGACGCCCCAGGCGGCTTCGAACTGGCTGCGGACCGTGGTGTCGGCGACGTGCCGGTAGCCGGGCAGCTCATGCGGGAAGCTGCCCATGTCGCAGCTGCCCTGCACGTTGTTCTGGCCGCGCAGCGGATTCACACCCACCCCTTCGCGGCCCACCATGCCGCAGGCCATGGCCAGGTTGGCGATGCCGATGACCATGGTGGAGCCCTGGGCGTGTTCGGTGACTCCCAGGCCGTAGTAGATGGCCGAGTTGGGGCCGCGGGCATAGAGCTGGGCGGCCTCGCGGACTGCCGCTGCGGGCACGCCGGTGACGCGCTCGAAGGCTTCGGGCGAGTTTTCGGGCAGGGCGACGAAGCTGCGCCAGGCCGCGAAGCTGTCGGGCTCGCAGCGCTCGGCCACATAGGCTTCGTCGACCAACCCTTCGGTCACGACCACATGGGCCATCGCGGTGATCAGCGCAACGTTGGTGCCGGGCCGCAGCGCCAGGTGGTGGCTGGCCCTGACGTGAGGTGAATCGACCAGTTCGATGCGGCGCGGATCGACGACGATCAGCTGGGCGCCTTCGCGGATGCGCCGCTTCATCCGCGACGCGAACACCGGGTGGGCATCGCTGGGATTGGCGCCGATGACCATGATCACGTCGGCCTGCGCCACGCTGGCAAAGGTCTGGGTGCCGGCCGAGGTGCCGAAGGTCTGGCCCAGACCGTAGCCGGTGGGCGAGTGGCACACGCGGGCGCAGGTGTCGACATTGTTGTTGCCGAAGGCGGCGCGCACCAGCTTCTGGACCAGATAGGTCTCCTCGTTGGTGCAGCGGCTGGAGGTGAGGCCGCCGATCGCATCCTGGCCGTATTCGGCCTGGAGGCGCCGGAACTCGCCAGCGGCGTAGGCGATGGCCTCGTCCCAGCTGACCTCCCGCCAGGGGTCGCTGATCCGGGCCCGGATCATTGGCCGGGTGATGCGGTCCTGGTGGGTGGCATAGGCCCAGGCGAAGCGTCCCTTGACGCAGGAATGGCCCTCGTTGGCTTTGCCGTCCTTCCACGGCACCATGCGCACCACGGTGTTGCCCTTCATCTCGGCCTTGAAGCCGCAACCGACGCCGCAGTAGGCGCAGGTGGTGATGACGCTGTGCTCGGGCTGGCCGATCTCGATGACGGTGTTTTCCATCAGCGACGCGGTCGGGCACGCCTGTACGCAGGCGCCGCAGCTGACGCATTCGCTGTCCATGAAGGCGTGCCCGCCGGGCGAGACGACGCTGTCGAAGCCGCGCCCCGCGATGGTCAGTGCGAAGCTGCCCTGGACCTCGTCGCAGGCGCGCACGCAGCGGCTGCAGACGATGCAACGGGCCGGGTCGAAGCTGAAGTAGGGGTTGGAGGTATCGGCCGTTGCGTCGCAGTGGTGGCTGCCCGCCACGCCGTCGAGCGATTCTCCGCCGACGCCGTAGCGCACGTTGCGCAGGCCGACCACGCCGGCCTGGGTCTGCAGCTCGCAGTTGCCGTTGGCGCTGCAGGTCAGGCAGTCGAGCGGGTGGTCGCTGATGTACAGCTCCATCACGTTGCGGCGCAGTGTCTGCAGCTTCGGCGTCTGCGTCCGAACCACCATGCCTTGCTCGGCCGGCGTGGTGCAACTGGCCGGATAGCCGCGCCGGCCGTCGATCTCGACCAGGCACAGCCGGCACGAGCCGAAGGCTTCGAGCGAATCGGTGGCGCACAACCTGGGTACCCGGGTGCCGGCTTCGGCGGCTGCCCGCATGACCGACGTGCCCTCGGGAACGGTTACCTGGCAGCCGTCCACGGTGAGGCGGATCGTGGTGTCGCTGGTGCGCGGCGGGGTGCCGAAGTCGCTGTCAGACTGCCTCATGCCGTTCTCCCCGGGGTCGTTGCGGCCCGCCGGCTGCGAGGCCGAAATCCTGCGGGTAATGCTCGAGGGCCGACAGCACCGGATACGGTGTCATGCCCCCCAGCGCGCACAGGCTGCCGTGCACCATGGTGTCGCACAGCTCGTGCAGCAACTGCAGTTGTCGTTCGCGGCGCTCGCCGGTGGTCGCGGCGATGCGGTCGATCACTTCCACGCCCCGCGTGCTGCCGATCCGGCAGGGCGTGCACTTGCCGCAGCTTTCGAGCGCGCAGAAGGCCATCGCGTAGCGGGCCAGTTGGCGCAGGTCGGCACGATCGTCGTGGACCACCACACCGCCGTGCCCGAGCATTGCGCCCATGGCTGCATAAGCCTCGTAGTCCAGCGGGGTGTCCCATCGATGCTCGGGCACGTAGGCGCCCAGCGGGCCGCCGACCTGGACGGCCTTGATCGGGCGGCCGCTGCGCGTGCCGCCGCCGAAGTCCTCGAGCAGCTCGCGCAGGCTCAGGCCGAAGGCCATTTCGACCAGGCCGCCCCGCCGGACGTTGCCGCCCAGCTGGAACGGCAGGGTGCCCTGCGAGCGGCCGACCCCGAAGTCCCGGTAGAACCCGGCGCCCCGTGCCAGGATGACGGGCACGGTGGCCAGGGTGATGACGTTGTTGACCACCGTCGGTTGCCCGAACAGGCCCTGCAGCGCGGGCAGGGGCGGCTTGGGCCGGACCATGCCGCGCCGGCCTTCCAGGCTTTCGAGCATGGCTGTTTCCTCGCCGCAGATGTAGGCGCCGGCGGCCTTGCGCACGGCCAGCCGGAACGGCCGGCCCGAGCCGGCCACATCGGCGCCGAGCCAGCCCGCGCCGGTTGCCCGGGCGATGGCCTCTTCGAGCACGGCGATGGCTTGCGGGTACTCGGCCCGCACGTAGACATAGCCCTGGTGGGCGCCCACCGCCAGGGCGCTGATCGTCATGCCCTCGATCAGCGCGTAGGGGTCGCCCTCCATGATCATGCGGTCGGAGAAGGTGCCCGAATCGCCCTCGTCGGCATTGCAGACGACGTACTTCCGTGCCGCCTGCGCCTGCTGGACGGTGCGCCATTTGATCCCGGCCGGAAAGGCTGCACCGCCGCGCCCGCGCAGGCCGGAGCGCGTGATCTCGTCGACGACGGCGTCGCTGCTCATTGCCAGTGCGCGGTTCAGGCCCTGCCAGCCGCCGTGAGCCTGGTAGTCGGCCAGGCAGAGCGGGTCGGTGACGCCCACCCGCTGGAAGGTCAGGCGCTGCTGGGCGGCCAGGTACGGAATCTGTTCGGTGGGGCCGTGACCCAGCGGGTGGGGATGGCCGCAGAGAAAGCCGGCGTCGAACAGGGCGGGCACGTCGTCAGCGCAAACCGGGCCATAGGCCACACGGGCCTCGGGCGTGATCACCTCCACCAGCGGCTCCAGCCAGAAGAGCCCGCGCGAGCCGTTGCGCACGATGCGCAGTTCGAGGCCACGCGATCGCGCAGTGGCGGCAATGGCCTGGGCGACCTGGTCGGCGCCGACCGCGCGCGCGGCCGAATCGCGCGGCACGTAGACGGTGACGGCCTGGCTCAAGTCACCTTCTCCAGCGCCTGCATCAGGCGGCTCAGGGCCTGCGGCGTGACGCGGCCGTGTGGCTGGCCGTCGATCATGATGGCGGGTGACGACGCACACAGACCGAGGCAGTAGACGGCTTCGACGTCGACCTCGCCGGCCGGGCCGGCGTCGCGTAGCGCGTGGGCGTGCGTCATCAGTGCCGTGGCATCGCAGGCCTGGCAGGCTTCGGCCTGGCAGACCTGCACGAGGTGGCGGGCGGGCGGCGAGGTACGGAAGAAGTGATAGAAGCTGACGACGCCGTGCACTTCCGCCCGGGACAGGCCGAAAGCCTGGGCCAGCGACGAGAGCGCGCCGTCGGGCACGTAGCCCAGTTGATCCTGCAGGCGGTGCAGCAGCGGCAGCAAGCCGCCGGGCATCGCGCGGTGGTCCTCGATCAGCGAGGCCAGCGTACGGGCGTCGTCCTCGTTCAGGGCATGACTCATCGTGGTCAGGGTCCGGTCCAGCCGCTGGCGGCGTCGGCGCCAGCCCGTCAGCAGGGCTGCAGCACAATGGTCGTCAATCCCGGCGAATCGCGCAATATGCTGACGTGATGCGCGCCCCGCGATCGCCTTCGGTCCGCGGATTCACGGCTCCCGGTCCGGGGCCTCGTCGAAGGCCAGCGTGACGCGGGGAGCGCCCTGCGCCGGTGTATCGATCCGGATCGCGCCTTCGAACACCGAGACCAGCGCGGCCAGGACGGCCGGGTCGGACGGCGCACCGTCGGCCCGCAGGCGGCCGCGTTCGAGCACGAGCAGGCGGTCGGCCTGCAGGGCGATCGGCAGATCGTGCAGCACGCTGAGCACGGCCCGCGGCTGGCCGGGTTCGTGGACCAGCCGGCGCAACAGCCGGGCCAGGGCCAGTTGGTGCGGGGCATCCAGATGGCTGGTCGGTTCGTCGAGCAGCAGCAGCGGCGCTTCGGTGGCCAGGGCGCGGGCGAGCAGCACGCGCTGGCGCTCGCCGCCCGACAGCTCGTGCAGCCGGCGCCCGGCCCAGGCGGTGCAGCCGGTCTGCCGCATGGCCCGCTCGACGGCGGCGTGGTCGGCGGCGCTCGGCGTGCCCATCAGCCCGAGCTGGGCGATGCGGCCGAGTCCGACCGTTTCGCGCACGGTCAGCTCGCCGCTCATCTCCCCTTGCTGGGCCAGCCAGGCGAAACGGCGTGCGCGCCGGGCCGGGCGCACGCGAGCGAGCGTCTGCCCGTCGAGCAGGACGGTGCCGCCGGCCAGCGGCTGCAAGCCGGCCAGCGCGCGCAGCAGGGTCGACTTGCCGGCGCCGTTGGGGCCGACCAGCGCGGTCCACCCGCTGCCGAGGGTGACACTGACGTCGGCCAGCACCTCGTGGCCGCCGAGACGTACGCGCAGCTCACGGGCCTGCAGGGTCGGGCAGATCGCTGACATCAGAGCGGGCGCCGCCTGAGCAGCCAGAACAGATAGCAGCCGCCCAGGACGGCGGTCACGACGCCGACCGGCAGTTCCTGCGGCGCGATCAGGGCCCGGGCGAGCACGTCGGCCGTCAGCAGCAGCGCTGCGCCCATGCCGGCGCTGGCCAGCAGCAGCCAGCCGTGCGGCCCCGGGGCATTGCGCCGCACCAGATGGGGGGCGACCAGCCCGACGAAGGCGATCAGGCCGGCCTGGGCCACGGCCAGGGCGGTGCCCAGGCTCAGCATCAGGACCAGCATCAGGCGCAGGCGGCCGAGGTCCAGCCCCAGGCTCGCGGCGCTGTCCTCGCCGAGGGTGAGCGCGTCCAGCGCGCGCGCGTGACGGTGCGCCAGCACGGCGAGCAGGGCCAGCCCGCCGGCCAGCGAAGCCAGCGTGTTCCAGCCCAGCAGGCTGGTGCTGCCCAGCATGAAGGCCTGTTTGCCGCGCAGCACATCGGGGATGGCGACCGTGATCAGGTCGCTGGCCGCGCCGAGCACGACCCCGACCACGATGCCGGCCAGCAGCAGCCGCAGGGTCTGGACGGCGCCCTGGGCGAGCGTCAGGGTCAGTGCGACGCCGGCCAGCGCGCCGGCGAAGGCGGCGCCGACCCCGCCGGCCTGGGCCAGCCAGCCGGCCGTCGACAGGCTGATGAAACCGCCACCGAGGCTTGCTGCGGCCAGCACCAGCACGACTCCCAGGCCGGCGCCGGCGGCACTGCCCAGCAGGTAGGGATCGGCCAGCGGATTGCGGAACAAGCCCTGGGCGATCGCGCCCGACAGGCCCAGCAGGGCTCCGACCAGCGCCGCCCCCAGCGTGCGTGGCGCCCGGATCTGCCCGACAATGAGCCCGGCGTCGCCGCTTTGCAGATCGACCCAGAGGGCGCCCGGCGAGAACCCCGCCGAGCCGGTGGCCAGGCCGGCGCCGAGTCCGAGCACGATTGCCAGCGCCAGCAGCCGGGCCAGCCGTTGCCGTCGCCGGGTATCGAGGTCGTTGCGGTCTGCCTCGGCGGACAAGGTGCTTGCCATGCCCGGATTCACGAGGCGCTTGCCATGCGCAGGTTCAAGGTTGCGGGTCCAGGTTGGCCAGACAGTCGGCCAGCAGCGCCGCTGCCTCGCCGATGCGCGGACCAGGTCGTACGAGCACATCGTACTGCGCCGGGTCGAAGCCGCACATGTGCTGCTCGCGCACGGCGGCCAGCGCAGCCCAGCCGGGCCGGCGCGCCATCGTGGCCAGTTCGTGCTGCAGGCCCATGATCAGGTCGGGCCTTGCCCGCACCACGTACTCCGGATTGAGCTTCGGGAAAGGCCCCAGCTCGCCCGGCGCGATGTTCGCCATGCCCAGGCGGGCCAGCGTTTCACCGATGAAGGACGCCGTGCCGGCGGCGTAGGGGCCGCCGCCGATCTCGAAGTAGACGCGCCGGCCGCGCCATCGCGCCGGCACCCGGGCCGCCGCCGCGGCGATCCTGTCTTCCAGGCGCTGCCATACCTGCCGGCCCTCGTCCGGCCTGCCGAGCAGGTGGGCGATCAGGTCCAGCGCATCGCGCATGTCGGCATGGGTATCGGACTTCAGGCGCACGACCCGCAAACCCAGCGCTTCGAGCCGTTCCATGGCGCGCGAGGAACTGGAGGCCAGCACGACATCGGGGCGCAGGGCCGCGATCGCCTCGATGTTTGCATCCTCGAGCCCGCCCAGGCGCGGCAGACGGGCGATTTCATCGGGCCAGTCGGAGAAACGGTCCACGCCGACCAGCCGGTTGCCGGCGCCCAGGACCCAGGCCGCCTCGGTCAGCGAGGGCATCATCGTCACGATGCGTTGCGGCGCTTCGCTGAACCGGTGAACGGCGCCGCGGGCGTCGCGCACGACGATCGGTGCCGTCGCGACGCCGGCTCGATCGGCACCGTCGGGCCTTGGGCGTTCGCCAGGGTCGGCGGCACCGGACTCGGAAGGCACGCCGGCGCCGGCAGCCCCTGGTGGAATCGCCCCGCCAGCCGCCAGCAGCGCCGCCATGCGCACCGCCGCGCGCAGGGCTGCGCGTCGCGAACGACACTGTTCCATCATCCGGTGCAACTCAGGGCATCGCCCAGCGCAGGGTGATCTGGCCGGCGCGCCCGGGCGTGGCATAGGCGTGGACCAGCTCGTAGTCCTTGTCGCCAGCGTTGTCGAGGCGGGCTTCCAGGACCAGGCCGCGCTGCAGGGTCCTGCTGGCGAACAGGTTGACGATGCCGTAGCCCCCCAGACGCTGGTTGTTGCCGGCATCCTCATAGCGCATGCCGGCGGCCTGCATCTCGGCGCCGACGGTCCAGCCGGCGAACCGGGTCTCGGCGCCAAGGGTGGCCAGCCGTCGGGCGCGGCGCGGCAGGATGTTGCCGGTCTCGAGATCGCGCGGATCGTGCCAGTCGAGCGAGCCGCGCAGGGTCATGCCGTCGAGCCGGGTCCGGCCGGCCAGCGTCACGCCGTCGAGCCGGGCGCGGCCGGTGTTGACATAGCAGCCGAACGGATCGTCGCAGGGCCCCGCTGCCCCGAAGCCGATCAGGTTGCTGAGCTTGTTGCGCCAGATGCGCAGGCTGGCCTCGCTGTCGGCGGCGGCCCAGCGCAGGCCCATCTCGATGTTGCGGCCGCTTTCGGGGACCAGCGACGGATTGCCGTACTGGCTGAAGCGCTGGTACAGCGTGGGCGCGCGGAACGAGGTGGCGGTCGCGGCCATCAGCCGCCACTGCGGCGCGAAGTTCCAGCCCCAGGCCAGGCTGCCGGTGCTCTTGCTGCCGAACTCGCTGTCGCGATCGTGGCGCAGATGGGTCTGCAGGCCATGCTTGCCGAGATCGACATGCCAGCCCAGGCTGATCGCATTCTGGTGGCGTTCGCCATCGAGCGCGTCCGAGTAATCGGTTGCCGGGTTGAACAGTTCGTCCTCGCGACGCTCCAGCGTGGCCGTCAGCAGACTGGTGCCGATCCGCTGGTCGTGCTGCAGCAAGTAGTTGCGCAGGGTCGTCTCGGTCCGGTAGAAGCTGGGCTGGCTTTCATAGGTACTGCGGCTCTGCCCCAGCAGCAGGCGGGTACTGGCCAGGTCGTTCCAGTCGGCTTGCCAGGAGACGCTGCCGGTGCGCAGTGTGTGGCGCGAGACGTCGTCGACATCGGGATCGAAGCCGTCGTACTGCGAACGCAGCGTGCTCGACAGCAGCGAGGCCTCGATGCGGTGCGCCGCATTGAAGCGGAAGCCGGCGCGCGCCTGCACGGTGTTGCGCCGCCAGCCGTCGTCGTCGGGGTTCGTGCCCGGTCCCAGCCGCGAATCGAAGCCGTCGCTGCGGCCGTGGGAGGCCGACAGCGAGTAGTCGACCTGCTCTCCTGCGCCGCTGATACCGGCCTGGACCTTCTTCGTACCGTGCGAGCCGAGCGAGACGGCGGCCCGGGCCCTGGCCGGCCCTTGGCCCCGCCGGGTGAACAGTTGCACGACACCTGCGACTGCATCCGAGCCGTAGATGGCAGCCGCCGGACCGCGCAGCACCTCGATGCGCTCGATCTCGTCGAGCGGCAACTGCTCCCAGACGGCGCCGCCGGTCGACTGCGAATCGACCCGAACGCCATCGATGTAGACCGCAGTGTGACGGGACTCGTTGCCGCGGATGAATACACCGGTGGCGGTGCCGGGGCCGCCGCTGCGCGAGAACTCGATGCCGGGCAGGCGCGCCAGCAGTTCGGCCACCCCATGTGCGCCGCTGCGCTCGATCGTGGCGCGGTCGATGACCGAAACATCGGCCAGCACGGCGGACAGCGGTTGCGGCGTCCGGCTGGCCGTGACCACCACGGTTTCCAGCTCCGCGCCGGACGACGCCTGCGCAAGCACGGCGGCCGGCGCCGCGAGCGCGAGCAGGGGGATGAAAGTTGTCAGACGGACTCGGGAAATGGGCGAAGGCGCGGCACGGCGCTCCCGGGGCAAAGACGCGACACGGCGCACCAGGGGCGGTCCACCGGCCAGCAGCGAAGAAGACGATTTCATGGTGGGGGAAACAGGTGTCAAACGCGCTTGCTCGCTTCCCCGCGGGCTCGCGCCTCACGGCGCGCCGCAAGGCGCGGCACGCCACCTCGTTGGCCGGTATCCGGGCTGGCGGGCATCACCCGTGACACCTTCCCGGCGGCCGTCGCCCGAGGGCGGCGCTCTGCCAGTGGTCTTGTCACGAACGGGGAGGACGACGACAGGTCGCTCCCGACCGCTTACCGTTGCGGGGGCAGCTCAGGTTGGGGCGCGAGCCGTGGTGGCGGCACCCGTCCTGATTCCCGTTGAACCGTCTCGGCGGAACGCCTCGACGAGCACCAACGTGCGGATCATACCAGCGCGGTGCTGGCCGGAGCCCGTCCGGAGCCCGTCCGGAGCCCGGCGGGTACTCCGGAAGGGGGCCGGGCGAACCCGCGGTCCGGCCGTTGGCCGGACTGCTCTGCGCTGCTCGCCCGCGTGGCCCCGGCGCGCAACTCGCTGCGCTCGGACAGGCGCGCCGAGTCAGATTGTTTGCAGCGCGCTGCGCGCGCGGGCCACGCGGTCTGTGCTGCTCGACGAGGGTTCTGACGGCCCGGCCCCCTTCCGGAGTACCCGCCGGGCTCTTCGTGGCGCTGCCACTTGCG
>JBAYOD010000106.1:0-10794 GCA_041678445.1 Burkholderiaceae bacterium | reverse complement strand
TCGATCTCGTCGATGAACAGGATGCACGGCGCGTGCTTCTTGGCGTTCTCGAACATGTCGCGCACGCGCGCCGCGCCGACGCCGACGAACATCTCGACGAAGTCGGAGCCCGAGATCGAGAAGAACGGCACCTTGGCCTCGCCGGCAATCGCGCGGGCCAGCAAGGTCTTGCCGGTACCGGGCGAACCGACCATCAGCACGCCGCGCGGAATGCGTCCGCCGAGCTTCTGGAACTTGGACGGATCGCGCAGGAATTCGACGAGTTCCTGGACCTCTTCCTTGGCCTCGTCGCAACCGGCAACGTCGGCAAAGGTGATGTTGTTGTTGCTCTCGTCGAGCATCCGGGCCTTGGACTTGCCGAACGAGAACGCGCCTCCACGGCCGCCGCCCTGCATCTGTCTCATGAAGAAGACCCAGACGCCGATCAACAGCAGCATCGGGAACCACGAGACGAAGATGTTCAGCAGCAGTGACTGCTCCTCGTCGGGCCGGACATTGACCTGCACGCCGTACTTCATCAGGTCGCCGACCATCCAGATGTCGTTCGGCGCGTTGACGATCACCGTCCGGCCATCCTTGGCACGGGCGCGCAGCGTCTTGCCGTCCACGACGACGCTGTCGATCCGGCCGTCGGCCGCCTCGGCCATGAACTGCGAGTACGGCATGTCCCCGCTGCGCACCTGCCGTGTGTCGAACTGCTTGAACACGGTAAACAGCACCAGCGCGATGACCAGCCAGACCGCAGCCTTGGAAAACGCGTTGTTCACTCACTACTCCTTACGGGGCCGCGGCCCGCTGCTGGCCGCGTTCGGCCCATTGATACGTTCCGATTCTACGCTGATCGGCGAAAACAGACGGCGTACTACTGCGCACCATCGGATATGTCCGCGCCACCGGCCGCTCCTTTCAGGCCGCGCCCGAGCAGATAGGTTTCCGCCGAACGGTCGCGTGATGCCTTCGGCTTGCGGGCTGCCACCTTGACGAAGCGCTTGCGGAACAGCTCGGCCAGCTGGCTGTAGCCGCTGCCGTGAAAGCACTTGACCAGCAACGCCCCGTCGGCCTTCAGGTGGGTGCAGGCGAAATCGGCCGCCAGCTCGACCAGGTCGGCCATCCGTGCCGAGTCCGCCGCAGCCACCCCACTGAGGTTGGGGGCCATGTCCGAAACCACAAGGTCGACACGACCGCCGGCCAGGCTCGCCTCCAGGCGGGCCAGGACTCCGGCTTCCCGAAAATCGCCCTGGATGAACTCGACGCCGTCGACGGGTTCCATCGGCAGCAGGTCGAGAGCGATGATCCGGCCATCCAGGCCGCCGCCGGCCGGGCGCAGCAGACGTTCGCGCAGCACCTGACTCCAGGCGCCCGGCGCCGAACCGAGGTCGACCACCGTCATGCCGCGCCGCAGCAAACGGTCCTGGTCGAGGATCTCGATCAGCTTGAAGGCAGCGCGCGACCGATATTGATGACGCTGCGCGAGCTTCACGTAGGGATCGTTGATATGCTGCGCGAGCCAGGCCCGATCGACCTTGCGTTTCTTCATCCGACCACCGGCGAACTGATGGATACCAACCCGACTGCCGAAAACCTGCCTGCCGCGACGCCTGTCGCTGCTCCCGTCCTGAGCCCGGCCCGGCGCAAGGTGCTGAGGGCCGAGGCCCACCATCTGGATCCGGTCGTCATGATCGGCGATGCCGGGCTGACCGAAGCCGTCCTGGCCGAAACCGATCGCGCGCTGAAAGCCCACGGCCTGATCAAGATCCGCGTGCACGGCGACGACCGCGAACAAAGACTGTCGATGCTGACAACGATCTGCGCCCGCCTGGGCTGCGCGCCGGTGCAGACCATCGGTAAGCTGCTGGTGGTCTGGCGCGAGAAGCCCGAGACCGGCACCGGCGGTGACGCTGGCACGGCCCGCCGGCGCCCGCCGCGCCAGACCAAGAAAGCTGCGACGGCGACGAAGACCGTCAGCGCGAAGAAGGCCACCGGCGCGGGCGCGGGGCTCACTCGTAGCGCACGCCCAGGATCTGGAACTCGCGTACGCCGCCGGGTGCCCTGACTTCGGCGACATCGTCGATGCTGCGGCCGATCAGCGCCCGGGCGATCGGACTCGAAACCGAAATCAGACCGGCCTTGATGTCGGCCTCGTCGTCGCCGACGATCTGGTAGGTGACCTTGTCACCGGATTCCAGATCTTCGAGTTCGACCGTGGCCCCGAAGACGACGCGACCGTCGGCGTCGAGTTCGGCCGGATCGATGATCTGGGCATTGCCCAGCTTGGATTCGATTTCGGCGATCCGACCCTCGACGAAGCCCTGGCGTTCGCGGGCCGCGTCGTACTCGGCATTCTCGGACAGGTCGCCCTGGGCGCGCGCTTCGGCGATCGCGTCGATGACTGCCGGCCGTTCGACCGATTTCAGCCGGTGCAGTTCGTCCTTCAGCAATTCAGCGCCGCGCCGGGTCAGCGGTATGGTCGGCATCTCGGTTTCCCCTCAAAAGCATTCGGACCGCGGGCCCCTGCGGGCCCGCGGTCCGATCGAATGACCTGATTGTAACGCCAAGCGGCCGCCGCAGGGCAAGCCCCGAGGCTGCCAATGACCCCGAGGCCCAACCGCCGGCAGGTTCGGCTCAGAGCCCCGCGTGCAGGCTCTGCAGCGAGTAGACGTCCAGTTGGCTCAGATGGCGCATTCCCTCGACCGCGGCGAGCGCGCCGGCAATCGTCGTGTAGTAGGTGACGCGCTGGGCCAGCGCGGTGGTCCGGATCGAGCGCGAGTCGTGGACTGCACCGCGCTTCTCGTCGACCGTATTGATGACCAGCGAGATCTCGCCGTTCTTCAGGACGTCGACCACGTGCGGGCGGCCTTCCTGAACCTTGTTGACCGCAGCGACCGGCAGCCCGGCAGCGGCGATCGCCGCCGCGGTGCCCTTGGTCGCAACCAGCTTGAAACCCCGGTCGTGCAGCGTGCGGGCGATCTCGACCGCCTTCGGCTTGTCGGCATTCTTCACCGAGACGAAGGCCGTCCCGCCCTCCGGCAGCCGGGCGCCGGCTCCAAGCTGGGATTTCACGAATGCCTCGCCGAACGAGCGGCCGACGCCCATGACTTCGCCGGTCGACTTCATCTCGGGCCCGAGGATGGTATCGACCCCCGGAAACTTCACGAAAGGGAAAACCGCCTCCTTCACCGAGAAGTAGTCCGGCACCACCTCGTCGACGATGCCCTGGTCGGCCAGACTGCGCCCGGCCATGCAGCGCGCGGCAATCTTGGCCAGCTGCAGGCCGGTGGCCTTCGAGACGTAGGGCACGGTGCGCGAGGCCCGCGGATTGACCTCGAGCACATAGACCGTGCCGTCGCCGCCATGGGGCGCACCGCCATCGGGCGCATCGCCGTCGGACGTCTGCTGGATCGCGAACTGCACGTTCATCAGGCCGCAGACCTTCAGGGCATCGGCCATCAGTCCGGACTGGCGCTTGAGCTCCGCGATCACCGTCGGCGACAGCGAGTACGGTGGCAGCGAACAGGCCGAATCGCCCGAGTGCACGCCGGCCTGTTCGATGTGTTCCATCACGCCGCCGATGAAGACCCGTTCGCCGTCGGACAGGCAGTCGACGTCGACTTCGATCGCATCGTTCAGGAAATGGTCGAGCAGCACCGGGCTCTCGTGCGACACCTTGACGGCCTCGCGCATGTAGCGCTCCAGATCCCGCTGCTCGTGGACGATCTCCATCGCCCGGCCACCGAGCACGTAGCTGGGCCGCACGACCAGCGGGTAGCCGATCTCGGCGGCCAGCTCGAGCGCCTGGGCCTCGGTGCGTGCCGTACGGTTGGGCGGCTGCTTGAGCCCCAGGTCGTTGAGCAGCTTCTGGAAGCGTTCGCGGTCTTCGGCAATGTCGATCGACTCGGGCGAAGTCCCGATGATCGGCACCCCGTTGGCCTCCAGCGCGAGCGCCAGCTTGAGCGGCGTCTGGCCACCATACTGGACGATCACGCCGGCCGGCTTTTCGATCGCGACGATCTCGAGCACGTCTTCGAGCGTCAGCGGCTCGAAGTACAGCCGGTCGGAAGTGTCGTAATCGGTCGAGACGGTCTCCGGGTTGCAGTTGACCATGATCGTCTCGTAGCCGTCTTCGCGCAGGGCGAAGGCCGCGTGGACGCAGCAGTAGTCGAACTCGATCCCCTGCCCGATCCGGTTCGGCCCGCCGCCGAGCACCATGATCTTGCGCCGGTCGGTCGGCAGGGCCTCGTCCTCGTCCTCGTAGGTCGAGTACAGGTAGGCCGTATCGGTGGCGAACTCGGCCGCACAGGTGTCGACCCGCTTGAACACCGGCCGCACGCCGAGCGCGTGACGGCGCTGGCGCAGCGTATCGGCATTGGTGTCGAGCAGCTTCGCCAGCCGGCGATCGGAGAAACCCTTCGCCTTGAGCCAGCGCAACTCGTCGGCCGTCAGCGCGTCGAGGGCGCGCCCTTTCAGCCGGTCCTCGATCTCGACCAGTTCCCGGATCTGTTCGAGAAACCATGGGTCGACAGCCGACTCCTCATAAACTTCCTCCACGCTCATGCCGACCCGGAAGGCATCGGCCAGGTACAGGAAGCGCTCGGGGCCGGGTTCGCCCAGTTCGGTGGCGATCTCGTCGCGCTCCGAGCACTGCTCGTCGAGCCCGTCGATGCCGGTTTCCAGACCGCGCAACGCCTTCTGGAAACTCTCCTGGAAGGTGCGGCCGATCGCCATGACCTCGCCGACCGACTTCATCTGGGTGGTGAGCCGCGAATCGGCCAGCGGAAATTTCTCGAAAGCGAAGCGCGGCACCTTGGTGACCACGTAATCGATGGTCGGCTCGAACGAGGCCGGCGTGGCGCCGCCGGTGATTTCGTTGCGCAGCTCGTCGAGCGTGTAGCCAATGGCAAGCTTGGCCGCGATCTTGGCGATCGGAAAGCCAGTGGCCTTCGAGGCCAGCGCCGACGAGCGCGACACTCGCGGATTCATCTCGATGACGATCATCCGGCCGTCGGCCGGGTTGACCGCGAACTGCACGTTCGAGCCGCCGGTTTCGACGCCGATCTCGCGCAGGATCGCGATCGAGGCGGTGCGCATCAACTGGTACTCGCGATCGGTGAGCGTGAGCGCCGGCGCCACCGTGATCGAGTCGCCAGTATGCACGCCCATCGGGTCGAGGTTCTCGATCGAGCAGACGATGATGCAGTTGTCGGCGCGATCGCGCACGACCTCCATCTCGAACTCCTTCCAGCCGATCAGCGACTCCTCGATCAGCAGCTCGCTGGTCGGCGAAGCCTCCAGCCCGCGCTTGCAGATCGTCTCGAACTCCTCGCCGTTGTAGGCGATGCCGCCGCCGGTGCCGCCCAGCGTGAAGCTGGGCCGGATGATGACCGGGAAGCCGATGTTCTTCTGGGCCGCCCAGGCCTCGTCGAGCGTGTGGGCGATCGCCGACCGGGCCGAGGCCAGGCCGATCCGGGTCATCGCATCCTTGAACTTGAGACGGTCTTCAGCCTTGTCGATGGCCTCGGGCGATGCGCCGATCAGCTCGACTCCGTACTTGCCGAGCACGCCGTTGCGGTGCAGATCCAGCGCGCAGTTCAGCGCGGTCTGTCCGCCCATCGTCGGCAGGATCGCATCGGGCCGCTCCTTCTCGATGATCCGCTCGACGACCTGCCAGGTGATCGGCTCGATGTAGGTGACATCGGCCGTTTCCGGGTCGGTCATGATGGTGGCCGGGTTGCTGTTGACCAGGATGACCCGGAAGCCTTCCTGTTTCAGCGCCTTGCAGGCCTGGGCGCCGGAATAGTCGAATTCACAGGCCTGGCCGATCACGATCGGGCCGGCGCCGATGATCAGGATGCTTTGGATGTCGGTACGCTTGGGCATGATGCCTCGGTTTCTTGTTGTTTCGCTGCGGCCATCGCCGCGACGAAGCGGTCGAACAGATAGTGGATGTCCTGCGGGCCCGGGCTGGCTTCCGGGTGCCCCTGGAAGCAGAAGGCCGGGCGGTCGGTGCGCTCGAAACCCTGGACCGAACCATCGAACAGGGAAACGTGAGTGACCCGCAGGGTGGCCGGCATCGAAGCCGGATCGAGGGCAAACCCGTGGTTCTGGCTCGTGATGTGGACCTTGCCGGAATCGAGGTCGCGCACCGGATGATTGGCGCCATGGTGGCCGAACTTCATCTTCATCGTGCGCCCTCCGGAGGCCAGCCCGAGGATCTGGAGACCCAGGCAGATGCCGAAGACCGGCAGGCCGCTGTCGAGCAGCTCGCGGGTGGCCGCAATCGCGTAATCGCAGGGCTCGGGATCACCGGGGCCGTTGGACAGAAAGATGCCGTCGGGCTTGTACGCCAGCGCGTCGGCTGCCGAAGCCTGGGCCGGCAGCACCGTCAGCTCGCAGCCCCGGTCGGCGAGCAGGCGCAGGATATTGCGCTTGACGCCGAAGTCGAAGACCACCACCTTGAAGCGGCGCACCGACGGCGAGACGAAGCCGGTGCCCAGCCGCCACGAACCCTCGGTCCAGGCGTAGGGCTCGCGGGTCGAGACCTCCTTCGCCAGGTCCATGCCGGCCAGGCCGGGAAAGGCCCGCGCCGCAGCGATCGCAGCCTGCTCGTCGAGCGGCTCGCCGGGCGCAGCCGCCGCGACCAGGCAGCCGCCCTGGGCCCCCTTGTCGCGCAGCAGGCGGGTCAGCCTGCGGGTATCGATGCCGGCGATGCCGGGCACGCCCTCGCCGGCCAGATAGTCACCGAGCGAACCGGTACTGCGCCAGTTCGACACCCGCACCGGCACGTCACGCACGATCAGGCCGGCGGCCTGGATCCGGCCCGACTCGACGTCCTCGTCGTTGACACCGTAGTTGCCAATGTGCGGGCAGGTGAGCGCGACCAGCTGGCGGCAGTAGCTCGGATCGGTGAGGATTTCCTGGTAGCCGGTCATCGAGGTGTTGAAGACCACCTCGCCGACGGCCTGGCCGGCCGCCCCGACCGAACGCCCGCGGAACACGGTGCCGTCGGCCAGTGCCAGGATGGCGGGAGCGGATTCAGGTATGAGACCCGCGCCTCGGTCGAGAGCGGGGGCGGTCTGATGGTCGGGCGGCAACGGAAACTCCTGGAGCGGAATTCACCGGCACACCCCAGGCCGATGCCCCCGGCACAGAACCGGCCGTACCGGGCTGTCTGGGGAGTCGCGCCAATCCGAAGCAAACGGCCACGGGCAGCGGAATCGGCGGAAGTGGTGAAGGCTGGGCGCTAGCCGGTGCGGGTATCGGGGTAAACCTTCGGATTGTAACATCCGGGCAGCCCGCCGGTGCGAGCATGGCACGTCGCCGGCTGCGCGCCCAGCCTTCCCACCGCCTCAGCCAGTCATCGCATCAACCGACTGTGCGGCGCCCAGTGCCTGAGATTGATTTCAGTTGCACCAGGCGCTACTGTTCGACATGAAAGAAATCGCGCATCCACCCGAACCAGCCAGGGCGTTCAAGACGGCATGGTTCACCAAGGCGGCCCGGAAGGCGCGTATTCCCGACAAGCAGCTATGCACTGCCGTCCGGCAGGCCATGCAGGGGCAAGTCGATGACTTGGGCGGCGGTGTTTTCAAGAAGCGCCTGAATGACAACATGCACCGCTCGATCGTCCTGGCCAAAGGCGGTCGCTATTGGACATACGAGTACCTGTTCGCCAAGAAGGACAGGGACAACATCGAGGCCGACGAGTTGGAGAGCTTTCGCGCGCTTGCCAAAGCCTGTGCTGGTTTGTCACCGGCGCAAGTGGCGCAGCTGCTGAAAGACAAGGACCTGGTGGAGATTTGCCATGACGACCAAGCTCAAGTTCAAAAGTGACGCCTTCGAGGCCATTCATTCTTCCGCGCAAGCGCTGTTCAAGGTGGGCGCCATCGACAAGGCGACGCTGCGCGACTTCGATTCATCCTGCCTGACAGTGCCCCGCGAGATTGCCCCGGAGCAGATCAAGGAGCTGCGCGAGCGCAACCATGTGAGCCAGCCGGTTTTCGCCAGGTATCTGAACACCAGCGAATCCACGATCCAGAAGTGGGAGAGCGGGGCCAAACGGCCCAGCGGCATGGCGTTGAAGCTGCTGGCCGTGGTGCAGAAGCACGGACTGGAAGTGCTGGCCTGACGGGTACGGTTACTGGCGCAGATGGAGGTTGGGATGCGCGACATTCCGGATGTTTGAAGTTGACCCTTTTCCGTGGACACCTGAACCTTACGGATCAAGGAGTCCCCGATGCCAAAATCCCGCCCGCCGTACCCGGCCGAGTTCCGCCAGCAGATTATCGAACTGGCGCAGGCTGGCAGAAGTCCCGCCGAGCTCGCGCGCGAGTTCGGTCCGACCGCGCAGACCATCATCAACTGGCTTGCCCAGGCCGCCCGGGATGCGGGCAAGCCCTTGCCTGGCAAGGAAGGGCTGACGAGCGCTGAGCGTGACGAACTCGCCCGGCTGCGCCGCGAGAACCGGCAGCTCAAGATGGAGCGCGACATCTTGGCAAAGGCTACGGCCTGGTTCGCCAGAAAAAGCGATGTGAGTTCCCCGAACTCTTCAAACTCGTGATGGCAAACCAGGCCGACTTCCCTGTTCGCACCCTGTGCCGGGTGCTCGACGTCTCGGCGAGCGGCTTCTACGCGTGGAGCACGCGCAAGCCGAGCACGCGGGCGATCCAGAACGCGGTGCTCACCGAGCGCATTCGCACCATTCACGCCGCCTCGGACGGCACCTACGGACGGGCCCGCATTCGCGCCGCACTGATCGAGGAAGGCACGGCCGTCAGCCGCAAGCGGATCGCGCGGCTGATGCGGGTGGCCGGCGTGCGCGGGGTGAGCCGGCGCCGCGGCTTCGTGGTGACCACCCAGCGCGATGCAAGCAAGGCGCGCGCGCCGGACCTGGTGCGTCGGCGCTTTGCCGCGCAGGCGCCCAACGAGTTGTGGGTGGCCGACATGACTTACGTGCCGACCTGGGCCGGTTTCATCTACCTGGCGGTGGTGATCGACGTGTGGAGCCGGCGCGTGGTGGGGTGGTCGATCGGCGAGCACATGCGCACCGAACTCGTACTCGGGGCGCTCAATATGGCGATCTCCACCCGCAAGCCCGCCGACGTCATCCATCACAGCGACCAGGGTAGCCAGTACGCCGCGCTCGCGTTCGGAAAGCGCTGCCAGGACATGGGCGTGCGCCCGTCGATGGGCACCGTGGGCGATGCCTACGACAACGCGATGGCCGAGAGCTTCTTCGCGAGCCTCGAATGCGAACTGCTCGACCGGCGCGCCTTCAAGACCAAAACCGAGGCGCGGCTGGCCGTCTTCACCTGGATCGAAGGGTGGTACAACCCACGTCGTCGTCATTCTGCCCTCGGCTACCTATCACCGATGAACTTCGAGGAGAAAAACAAAACCCTCCCTGCTGGACCGTCGTGCTCCCAACACGGGTTACCCACCGGGCCGCTCGCCTCCAGCCTGAGAGGGGCTGGCGGCGGCCCCGTGGATAACCCTGCTTTGGAGTACGATCACACCGCTTGAAATTCAAGCGCCAACCTGGCCACGGGAAGGGGGCAACTCCAGTTTGCCATCTTCGAGAGCGTACGCGACAAGACCCCGGCCCGTGCAGCGCGCCTTGAATGATCCTGCTCGGCCCCCATGTGGGCGACGGGCCTGACCGTCATCGATCCCTGGGAGCACGCGCAAGACCAGAAGAGACAGTTCAAAAAACGCCCGGTTGCCCGGGCGTTTTCTTTCCAGCGAGATTCGCCTGCGCGATCAGGCCAGACGGCGACGGGTCAGGCCCAGGCCGAGCAGACCGATGCCGAACAGCGCCAGGGCGCCCGGCACCGGTACTTCACCGAAGATCTCGCGCTCGAGCTTGGTCTTCAGGGAAGCCTCGAAGTCCCCGAAGCCCGGCGCCATCATGTTGAAGGAGTCCGGACCATAGGCGAAGTCCGGCATGATGCCGATGCCGATCGCATTGACGACGGTGGCGTCGCCCTTCTCGACCGCCCAGGCTGAAGTGCCTTCCGTCTCGGAATTACCCCACGGATTCACGCCTCTGTTCCATACGCCATCGGTGGACACGTCGATGATCTTGCGGCCGGCATCGCCGGTGAAGGTGCCTTCGGCTTCGAAGATGCCGCAGGAGATGCAGGTGAAGATGCCGTTACCGTCCTGACTCAGGCCAGTGAAGAACGTGGTCAGATCGGTCAGCGCAGCAGCGTTGTCGATGACGGTCATCCCGCGCACGACCGACGCGGTTTCACCGAAACGGATCACCGAGACCGCGACCGAGCCGTTGGTCGGCAGCAGGCTGGCCAACGCACTCGCGTAGGCGCCCGTCTGCAGGGCCCACCCATTGGCATCGATGCTGCCCGAGGCATCGAGTACCAAGGCGAGTTCGATCGTTGCGGCCTGGGCCGAAACCGGGACTGCGATCGCCGCCGCGAGGCCGGCAGCCGCAAGGGCTTGCTTGATTTTACTGATAGACATCTTTTCCTTCTCCTGACGGATTCTGGGTGGTGGATTCCCCCGGGCACGCCCCAAGCAACATGTATGCCAGAAACTCCTGGAATCCGCAGGGCATTGATTTTGTTGGCAAAGATCGGGACGTCGCCGCCCTCTCCGCCCTGTCGTCTGGTGACCGTAAGAAAACCCGACAGCCGCACAGTCGGCCAGGCGCCTTCCCAGGCTCCAGCGGAGGCCTCCGAGCACGCCGCGCTCAGAGCTTCTCCGTCTCCCCGCTCCTGGGCTGCCATTTCATCAGCCGCCACTCGGCCACCCCCACCGCCCAGTCGAGCACCAGCGCGAAGG
>JBAYOD010000105.1:0-11040 GCA_041678445.1 Burkholderiaceae bacterium | reverse complement strand
GGGAGCGCCAGATCGGCCGCGGCGGCCTGATGGCCGGCCGCGATCTGGCCACGACCTTCAACTTTCTGCGCCCGAACGACCTGGTCTGGAACTATGTCGTCAGCAAGTACCTGAAAGGCGAGGATCCTCCCCCGTTCGACCTGCTGTACTGGAACGCCGACAGCACGAACCTGCCGGGGCCGATGTACTGCTGGTATCTGCGCCACACCTACCTGCAGAACGAGTTGCGGATTCCCGGCCGGCTGAAAGCGTGCGGCGTGCCGCTCGACCTCGGCTCCATCGGGCTGCCCACCTACATCTATGCCTCGCGGGAGGACCACATCGTGCCCTGGCAGGGCGCCTACGAATCCACGCGCCTGCTCAAGGGCGAGAATCGCTTCGTGCTGGGGGCCAGCGGGCACATTGCCGGCGTCATCAACCCGCCCGCGGCCAACAAGCGCAGCTACTGGAGCAACGACGCCCTGCCGGCTGACGCCGAGGACTGGTACGCCGGGGCAGTCGAGCAGCGTGGCAGCTGGTGGCCCGACTGGGGACAGTGGCTTGCGCAGTTCGGCGGTGGGCTGCGGCCGGCGCCGGCCGCCCCCGGCAGTGCCGCGCATCCGCCGATCGAGCCGGCGCCGGGCTCCTATGTCAAGAAGAAGGCCGAATGAGGGTGCAACGGCCTGGAGGAGACTCCGAAGGAAGCTGCGACGGGTTCGCCTTCCGTGCGCCAGACGACTCGACCAAAGGAAGGATGTCATGAGCAAGAAAGTCGCTTACGTAACCGGGGGGATGGGAGGCATCGGGACGGCGATCTGCCGCAGGTTCCATGACATGGGCTACACGGTGATCGCCGGCTGCGGGCCCACCCGGAACTTCGAGAAATGGCTCGGTGAACAGAAAGCCGAGGGCTACACCTTCCAGGCCTCGGTCGGCAACGTGGCCGATTGGGAGTCCACCAAGAGCGCCTTCGACAAGGTCAAGGCCGAGCACGGAACGGTCGACATCGTGGTGAACAACGCCGGCATCACCCGCGATGGCGTGTTCCGCAAGATGGCGCTCGACGACTGGCGCGCTGTCATCGACACCAATCTGAATTCGCTGTTCAACGTGACCAAGCAGGTCATCGACGGGATGCTCGATCGGGGCTGGGGCCGGATCATCAACATCTCGTCGGTCAACGGCGAGAAGGGCCAGTTCGGTCAGACCAACTATTCGGCGGCAAAGGCCGGGATGCACGGCTTCACGATGGCCCTCGCCCAGGAGGTTGCCAGCAAGGGTGTCACGGTCAACACCGTCGCCCCCGGCTATATCGCGACCGACATGGTGATGGCCGTGCGCGAGGACGTTCGCGAGAAGATCATCCAGACGATTCCGGTGCGCAGGCTGGGCCGGGCCGAGGAGATCGGGTCGATCTGCGGCTGGCTGACGACTGACGATGCAGGTTTCACGACCGGTGCCGAATTCTCGTGCAACGGCGGCCTGCACATGGGGTGAGGACGATGCCCAATGGTGGCAAGGCCACGCGACTGATCAAGAAGTATCCGAATCGCCGGCTCTACGATACCCAGACCAGCGCCTACATCACGCTGGCCGATGTCAGGCAGCTGGTGCTGGCGAACGAGGATTTCCGGGTCGTCGATGCGAAGAGCTCCGAAGACCTGACCCGCAGCATCCTGCTCCAGATCATCCTCGAGGCGGAGGCCGGCGGCACACCGCTGTTCTCGTCGTCCACACTGGCCCAGATCATCCGCTTCTACGGGCACGCGATGCAGGGCATGATGGGCGCCTACCTGGAGAAGAACCTGCAGGCCTTCGTCGAGATCCAGAACCGGCTGCAGGACCAGTCCAAGGGGCTCTACGATTCCAAGGGGATACCGAATCCCGACCTGTGGGCGCAGTTCATGTCGGTGCAGGCGCCGATGATGCAGGCGATGCTGGGCAACTACATCGACCAGAGCAAGAACCTGTTCGTGCAGATGCAGGAGCAGATGCAGGCCCAGACCCGCAGCATGTTCCAGAACTTCCCGTTCCATGCCCAGGGCGGCGGCCAACGCCCGGAAGCCGGACCGGCCAGGCCGGCCGAGTCCGGATCCGGGGCGGCAACCGAGGCCAGGGCCGGCACCGCGCCGGACGACGAACCACCCGACAAGTGAGCCGGCGGCCAGCCGGGTGAAACGCCGGCGCATGAGCACATGCGCGATTCGTCTATGCTGGCCGGACCGGGTGCTGCAGAGGCACGCTCGTGCGCCTGTCATTCAGGAGAGACCGATGAAGCCCGAAACCCTGGCCGTCCACGCCGGCTATTCCCCCGATCCGGCGACGAAGTCGGTCGCGGTACCGATCTACCAGACCACTTCGTACGCGTTCGATTCGGCGCAGCATGGCGCCGATCTGTTCGACCTCAAGGTCCAGGGCAACATCTACACGCGGATCATGAACCCGACCACCGACGTTCTCGAAAAGCGCGTCGCGCTGCTCGAGGGCGGGGTCGGAGCGCTTGCGCTGGCTTCGGGAATGAGCGCGATCACCGCCGCCCTCCAGACGATCGCCGAAGCCGGCGACAACATCGTCTCGGCCACCCGGCTCTATGGCGGCACCTACAACCTGTTCGCGCACACGCTGCCGCAGTTCGGCATCCAGACGCGCTTTGCCGACGGCTCCGATGCAAGCTCGTTCGAAGGGCTGATCGACGAGCGCACGAAGGCGATCTTCATCGAGAGCGTCGGCAATCCGTCGGGCACGGTTGCCGACATCGAGGCCTTTGCGAAGATCGCGCATGCCCATGGCGTGCCACTGATCGTCGACAACACCGTGCCTTCGCCCTTCCTGCTGCGCCCGATCGATCATGGCGCCGACATCGTCGTCCACGCCCTGACCAAGTACATCGGCGGACACGGCAATTCGATCGGCGGGATCATCGTCGATTCCGGCAAGTTCCCGTGGGCGCAGCACAAGACGCGCTTTCGCCGGCTCAACGAACCCGACGCTTCCTACCACGGCGTCGTCTATACCGAAGCCCTCGGTGAGGCGGCCTATATCGGCCGGGCCCGCGTCGTGCCGCTGCGCAACACCGGTGCGGCGCTGTCGCCGTTCAATGCCTTCCTGATCCTGCAGGGGCTGGAGACGCTGCCGCTGCGCATGGAGCGCATCTCGCAGAACACGCTGGCTGTGGCCAGGCACCTGGAGGCCCATCCGCGCGTCGACTGGGTCCGCTATGCGGGTCTCGACAGCTCACCTGACCGAGCGCTGACCCGGAAGTACCTGCCGCGCGGCGCCTCGGGCATCCTGTCTTTCGGTGCCAAGGGCGGGCGTGCCGCCGGCGAGAAATTCCTCGATGCGCTCAAGCTGATCCTGCGCTTGGTGAACATCGGCGACGTGCGCTCGCTGGCCACCCATCCGGCCAGCACGACGCACCGCCAGCTGTCGCCGGACGAGCTCGATTCGGCCGGGGTGTCGCCGGAACTCGTGCGGCTGTCGATCGGCATCGAGCACATCGACGACCTGCTTGCCGATATCGATCAGGCGCTGGAAGCGACGACGATCGGGGGGTGATGGCGTTTCGCCGGGGTCAATCTCCGGCCGCATCCCCGGCTGCACGGCTGCGCCGCAGGTGCCGGCCGGCTGATGCGGTGAGCGCGGCGCCGAGCAGCAACGCGGCGACGGCCAGCCAGGAGGCGCTGACGAAGTCGCCGCTGCGCTCGGCCAGCCAGCCGCCGAGCGCAGGGCCGGCGATCTGCCCGACGCTGAAGGCCACCGTCATCTTCGCGATCGTCTGGTCCGAGCGCCCGGGAGCCAGTTCCCGGGCGGCTGCGAGGCCGAGCGCGCTGATCGCCATGAAGGTTCCGCCGAGCAGGACTGCGCCGACCAGGATGGTGGCGGGGCTGCTGCCCACGGCGGCGAGCGCCACGCCGATGGCTTCCAGGATGAAGGCGGCGACGATCGCCCGATAGGGGCCGGTGCGGGCGGCGATCCTTGCCCACAGCCAGTTCGAGGGCGCACCGGCCAGGCCGACCGTCAGCCAGACCCAGAGTTCCCAGGTGGCTGCATCGGGCAGGCGCCGGACCATGACCACGATGAAGGTCGCGGTGATGACGTAGCCGAAGCCCAGGCAGCCGTAGCCGGCGATGAGCCTGCGCATCGCCGGGGAGGCGCCTGCCGGGGCCGGTTGCTGCCGCGCAACGACGGCGGGGTCGCTGCCGGCGTCGGTCAGCCGTTGCCATGGAGGAATGGCGAGCAGCGCCGCCAGGGCGCCGGTGAGCAGCCACAGCGGGCCGGCGCCGAGGCCGGCGCTGCGGCCGGCGAACACCAGCAGTGCCGACATCGCGATGCCGGCGCCGACGCCCGAGTACAGCATGCTGCCGAGCATCGGACGGGCGGTGCGCGCCGCCAGGTCGAGGATCATTCCCGATGCATAGACCAGCACGAAGGCGCTGGCCATGCCTGCGACGAAGCGCAGCAGGGCCCAGCCCGCCGTGCCGGCGGCGATGGCCATGGCCGCGGTGCTCAGGATGCTGATCACGATCCCGATCCGCAGGCCGCGGACCCGGTGGGCGACGAAGCGGGCCTGAGTCGCCAGCAGCGCGCCGGCCAGGTAGCCGAGGAAGTTGGCCGACGCAACGATGCCGGCGCCAGCCAGGCTGAGCCCGCCGCCTTCGAGCATCGGCGGCAGCATCGGGGTGTAGGCGAAGCGGCCGATGCCCATCACCAGGGCCAGCGTGCAGGCGCCGGCCAGGGCCTGCGCGAGGACGGCGTCGCGTTGCCGGCCCGTCACGGCCATGGCGTCCGGGGCAGGAAACGGCCAACCGGCGCCGTCCTGCACCCGAGGCCGATCGGCGCTGGCTGCCGCCGGTAGCTGGGCATCGTCCCGCGCTCAGGCTTCGGCCGGCAGCCAGCCCAGCAGCGCATCCAGACCACTGTAATCGATCGCGAAGGTGGTGTGCGCGCGCACGACCGGCTTTGCCCGGTAGGCGAGCGAGGCGCCGGCAACGGCCATCATCTCGAGGTCGTTTGCGCCGTCTCCGACCGCGATCGCCTCGGCAGGCGAGCAGCCGAGCCGCGCGCAGGCGGCTTCGAGCGCCTGGCGCTTGCCCTGCGCGTTGACGATAGTGCCGATCATGCGGCCAGTGAGTCGACCGTCGCGGATCTCCAGGACGTTGGAGCGGGCTTCGTCGATCCCCAGTCGATCGCGCAGCCGGTCGGTGAAGAAGGTGAAGCCGCCGGAAACCAGCAGGGTGGCGAGCCCGCTGGCCTTCAAGGCCGCGAACAGCCGTTCGACGCCGGGTGTCAGACGCACCCGCTCGTCCCAGACTCGCTGCAGCGTGCTTTCCGGCAATCCTTCGAGCAGGGCAACCCGCTGGCGCAGGCTCTCGTCGTAGTCGCGGATCTCGCCGCGCATCGCTGCCTCGGTGATGGCCGCAACCTCGGCCTTGCGACCCGCGTAGTCGGCGATCTCGTCGACGCACTCGATCGTGATCAGGGTCGAGTCCATGTCGAAGACCGCCAGCCGGTAGTCGGCCAGCCGCGCGCCCGGGCGCTGCAGCGCCGCGTCGACGCCGACGTGTTGCGCGAGCGCCGTCACTGCGGCGCGCTCGAGTCCGGCCTCGCGCCACTGCGCCAGCGTCGGCGTTCGCAACTCGGGGGCGTGGCCGACCGCGGCGCTGAAGGCGGCAATGGCCGTCTCGGAAAGTTCCGGATGCTGCAGGATCAGGTTCATCGGGAGGCGGCCGGAGAGAGGGCCTTGAGGATCTCGCGGATCCGCTGCACGCGGCCGGCCAGATCGGTGGTGGAGATCTCGAAGCGCAGCCGGTCCTGGCCGGAGAGCTTCACGTCCCGGCGGCTCTGGATCAGCTGGATGATCGTGGCCGGCTCGATCGGCGGGTTCGGCCCGAACAGGATCACGATGGTTTCCGCCGCAGCATCGATCTTCACGATGCCCAGCGGTCGCGACAGGATGCGCAGCCTGTGTGTTTCGATCAGCGCATGCGCGGGCTCGGGCAGCCGGCCGAATCGGTCGACGAGTTCCTCGCGCAGGGTGTCGAGGGCGTCGGAGCTGTCGCAGTTGGCCAGGCGCTTGTACAGCGTCAGGCGCTCGTGCACGTCGGCACAGTAGTCGGCCGGCAGCAGGGCGGGCAGGTGCAGCTTGATCTCGGTGGTCGCCGATAGCGGCGCACTCAGATCCGGTTCGCGCCCGGCCTTGAGCGCCTGCACGGCTTCTTCGAGCATCTCCGTGTACAGCGCGAAGCCGACTTCCTTCATGTCACCGGACTGGTTCTCGCCGAGCACTTCGCCGGCGCCCCGGATCTCGAGATCGTGCATGGCCAGGTAGAAGCCCGAGCCCAGTTCCTCCATCGTCTGGATGGCGTCGAGGCGGCGGACCGCATCTTTGGTGATCGCCGATTCGTCCGGAATCAGCAGGTAGGCATAGGCCTGGTGGTGTGAACGGCCGACCCGGCCCCGCAACTGGTGCAGCTGGGCCAGGCCGAAGCGGTCGGCGCGGTGCATGACGATGGTGTTCGCGGTCGGCACGTCGATCCCGGTCTCGATGATCGTCGTGCACAGCAGGACGTTGAAGCGCTGCTGGTGGAAGTCGCGCATCGTGCGCTCGAGCTCGCGCTCGGGCATCTGCCCGTGGGCGATCGCGATCCGTGCCTCGGGAACCAGCTCGGCGAGCCGCTGGCGCCGGTTCTCGATCGTGTCGACCTCGTTGTGCAGGAAATAGACCTGGCCGCCGCGCTTGAGTTCGCGCAGCAGCGCCTCGCGGATCGTGCCGTCGCTCTCGCGGCGCACGAAGGTCTTGATCGCCAGGCGCTTCTGCGGGGCCGTCGCGATCACCGAGAAATCGCGGATTCCCTCCAGGCTCATGGCCAGCGTGCGCGGGATCGGCGTGGCGGTCAGTGTCAGCACATCGACTTCGGCGCGCAGCGCCTTCAGGGCCTCCTTCTGGCGCACACCGAAGCGGTGTTCCTCGTCGATGATGACCAGTCCGAGCCGGTGAAAGTGCGTCGACGGCGACAGCAGCTTGTGGGTGCCGATCACGATGTCGACCTCGCCGCGCGCCAGGGCTTCGAGCGTGGCCTTCGATTCCTTTGCGGACTTGAAGCGCGAGAGTTCGGCAAGCCTGACCGGCCAGTTCGCGAAACGGTCCGAGAAGGTCTGGAAATGCTGCTCGGCCAGCAGCGTGGTCGGGGTCAGGATGGCCACCTGCCTGCCATCGGCCACGGCGACGAAGGCGGCACGCAGCGCGACCTCGGTCTTGCCGAAGCCGACGTCACCGCAGACCAGGCGGTCCATCGGCTGGCCCGAGACCATGTCGTGGATGACGGCGTGGATGGCGGCGAGCTGGTCGGGTGTTTCCTCGAAGCCGAAGCCGTCGGCGAAGGCCTCGTAGTCAGCCATGTCGAGCTTGAACGCGTGGCCGGTGCGCGCCGCCCGCCGGGCGTAGAGGTTGAGCAGTTCGGCCGCAGCGTCCCGGGCCTGGCGGGCGGCCTTGCGGCGCGCTTTTTCCCACTGGCCCGAGCCGAGCTGGTGCAAGGGCGCCTCGTCGGCGCTGGCCCCGCTGTAGCGGCCGATCAGGTGCAGTTGTGAAACGGGGACGTACAGGGTCGCCTGGTTTGCGTATTCCAGATGCAGGAACTCGGTCGGGCCATCCCCCAGGTCCATGGCCACCAGCCCCTGGTAGCGGCCGATGCCGTGCTGGACGTGGACGACCGGCGCGCCGGGCTTGAGCTCCGACAGGTCGCGGATGATCGAGTCGACGTCGGTCTGGGTTTCCCGCAGGCCGCGTCGCGTGCGCCGGACGGCGCCGCTGAACAGTTCGGCCTCGGTGACGATGGCCAGGTCGCCACCAGTCAGCCTGAAGCCGTCGTAAATCGGCCCGACGGCCAGCGCCGCCGTCTCGCCGCTGGCGGCGAAAGCAGCCCAGCCGTCGACGGCGGGCAGGGTGACACCGTGCTCGCGCAGCAGTTCGATCAGCGTTTCGCGCCGGCCCGGCGATTCGGCCAGGATCAGCTTGCGACCCGGCTGCTCGTCGAGGAAGCGGGCAATCTGCTCGACCGGGTTGTCCGCCCGCCGGTTGACTGCCAGCTCCGGCAGCGGCTGGGCAAAGCCGGTACGGGCGGGCGGTGCCGGATCGGCGGTCGCTGGCTCGGCGGCCGGATCGGGGCTTGCGTCGCCCGGCCGCGCCAGCGCCCAGCGTCCGAAGCGCCGGGCATCGACGAAGAAGTGTTCGGTATCGATGAAGATCTCGTCGGGCCGCAGCAGCGGGCGCTCCGGATCATGAGCGAGGAAGCGGTGGCGCTGGCCGGCGTCGTTGGCAAAGGCACGGGTCGCGGCTTCGATGTCGCCGTGCGAGACGACCACGGTCTGTTCGGGCAGGTAGTCGAACAGCGTTGCCGTGGTCTCGAAGAACAGGGGCAGCCAGTATTCGATGCCGGCCGGTGCGATGCCGTTGCCGATGTCGCGGTACAGCGGGCTGCGGGTCGGATCGCCGTCGAAGCGTTCGCGCCAGCGGCCCCGGAACGCGGTGCGCGCGGCTTCGTCCATCGGGAACTCCCGGCCCGGCAGCAGGCGGATCCGGTCGACCGGATAGAGGCTGCGCTGGCTGTCCGGGTCGAAGGTGCGGATCGATTCGATCTCGTCGCCGAACAGGTCGAGCCGGAACGGCAGCGGGCTGCCCATCGGGAACAGGTCGATCAGGCCGCCGCGGATCGAATACTCGCCCGGATGCACGACCTGCGAGACGTGTTCGTTGCCGGCCAGCGTCAACTGCGCGCGCAACTGTTGCGCATCGAGTGCCTGGCCCTGCCTGAAGTGGAAGGTGCGGGCAGCCAGGAAGCTGGTCGGTGCGAAGCGAT
Organism: Burkholderiaceae bacterium; assembly: GCA_041678445.1. Taxonomy (GTDB): domain Bacteria; phylum Pseudomonadota; class Gammaproteobacteria; order Burkholderiales; family Burkholderiaceae_E; genus Zeimonas. The sequence goes on along the minus strand of JBAYOD010000105.1, from coordinate 2,206 downwards.
GCAGGGCGGTCGAGGCGGGCACCAGCAAGACATCGACCTCGCTGCGATGCAGCGCGTGCAAGGTCGACAGCCGTTCGGAGATCAGGTCTTCGTGGGGTGAGAAGGCATCCCAGGGCAGGGTTTCCCAGTCGGGCAGCAGGCGCACCCGCAGGCCCGGCGCCAGCCAGGCGATCTCGGTGTCCAGGCGCCGGGCGTCGATCGCGCTGGCGCAGACGATGGCCAGCGTGCGGCCGGCCGGCGACTCGCGCTGGGCCAGTGCGGCCAGCAGCAGGGCGTCGGACGAGCCGTGGCCATCCGGCAGGCTGCGGACCTTGTCAGGGGCGGGCAGCGCGATGGCCGACAGGCCGGGCAGTGAGCCCAGCAGGGCGGCCGCGGCCTGCGCGTCGGCGGGGGTCGGGTCCTCAGCGGCGCGGCGGGTTCCGGCGCCTGTGGCAGGCAGGGTCGGGGCGGGCAGCGGGTTGCCGCGTTCGGGCAGCAGGGCAGTGCGGTTCAAATCGGTATCCGGTTGGCGTCCGTCGCGAGGGTGCGCGGACGGCCAAAGCTTAAAATTCTAACTTTTCCGGCCAGATCCCGTTTGTCATGCCCGCTTTCGCCTCATCGCCCCGGCCGTTCCGCTGCTTTGCGCTGATGCCGGCCGGCGGCGTCGGCGCGCGGGTCGGCGCCGCCTTGCCCAAGCAGTATCTCGATCTGGGCGGGCGCCCGGTGATCGCGCGCACGGCCGAAGCGTTGCTGGCGGCCGACTGGATCGAGCAACTCGTCGTCGTCGTGGCAGCGGACGATCGCCGGGCTGGAACTGCCCTGATCGGCCTGCCGCGGCTGACGCTGCTCGCCGAAGGCGGGCCGACCCGGCGTGACACGGTCCTGGCCGGTCTGCATGCCCTGCGGGCCTGCCATGGCGACCGGGACGACGCCTGGGTCCTGGTCCACGATGCAGCCCGGCCCGCGCTCGATGCCGGAGCGCTGGCGCGCCTGCGGGCGGCGCTGGCCGATGATCCGGTCGGCGGCTTGCTGGCCCTGCCGGTCGGGGATACGGTCAAGCGCGCCGAGGCCGGGTCCGGCGGTTCGCTGCGCGCGGCGGCCACGCTGTCGCGCGACGGGCTCTGGCTGGCCCAGACGCCGCAGATGTTCCGCTGCGGGCTGCTGTGCGATGCGCTCGAACGCTTTCCGGATGTGACCGACGAGGCGGCGGCGATCGAGCGCGCCGGTTTCGCGCCGCGGCTCGTCGAGGGGTCACGTGACAATTTCAAGCTCACCACGGCTGCCGACCTGCCGGCACTGCGCCGGTTGTTCGGGCATGATGGGGCCCGACATGAAATGCCGACCATGACGCCGATGACGATCGACGATGCAGGCCGTGTGCCGTTGCCTGACGATGCCGGGGCCCGTGCTGGAGCGGATGCCGAGGCCGGAGCGGATGTCAGTGCCGGGAGAGCCTTCCCGTTCCGGGTCGGCCAGGGCAGCGACGTGCATGCACTGGTGCCGGGCCGGCCGCTGATCATCGGCGGGATCAGGCTGCCCTATGCGCAGGGCCTGCTCGGTCATTCCGATGCGGACGTGCTGCTGCATGCGATTACCGATGCGCTGCTCGGGGCGGCTTCGCTCGGGGACATCGGGCGCCACTTTCCCGATACCGATGCGCGCTTCGCCGGCGCCGACAGTGTCGCGCTGCTGGTCGAGACGGCGGAGCGGGTGCGGGCGGCCGGCTTCGAGATCGTCAACGTCGATGCGACGATCATCGCGCAGGCGCCGCGGATGGCGGTGCACATTCCGGCCATGGTCGAGCGCATCGCCCAGGCGCTCGGGATGCCGGGTGCCCAGGTCAATGTCAAGGCCAAGACCGGTGAGCGGCTCGGCTTCACCGGCCGCGGCGAGGGGATCGCTGCCGAGGCGATCGCCTTGCTGATGTTGCGCAGTGCCGGCTGAGCGCGGCAGCCCGGGGGCAGGCTCGATGAGGAAGCTGCTCGCCCTGCTGATCGCGGCCTTGCTGGGCGCTGCCGCCCTGGCGGCAAACCATGCACCGATGGGGATAGAAGAGCGGGCGGTCCGCCTCCACGCCGCGCGTGCGGTCGACGCCGATCCGCGCTGGCTGGCCGGCCAGCCAATCGAGGTGCAGGCGCTGCTGGCCGATTTCGCCGCTGACCCGGTGCTCGTGCTGAAGGCGCAGGCCGCCCTGCACCTGCATCCCCGGCTGGCCCCGCGCATCCTG
>JBAYOD010000104.1:0-11046 GCA_041678445.1 Burkholderiaceae bacterium | reverse complement strand
CTGCACGATTTGACGGATCTCCCGATTGAGCCTGATGGCTATGGGCGCCGGAATGCCCGCAGGCGCGTAGATCCCAAAGTAGGACACTGCCTCAACCGACACCCCAGCTTCTTTCAGGCTCGGAACTTCCGGCAACGCTGAATTACGGTGTGCGCTCGTCACGGCCAAGGCGCGCAGCTTCCCGCTGCGGATCAACGGGGCTGCCGAAATGATGCTGTCGAACATCACTTGAGCATGGCCAGCCATCAAATCGGTGAGCGCCGGGCTGCTGCCCTTGTACGGGATGTGGGTCATCTCCACACCAGTGACCGACTTGAACAGCTCCGCCGAGAGATGCGTCGTAGCGCCGTTGCCCGATGAAGCGTAGTTGATCTGGCCCCTCTGGTCGTGCGCGAAGGCTACGAACTCAGCCACTGTCTGTACTGGCAGAGCAGGAGGCACCACCATGACGTTCGGCGCAACACCGATCAGTGCGACCCCGATCAGATCCTTGGTGAAATCGTATGACAGCTTCGCATACAAGTTCGCGTTGACGGCGTTGTTGCCGCCACCGAGCAGCAGCGTGTATCCGTCGGCTGGCGCGCGCACGGCCGCCTCGGCGCCCAGGATACCTGCGGCACCTGGGCGATTATCCACCACGACCGGCTGCCCCAGCACCTCACCAAGCTTCTGGGCCACCATCCGGCCCGTGACATCCGTACTGCCACCGGGCGCGAACGGAACAATCAGGCGCACCGGGCGGGAAGGCCAGCCATCTGCCAGGGCCGGCGCAGCGATGGAAAAGGAAAGGACGGCAGCCGCCACCATAGTCCGCAGTTTCGTCTTCATTACTAGATAACCCTCGAAGAGTGAAGATCGGCAAGTTCGCTGTCAGACAACCCAAGGAGCGATCCCAGAACCTCATCGGTGTGCTGTCCGAGTCGAGGTGCGGGAGCAATCGCCTGCATCGGTGAATCGGAAAAACGTGGAACCACATTGGGCAGTTTCAACTGGCCAAGCACCGGATCGTCGACGACCCCGATGGACTGACGAGCCAGATAATGAGGATCGGCGAGGATGTCCTCTGCCGTCAGCGTGAAGGAGTACGGGATCTCGGCTTCTTCCAGTCGGCTGGCAATCTCGGCATCCGAACGGGACAGAATCCAGTCGGCAACAGCTCCATTGATCACCTCGAGATGTTCGAAGCGCAGGGCATGGGAGGTGAACCTCGGGTCGGCAATCAGGTCGGGCCTTGCCATCGCTCCGCACAAGCGCTCGAACAACGGATCGCTGGCAATCGCCAAGGCTAGATAACGACCTGATCGAGTCTGGAAGTGATCCCCCGGGGCAGCACCGAAGAAATGGTTACCGGAACGTTCACGCCGCAGCCCGATCTTGTCGTAGGCGGTCACCAGAACGTCGCTGAACTTGAACAGAGCCTCGTACATCGCCAGATCGATATGCTGGCTGCGGCCACCAAGCGCATCGCGACCATATAAAGCGAGCATCACTGCGAATGCGCCTGTGAGGGCTGTCACATAGTCTGCTATCGGCGTCCCGAAGCGTACCGGCGGGCGATCCGGATAACCGGTCACATGCAGCAGCCCGCTGTATGCCAATGCGATACGATCGTAGCCTGGGCGGTCGGCATTTGGTCCCGTCTGGCCGAAACCGCTGACGCTCAGGAGGATGATGCGGGGGTTTGCATCCCTGAGGGCACCAATGCCCAGCCCCCAACGATTGAGCGTACCTGGACGAAAGTTTTCGATCACGACATCGCTGACGGCAGCCAACTCGCGCAGCAGGGCTTGGCCACGCGATGTGCGTAGATCGATGGTGACCGACTTCTTGTTGCGGTCCTCGACGGCAAAAAGCAGGCTTTCCGATTCACAAAAGGGCCCCATGCTGCGCTTCGTATCGCCGATATCGGGCCGCTCGATCTTGATGACCTCGGCGCCATGATCCCCCAGGAGGGTCGCAGCACCCGGCCCGGCCAGCAGCGTCCCGATATCAAGTACTCGGATACCACTCAGCAGCGCGCGAGCGGGCGTCAATGTCATGACCGAACCCCTGCTTCAAGAGGACGGAACTGAGGCAGGAAGATGTCCGGGGCGATCTCCTGAAAGGTCACGGCCACACGCATGCCGATCCGGACAGCCCTCATCGGGCAATCCAGAATATTGCTGACCAAACGTGGCCCCTCATCGAGCGTCACCAAAGCCACCAGGTAAGGCGTGCGGTCAGCAACTGCGGCATGTGCCGCGTGGTGAATGATCGTATGGCTGTAAATCACCCCATTACCCGACAACGGTATCCATACAATGCTCTGGGCACCGCACGCCGGGCATGACGGCAACGGTGGATGCCAGATGCGGGAGCAGACATTACAGCGTTGAGCGACGAGCCTGCCCGCGCGGGCGGCATCCCAGTAAGGTCGAGTCAGAGCATCGGGCTTCGGAACGATCACCATGGCACTCAGTCCTTCACCTGGCAAGGATTGCCGCGCTTGCACCATTGCAACCCAGCAGCACCTTCTCGGCATTCCTCACCTGGGTACAGGCTGTGCCACGCAACTGGCGAACAGCCTCGGTGATATGGTTCATACCGTGGAGATAGCCCTCCGACAGATGTCCGCCATGAGTGTTCACGGGCAGGGGCGCTTCAGGTCCGATGCCGTGCTCGAGAACGTACTGCCAGCCGGCGGCACGCGGTGCAAAGCCGTAGGTCTCGAGATCGCTTAGCACCATGAACGACGTGGCGTCATAGAACTGGGCAACTGATATATCGCCCGGACCAACACCTGCGTCACGGTAGAGCTTGGCCACGTTTCCGGCTCCGGAGTGGACCATCAGATCCTCGGCATAGACCGTGATCGGTTCAGAATTCGGGAACAGGCTCTGTTGGGCAGCCAGCACGTAGACCGGATCGCTACGCAGCGCCCGCGCGGTGGCAGCATCGGTCATCACGAACGCCGCCGCACCGTCGGATTCAAGACAGTAGTCGAATAGCCGGAGAGGCTCGGAGATCATTCTGCCGGCAAGGTAGCCATCCAGATCGAGCAGCCGATCATGCATCATCGCCGCAGGATTGGCATTGGCGTAGGCTCGCTGCTGAATGGCAACCTTCCCGAGCACGCTGGCGAAGCCGTCGGTATCAAGGCCGGCCTCGTGAGCATAGCGTTGTGCCCAAAGCGCCATCGACTGTCCGGGCACGTGCAGACCAAACGGCCCCGAGAATTGTCCGGAAGGGGTCCGATCGCCATGGGCGTACACCACCGGCCCGTCTGTCTCGATGTGTCGCTCGGCTCGTCCATACCGAACGCCGGAGCGCTCGTTCAACGCTCGCCAAACAACGACGATCCGCGCAATTCCGGCATGAATCGCTGCCGCAGCCTGGGCAATGACGCCACACTGTGCGGTACCGCCGAACGGGATGTCGCTGAACCAGCGGACATCGGGGATCCCAAGCGCCCGCACGACCATCGCCGGCGTCACGTTGTCGTAGCTGTAACGGATCAAGCCGTCGACATCATCAGGTTCCACTCCAGCGTCCGCCAGAGCGGCCCGGATCGCATCGAGTGCCAACACCCACTCACTGCGCCCCGAATCCCGGGAAATCTCCGTCTGCCCTATGCCCACGATTGCCGCCGACCCGCGCATGCCCCGCCTGCCATATCGATTTCCTGGCAGCAGTCTCCCGACAGTGTGCGCAGGTGTCCAATCCTGATTTCCTTTTCTGCTCGATTATCAATCCAAATTTTGGATCGACACAGAACTGCATGCCCTATGCATGTGGTCCGACAGGACGCCTACAAGATCCTGCAGTACTCGATCAGACGTGCGAGGGTCGGCGTGACATTCTCTGGATTCCAGATCAAGTAAGAACTGATCTGGCGACGGGGGTCATCAAGAGTGATGAAACAGACGTCCTTGACCCCCGCCGCCGAGATTGAAGAGGGCACCAGCGCCACGCCGAACCCTCGCGAGACCAAAGCGACGGCCGTGAGCCACTGCTTCACGTAGAAGCGGGTCTTGGGTAGGAAACCGGCCGCCGCACACATCGACAGCACATGCTCATGCCCCGACGGTGTCGTATGCCGCGCGAACAGGACGAAGGGCTCGTCCACCAAGGCATTCAGACGGATGCGTCGACGGCTCGCGAGCGGATGGGCCGTGTGCAGGCAGCATGCAAACTCGTCATCGTAGAGCCGGTGGCCGGCCAGACCACGCGGAACTGACAACGCGGGAGTGAACGCTGCGTGCACGCGGTACTGTTTCAGGGATTCGACCTGCTCGCTGAGCGGCATGTCGATCAGGTCATAGTCGACGCTCGGTGACTGATCGACGAAGCCGGCAAGAATCTCGGGAACCCCCCGGTAAAGCATGGAACTGGTAAATCCTAACTGGAGGCTTCCCAGCCTACCGCTGGCAACTGCCCGCGTCACCTCCTCTGCATGCTGCGCTTGGGCGAGCACGCGCCGTGCCTCCGCCAGAAAGGCCTCGCCTGCGACCGTCAACGAGACGCTTCGGCTGTCTCGATCGAGCAGCCGCGTGCCGAGATGTTCTTCCAGGCTCTGAATATTGAAGCTCAATGGCGGCTGAGTGATAGAGAGCCGCTTCGCTGCCCGCCCAAAATGGAGTTCTTCCGCCACAGCGACGAAATAGCGTAGGTGCCTGAGTTCCATAACAACGCCATCAGTTGAGAATTCGATCCATATTTTGGATCGATGTCCTTCGAGAAGTCAAAAAACCGAATAGACCGGCCGAACGGGATCGGCAACACTTGTCCGCGCCAACGGGATGACTCAGATCCGGTTGTAACGATGGTTCGATTGACGTGAGGACGGTGGAATTGACGATGAAGGCCGTGAGGGAAGTTGGAATCGCCCGGGAGCAGATGACCTACCTACAGCTACTGCGCCGGCAAGCCGAGCGGAACGGCAACAAGCCCTATTTGGTGTTCGAAGGACGACACTTTTCTTATCGCGAGGTCGAGGCACTTTCGCAGCAACTGGCAGGCGGTTGCCTGCGTGCGGGCGTCGGAAAGGGTCGACATGTCGCCCTGCTGGTCGGAAACTGTCCCGAAACCTTGCTCCTGAATTTTGCCTTCGGCTGCGTCGGCGCTGTGGTCTGCCCGGTAAACACCGCCGCCAAGGGCGATCTGCTCGAGTACTTCCTCAAGCTGTGTGATGCGTCGGTGATCGTGGTCGGAACGACCTACCTGGAACGATTCTCCGAAGTCGCACCACGATTACCGGAAATCGCGGTGCTGATCATTGTCGACGATAGCGCGACCGACACTGACACAACGGTTGCCGCCGAGGCGATGGCCACCGCATCCCGCCTGCAAACGGCCGGCAGGCGAATCATCTCCTACGAAACCCTTGCACAAGCATCGATCGAGGCAGTCTGGCCAGAGGTGTCACCTCACGATGTCCAAGCCATCATGTTCACATCTGGCACGACCGGTCCATCCAAGGGTGTCGTCATCGACAATGCTCAGAGTTTCGAGTTCTCGATCGGCCGAGTGCAGTACCTCGGCCTGATGGAGAGCGACACGGTCTACACCTGTCTCCCACTCTTTCACGGCAACGCCTTGCACGCTGCGGCAGTTCCTGCACTGCTCGCCGATGCCACACTGGTTCTTGCCCGACGTTTCTCGGCGCGCTCGTTCTGGTCCGACGTCCGCAACAATGGGGTCACCCAGTTCAATCTTCTCAGTTCGATGACCAACATCCTCTGGGGAGCCCCACCATCACCCGACGATCGCAGGCATCGCGTGCGCCAATGCACAATGGTACCGGTGCCTTCGTTCGCGCAAGAGTTCAAGGCCCGCTTCGGTGTCGAGATCGTCTCCTCATACTCGCTGACCGATTTCGGCCAAGGAACCTTTCTGCAGCCAGGCTCACTGCTGCAGAAAATGCGCTCTGCGGGCCAACCTCGGCCCGACATCGAGGTTGCCATCCTCGACGATGAAGATCAGCCGCAGCCCCCTGGAGCAGCCGGCGAAATCTGTTTGCGCGCCCACAGGGCCGGTCTCAGTGGACGGCGATATTATAAAGCCCCGGAAGAAACCGAACGCGCGAATCGGGGGGGCTGGTTTCACACGGGCGATCGAGGCTACCTCGACGCGGAAGGCTACCTGTTCTTCCTGGATCGTAAGAAAGACGCGATCCGCCGACGTGGCGAGAACATCTCGTCGTGGGAAGTCGAGCAGTGTATTGCCGCATACCCCGACGTTGCCGATGTCGCCGTCTACGCGGTCAACTCAGAGATGTCGGAAGATGAAGTCATGGCTAGCATCGTCTGCCGGGAAGGCCGTACGATCGATCCGGCGGCATTAATCCGATTCTGCGAACGAAACATGGCATATTTCATGGTGCCTCGTTATGTCGAGATCGTCGACAGCCTGCCGCGGACATCGACCGAGAAGGTTCAGAAGCAGATACTGCGCGAATCGGCGGAACGCCGGCTGCCCGAGATCTGGGATCGCGAGAAGGCTGGTATCGATCTGGTCCGGTAGTCGGCGCACAGACAAACCGATTCACCAAAGCCAAGTCCGGCAACCGCCACCCGGGCCTGCTCTGTCAAGCCAACTCCACGCGCCAACTCACACATTCGCGCTGCTACCATCCAGTCATTCCAGACCCAGGAGACCTCCGATGGCGGCATCGACGCGCACCCCCGACGCTGGTGAAACCTACCGGCTCACCTACTCGACGATGTTCGATCCACCGGCCTCGCTGCACGAGCGCTTCGAGGCTGCGCTGGTCGAGGCCCGCGCCATGATGGGCGCCGAACACACCATGGTCATCGGCGGCCGCGAGGTCACCGGCAGCGATGGCTTCGAACTGCGCTCGCCGATCGACCGCGATCTGTTGCTCGGACACTTCCAGAACGGCAGCGCGGCGCAGGTCGATCAGGCCGTTACCGCGGCGCGCAGCGCCTTCCAGGCCTGGTCGCACACGCCGTGGCCCGAGCGGCTCGCGATCCTGCGCCGGGCCGCGGCCTTGATCGAGGAAAGAGTCTGGGTCCTCTCGGCCTGCCTGTCGCTCGAAGTCGGCAAGAACCGCATGGAGTCACTGGGCGAAGTCCAGGAAACCGCCGACCTGATCCGCTGGTACTGCGATCGCTTCGAGGAGAGCGACGGCTTCGACCGGCCATTGCCGAACGATCCGCTCCACGGCTACGTCAGCCGCAACCGAACCATGCTGCGCCCGTATGGCGTCTGGGCGGTCATCGCCCCGTTCAACTTTCCTCACGCCCTGGCAGGCGGCCCGATCGGCGCGGCGCTGGCTACCGGCAACACGGTCGTCTTCAAGACCGCGTCGGACACCGCCTGGAGCGGCACCTTGCTGATGCAGGCCCTGGGTGACGCCGGCCTGCCCGATGGCGTGGCCAACCACGTGACCGGCCCCGGCAGCACCGTCGGCGACGCCCTGGCGCGCCACCCCGACGTCGCCGGCATCACCTTCACCGGCTCGGCACAGGTCGGCGTGAGCATCGCCCGCGACTTCGCCAGCGGCCGCTGGCCACGCCCGTGCATCGCCGAGATGGGCGGCAAGAACGCCGCCATCGTCAGCGCCCGCGCCGACCTCGAACGGGCGGCCGCCGGCATCGTGCGCTCGGCCTTCGGTCTGCAGGGCCAGAAGTGCTCGGCCTGCTCGCGTGTCTACGTGCAACGCGAAGCCGCCGGCGAACTGCGCAAACGGCTGGTCGAACTGACCGAGGCGATCAAGGTCGGCGACCCGACGGTCAGGGATAACTGGATGGGGCCTTTGATCAATCGCACGGCCCGCGAACGCTTCCGCCGCGCCGTCGAAGCGATCGAGGAAACCGGCACCCTCCTCACCGGCGGCCGCCTGCTGACCGAAGGCGCGCTCGAGCGCGGCTGGTTTGTCGCCCCGACGATCGCAAGCGCCCCACGCGAGCATTTCGTCTGGCATGAAGAACAGTTCGCACCGCTGGTGCTCATCGACGAAGTCGACTCGGTCGAGACCGCCATCGACCTGGCCAACGCATCGGACTACGGCCTGACCGCCGGCTTCTACGGCGGCAAGGATGAAATCGACGGCTTCCTCGACCGCATCGAAGCCGGCGTCGTCTACGTGAACCGCCCGCAAGGCGCCACCACCGGCGCCTGGCCCGGCTACCAGCCCTTCGGCGGCTGGAAGGCCAGCGGCAGCACCGGCAAGGCGATCGGCTCGTTCTGGTATCTGCCGCTGTATCTGCGCGAGCAGGCCCGGACGATCGTGGACTGACCTCGGTGGCGCCCCGGCCCAGCAGGGGCAGGGGGCGCTTGCGGGGCGGGGCTTGGTGCCGGCGGTCCGGCCTTTGGCCGGACTTCCCTGCGTTGCTCGGACGTGGGGCCTGCCGCCGAAACTCGCTTCGCTCCCGCCGCTGTGCGGCGCTCGCTTCGCTCAGACAGTCGGCGGCAAGTCAGATGTTGGATGCGCGCTGCGCGCGCAGGCCCCACGTCCTGCGCTACTCGGCGCCGGCAAAGCGCCCCGCCCCGCAAGCGCCCCCTGCCCCTGCTGCGTAGCGACACCGAACCGGAGTGGCTGGGGTGGCAGGAGTGCTGAATGGGCACCGCTCTCGGCATGGCCCCGCCATGTGCAGCCCGACGACGGGCCCGTCGAGCAGCCCGCCCACTGAGCGCAGCGAGATCAGGAGTTCGCAAGCCCCGGAGTCACGAGTTCCGCGGTGACAACGCCTCGAGGAGCCCGGTGGGGGCATCGGCCGGGCGCCGGGCCTTCAGAACCCGCGTCGAGCAGCACAGCCCGCGGGGCCCGCGCGCGCAGCGCGCCACCAAAAATCTGACTCGGCGCGCTTGTCCGAGCGCAGCGAACGAAGCGAAGCGAAGGGAGCGCAGCGAGTTGCGCGCCGGGGCCACGCGGGCGAGCAGCGCAGAGCAGTCCGGCCGCAGGCCGGACCGCGGGTTCGCCCGGCGCCCGGCCGATGCCCCCAGCGGGCTCCCGACGTGCCCCGGGAAGCTCAGAGCGGTTTGCGAATCAGGTTCGCAATCTCCCCAACGATCCCGCGCCGGAAAGCCAGCACGCAGACGACGAAGACCAGCCCCTGGACGATCGTGACCCAGGCGCCGAGTTGCGCCAGATAGTTCTGCATCGAGACGATGACGGCGGCACCGACCACCGGGCCGAACAGCGTGCCCATCCCGCCAAGCAACGTCATCAGGACGACCTCGCCGGACATCGTCCAGTGCACGTCGGTGAGCGATGCCAACTGGAAGACCAGCGACTTGGTGGCGCCGGCCAGGCCGGCAAGCGTTCCCGACAGGATGAAGGCGACGTGCTTGTAGCGATCGGTGTCATAGCCCAGCGAGACAGCGCGCGGCTCGTTCTCGCGGATCGCTTTCAGGATCTGGCCGAACGGCGAGTTGATGATCCGCCAGATCAGCAGGAAGCCGCCGAGGAAGATCACCAGTACCACCGGGTACATGCCGGCAGCCGTGCCGAGATCGAAGACCCCGAACAGGCGGCCGCGCGGCACGGCCTGGATACCATCCTCGCCACCGGTGAACGGTGCCTGCAGGCTGAAGAAGAACACCATCTGGGCAAGCGCCAGCGTGATCATCGCGAAGTAGATGCCCTGCCGCTTGATCGCAAGGTAACCGGTGATCACGGCCAGCAGGCCCGAACACCCGGTGCCCAGCAGGATCGCGACTTCGGGGGTGACCCCCCAGACCTTGGCCGCATGGGCCGAGACATAGCCGGCCAGGCCGAGGAACATCGCATGCCCGAAGGACAGCAGCCCGACATAGCCGATCAGCAGATTGAAGGCGCACGCGAACAGCGCGAAGCACATCAGCTTCATCAGGAAGATCGGATAGACGAAGGCGGGTGCGATCGCAAAGAAGGCTGCCATCAGGATGAACACGATCAACTGATGGCGGTTGCTGCCGTTGGACACGGCGGGCGCGGCGGAAGTGTGCGTCTGAGCCATGACAGCCTTATTTCTGGGTTCCGAACAGCCCCGCCGGACGCAGGAGCAGGACAATCACCATGATCACGAAGATGACCGTGTTCGATGCTTCCGGGTAGAACACCTTGGTCAGTCCCTCGATCAGGCCGAGTCCGAAGCCGGTGACGATCGAACCCATGATCGAACCCATGCCGCCGATGACGACCACGGCGAACACGACGATGATCAGGTCGGCCCCCATCTGCGGGCTGACCTGGTAGATCGGCGCGGCCATCACGCCGGCCAGTGCGGCCAGGCCGACACCGAAGCCGTAGGTCAGCGTGATCATGCGCGGCACGTTGATGCCGAAGGCCTGGACCAGGGTCGGATTCTCGGTAGCGGCGCGCAGGTAGGCGCCGAGCTTGGTGCGCTCGATGACGAACCAGGTCAGCAGGCAGACGACCAGCGAGGCGAAGACGACCCAGGCGCGGTAGTTCGGCAGGAACATGAAGCCCAGATGGCGGCCACCGCTCAGTTGCGGCGGCACCGAATAGGGTTGCCCCGACGAACCATACTCATTGCGGAACAGGCCCTGGATGACCAGTGCGATGCCGAAGGTCAGCAACAGGCCATACAGGTGATCGAGCTTGTACAGGGGCTTCAGCATCGTTCGTTCGATGATGACGCCGGTGAAGCCGACGATGATCGGCGCAAGCAGCAGGGCCCACCAGTAGCTCAGGCCCAGCTTGGCCAGCAGCAGATAGGCGACGAACGCGCCCATCATGTACTGGGCGCCGTGCGCGAAGTTGATGATGTTCAGCAGGCCGAAGATGACGGCCAGACCGAGCGACAGAAGTGCGTAGAACGACCCGTTGATCAGGCCGATCAGCAGCTGGCCGAACAGCGCCTGCGTCGGTACGCCGAAGATTTCCATCCGAGAAGCCCGTTGAATGTTGCCTGGTGGAGCGGCCGGCCGGTTCCGGTGCGCCTGCGCGCCGGAACCGGCCTCCGCGAACCCGGACGCGACTGGTTACTTACTTGACCAGTGCGCAACCGCCTTCGGCCATCGGCCGGAAGGCCTGGTCGGCCGGGATCGTGGCGCGGACCTTCAGCAGATCCCATTCGCCCTTCGACTCGGCCGGCTTCT
>JBAYOD010000103.1:0-11214 GCA_041678445.1 Burkholderiaceae bacterium | reverse complement strand
CGTGCAGTTGGCCAACCATGGCGCCGAGCGGATCCTCGGCACCTCGCTGACCGGCCAGCGTGACCAGGATCTGGCCGCCCTGCCGCGCCTCGGCGCGTTCAGCGATGCGATCCGGGCAGCCTTCGCGGAACTGGCTGCCAGCGACGACGGGAGCTGGCAGCGCCAGTTCGTGCTGCCCGCGCTGGCTGGCGCGGGGGGGCATGGCAATGGCGATGCGCAGGCAGACGGGCAGCCGGCAGTGCCGGCGCGCCACGAGGCCGGCATGCCGCTTGCCGGGTCCGGGCCGGCCGGCCGGCTGCCGACCGAGCAGACCGTGCTGGTACGCGGTTCGCGGCTGCCCGACCGGCCCGCCGGCTACCTGATCGTGTTCGACGACATCAGCGATGTGCTGTCGGCGCAGCGCACGGTTGCCTGGGCCGAGGTCGCGCGCCGGCTCGCGCACGAGATCACCAACCCGCTGACCCCGATCCAGCTCGCGGCCGAGCGGCTGCAGCACAAGCTGGCCGACCGGCTGCCACCGGCCGATGCCGAACTGCTCGCCAAGAACTCCCAGACCATCGTCAACCAGGTGGCCGCGCTCAAGCACATGGTCGACGAGTTCCGCGACTACTCGCGCCTGCCGGCGGCCCGTCTCGAAGCGCTCGATCTGAACGCGCTGATCGAGGAACTGCTGCGACTGTATCCGGCCGGCGAGGGCCGGGCGGCGATCGAGGCCCGGCTCGCACCGGGATTGCCCTGGGTGATGGGCGACACCACGCAGCTGCGCCAGGTGATCCACAATCTGCTCAAGAACGCACTGGAGGCAACCGAGCGAGTGGCGGCGGCGCAGGTCATGATCGAGACGGCCGCCGTCGAGCGCGCCGACGGCGGCATCGCGGTCCGGGTGAGTGTCAGCGACAATGGCGGCGGCTTTCCGGCAGCCGTGTTGTCACGCGTCTTCGAGCCCTACGTGACCAACAAGCCGCGCGGCACGGGGCTGGGTCTGGCGATCGTGCGCAAGATCGCCGACGAACACGGTGCACGGGTCGAAGTCGGCAATCATCACGACGCGCAAGGCGCTCCGTTCGGCGCACGCGTGGCGGTGCTATTTACGAAACTGGCCAAAAACGGGGAGAATCCCCAGCTGTCCTCGAAGCAACACGATTAGCGAACGCAGCGCTCATGGCGGAAATCCTTGTAGTGGATGACGAAATCGGCATCCGCGAACTCTTGTCCGAGATCCTCGGAGACGAAGGTCACTCGGTGCATACCGCCGAAAATGCGGAGCAGGCTCGCCTGCTGCGCGAAGAGAATCTGCTCGACCTCGTGCTGCTCGACATCTGGATGCCTGACACCGACGGCATCACGCTGCTCAAGGAATGGGCCGCGGCGGGCAAGCTGACGATGCCGGTCATCATGATGTCCGGACACGCAACGATCGACACCGCGGTCGAGGCGACCCGGATCGGCGCGCTCGACTTCCTCGAAAAACCGATCACCATGCAGAAGCTGCTGCGGGCGGTCGAGACCGGCCTGCAGCGCGGGTCGGGCGCCGTGCAGGCCGGCGGGGGGGCAGTGTCCGCGGGCGTTGCCGCCCCGGCGCCTGTGCCGGCAACGGCACCGACCGGGGCCGCGGCCGTGGGCACGGGGGTTGGCGGTGCCGGGGTTGCCGGCAACGCCGGCATCGGCCGTGCCGGAACAACCGGAGTCGTTGAAGCCGTCACCGGGCCGGTGGCCACCGTTACCGACGGGCCCGAAGCTGGGGCGGGTGCCGGTCCGGCAGCGGAACCGGGTGCCGCCCAGCATCCCGCCGCGAGCAATCCGGCCTCGGTGACCCTGCGCGAGCTGCCGCTCGACCTGCCGCTGCGCGAGGCGCGCGACGCATTCGAGCGCACCTACTTCGAGTATCACCTCGGGCGCGAGCAGGGCAGCATGACGCGGGTCGCCGAGCGCACCGGCCTGGAGCGCACCCACCTGTACCGCAAGCTCAAGCAACTCGGCATCGACCTGTCGCGCGGCCTGTGGCGCCGCGGCGGCGGCTGAGCGCGCCCGCGGCCCCGAGCACGGGTCATGAAGATCGTCATCCTCGGCGCCGGCCGGGTCGGCGCGTCGGTCGCCGCCAGCCTGGTGTCCGAGCACAATGACATCACCGTCATCGACACCGATGCCAGCCGGCTGCGGCCCCTGCAGGATCGCCTCGACCTGCGCACGGTGGCCGGCAACGGCACCCATCCGCCGGTGCTCGTGCAGGCCGGGATCGAGGACGCCGACCTGCTGATTGCGGCCGCGGCCGGCGACGAGACGAACCTGGTCGCCTGCCAGATCGCGGCCCGGCAGTTCAATGTGCCGACCCGCATCGCGCGGATCCGCGCGCCCGAGTTCCAGGACCAGCCCGAGATCACCGGCGAGGGCGGCTTCTACGTCGACCACCTGATCTGCCCCGAGCAGACGGTGACCGACTACGTGCGCAAGCTGATCGAATTCCCCGAGGCGCTGCAGGTGCTGGAGTTCGCCGGCGGCCGGGCCAGCCTGATTGCCGTGCGCGCCTATGCCGGCGGACCCATGGTCTCCCGTCCGATCAGCGAGCTGCGCACTCACCACCCCGACCTCGATGCGCGTGTGGTGGCCGTATTCCGCGGTGATCGACCGATCCGCCCGCACGGCGCGCTGATGATCGAAGCGGGCGACGAGGTTTTCCTGCTGGCGCCGTCCGAGCATATCCGGACCGTGCTCTCGGAGCTGCGCCGGATGGACGAGCCGGTGCGCCGCGTGATGATCGCCGGCGGCGGCAACATCGGCCTGCGGCTGGCTCGCAGCCTGGGCGGCGAGTACCAGGTGAAGCTGATCGAACTCGACCGGGCGCGCTGCAACGCGCTGGTTGCGCAGTTGCCGGCGGCCACGCTGGTGCTCAACGGCGACTCGACCGACGAAGACCTGCTGGCCGACGAAGGCGTGGATGAAACCGACCTGTTCGTCGCCGTCACCTCCGACGACGAGAACAACATCATGTCGTGCATGCTGGCCAAGCGGATGGGGGCACGACGCACCATCGCACTGATCAACCGGCAGGCCTACGCCGACCTGGTCGAGGGCAACCGGATCGACATCGCGATCGTGCCGTCGCAGACCACGATCGGCCAGCTGCTCACCCACGTGCGGCGCGGCGACGTGGTGGCCGTGCATGCGCTGCGCCGTGGCGCGGCCGAGGCGCTCGAAGCCATCGCCCATGGCGACGCCCAGTCGTCGAAGATGGTCGGACGGCGCATCGACGAGGTGGAGCTGCCGCGCGGTGCGACGATCGGCGCGATCATCCGCCCGGTGGCCGACAGCCTGTTGCCGGCACGCCGGGGCGAGCGCGAGGCGCGACCGGACGAGGTCATCATGGTGCACGGCGATACCGTCATCGAGTCGGGTGACCACGTCATCGTCTTCGTCGAGAATCGCCGGCTGACGCCCCGGATCGAGAAGCTGTTCCAGGTCAGCGTCGGATTCTTCTGACCGGAAGAGGCGCGCTTGAACCGTCTGCCGGTCATCGGCCACGTCCTGGGGGGGCTGCTGATGGTCTTCGCAGCCACTTTCCTGTTGCCGCTGGGCTGGTCGCTGGCGGTCGGCGACGGCGCGCACCGCGGTTTCGTCGCGGCCGCCGCCATCTGTCTGGGCGCCGGCGCGCTGCTGTGGGCGCTGACCCGGCGCTATCGGCGCGAGCTCGAACCGCGCGACGGGCCGCTGCTGGTCGTGCTCGCCTGGCTGCTGATGGCGGTTGCCGCGGCGGTGCCCCTGAAGCTGGAGATCGCCGGCCTGTCGCCGACGCGGGCCTTCTTCGAGGCGATGGCCGGCTTGACCACCACCGGCGCCACCGTGCTCAGCGGACTCGAACACCTGCCCCAGTCGGTCAACATCTGGCGCCACGCGATGCAGTGGTATGGCGGCATGGGGATCATCGTGATGGCCGTCGCGATCCTGCCGATGCTCGGTGTCGGCGGCATGCAGCTGTTCAAGGCCGAGATGGCGGGCCCGATCAAGGAGAACAAGCTCACGCCGCGCATCACGCAGACCGCCAAGGCCCTGTGGCTGATCTACATCGGCCTGACGCTCGCCTGCATGCTGAGCCTGCGCTACCTGGCCGGTGTGTCGTGGTTCGATGCCGTCTGCCATGCGTTCTCGACGCTGGCACTGGGCGGGTTCTCGAATCGCGACGCCAGCGTCGGTGGTTTCGATTCGCAGGTCTTCGAGATGGTGCTGGTCGTGTTCATGCTGCTCGCCGCGCTGAGCTTCGCGACCCATTTCCGCGCGCTGCAGGCGCGCTCGGTCGAACCCTATCTGCGCGATCCGGAGGCCCGCGCCGTCTGGCTGCTGCTGCTCGGCAGCAGTGTCGGCGTGGGCCTGTACCTGTACCTGAACGACACCTGGCCGACGTTGGCCGAAGCGCTGCGCCACGCCCTGTTCAACGCGGTATCGCTGGGCACGTCCAGCGGCTTCACGGGCAGCGACTACGAACAGTGGCCGGCGTTCGCCGCGCTGTGGATCTTCCTGCTGGCCTGCGTCGGGTCATCGGCCGGCTCGACCGGCGGCGGGATCAAGATGATCCGCGCCCTGATCCTGCTGCGCCAGACAGCCCGCGAGCTGCGCCGGATCGTCCACCCGCGCGCCGTGTCGCGGCTGGCGATCGACGGCCAGATCATCGAGAACGGAGTGATCTTCGCCGTGCTCGGCTTCATGCTGCTGTGGGGGCTCACCCAACTCGGCGTCGCCCTGTTGCTGCTGGCCACCGGACTGGACCCGCTCAGCGCCTTCTCGGCCGCGGTGGCGACGGTCAACAACCTCGGCCCCGCGCTCGGCGCGTTCGGCCCGAGCGGCAACTACGCCCAGTTGACCGATCCACAGGCCTGGCTGCTGACGATCGCCATGCTGGCCGGCCGCCTCGAACTGCTGACCTTCTTCGTCGTGCTCACGCCGGCGTTCTGGCGGCGTTGAGTGAAACCCGTCCGGCGTGTGACGAATCAGGGCCCAGGGTCGGATCATGCCTCGGGGTCGAACAAGGCCTCAGGGCCGAGCAAGACCCCAGGGTCGAACAAGGCGGCCGTGACCCTGGTCGCCGGCCCCGACCGTGGCCAGCGGACGGCCCGCCTGCGCGAACGCCTGGCGAGCAGGCCGGCCGGGGAGCGCTGGGCCGTCGTGTCGATCGCCGGCGTCTTCGGCCTGCCGGCCGCTTTCGACGGCGCCGACGCGGTCGTCAGCGTGGGCGGCTGCCCATGCTGCAGCGCGCGCGTGATCTTCGAGGTGGAACTGGTCCGGTTGCTGCGGCGCGGCCCTTGGCACCGGCTGCTGATCGAGGTCGATGGCGCGGAGGCGGCTGCGCAACTGCGGCAGCGGCTGGCCATCGGCCCGCTGGGCGAACACCTGCGGGTCGACGAGACGATCGTGGAGGGCAGCCAGTAGCCGGTCAGTTGCCGCCCCGGGGCTTTCCCGCCCGGGGCCTTCCCGCCCGGGGCCTTCCGCGATCGTCGGGCCAGAAAGGTTCAGAGGTTCAGGCAACCCTGCGGCGGCGCACGACCGCCAGGCTGGTCAGTGCCAGGCCGATCAGGGCCAGGCTGCCTGGTTCGGGCACAGTGCTGGCGGCTTCCGGTGCGGCGAAGTATGCGGTCGGGTCCCTTCCGGCGTAAGTGGCGCCACTCTCCTGCGCCCAGCTTCCCGGGGCAAAACTGAAGTCGAACGCATAGAAGCCTTTCGCAGCCGTCGAGTTCGAGTCGTTTTCGAAGATTCCCTTCACGCTGCCTGAAAGCGCAACGGGCATTTCGCTGGTCTCGTACCATCCCGTGTCGAGGATTGCAGGGTTTGTGAAGTCCGCGACCATCGTCAGCTCGAAGCTGTGAAAGAAGCCGGCGCTGGTGGAACTTGCTCCACCGGCGGGAGCCGGCCACAGCCGCGCAGCATCGCCGTTGTCGCCATTGCCTCCCGATATGCTGAGCGTGAACCGGGTGTATCCGTCAGACCACCCGCCATCAACCACTGGGTTGGCGCTCAAGTCCTGGTACTGCACGAAGCCGTCGTTGGTGTTGTTCGGATTGCCCGAGCCCGGATTGCCGGCGGGCGTCGTGGTGAAATACCACGCAGTCCCGAATTGTGTCCAGTTGGACTGACCAGGTATGTCCGATCTGACATAGATGGTGCCGTCGCGGGCGTTGTCGAGCGTCGCGCGCGGCCCATTGGTCGCCGTGGCGATGGCATAGGTGCCCGTGGCGTTGGCACCGGCCTGGGCATCATCCAATGACGCATACCGGGTGACGGTGCCGCTGTAATTGAAGTTGTCGTAGTTGACAAACACCGGCGCAGCCACTGCAACCGAGGCGCCGCTGGCGGCCGCTGCAAAGACAGTGACCGCAATCGATGCGCGTAATCGAGCTGTGAGGTACATGGGACTCTCCCTGGACGGTTGGTGGATCGGCGGCAATCAAGGGTCTTGTTCAACAAGAGTCTTGTTATAAGGACCGCCCTTGGCCGAGCCAGAGAACATGCATGTTCCATGCCTGTTATGCAGCCTGTTGGAAGAGCCGTTCAAAAACAATGATCAAGGAAATTTTTCGCGGCCGAGATGAATGGTGCTTCGGTATGCATGTAAATTTTTCGACATTTTCCGCGTCTCGGCGTCTGTGCACCCGACGCGGGGGTGAGAGCAAGGCAACTGGCCGGCCCGCCGCTTGAAATCTCCCGATCCGGCACCATCTTGCTTGCAGGGTCGACAGCCGGGTATCGGTACCTGACTTGCCGCCGAGGGCGGTCGGCCCGTTTCGGAGGGCCGGTATGAACCTGATCTATGACAGTTCCAGTTACTGCGTCGTCGAGTTTCGCGACCCCGCTGGCCGCATCGGCGGCTACGAGATCATGGACAAGCTCGGCAGGCGCGGCATCTATCTGGGTGGCGACCTGGCCGCCCGTTTCCACGAGGGCGTGCGCGAGCTGATCGCGAGCCAGCCCACCACCGACGACGTCGACGATTTCCTCAGCGGTTTCCAGGGGCTGATGCAGGTTCCGGTCGTGCTGCACTGACGCAGTTTCAACTCAGCCCGGTTACAAGCATCAGGGCGCGCTCTACGTTCTTCATGCGTTCGGCGTTAATGGAGCCGACGACTTTGCTCACTTTGGCGCGGGGGATAGGTGACGTTTTATCAACCATCACCTGTGAAATCTTTTGCAGCCCGTTGACAGGACTGGGTTCAAGCGTCACACGGAATAGCACATTACGTAAAATACTGGTAATGGGGCAGATGAGGACACTGTCCAGTTCCCGCAGCAAATCGGACTGGATAATGAGCGCCGGGCGCGGTTTTCCATAATCTCCTGGCAGCGAGACGGTAACGATATCGCCACGCTGCATTATTCCCAGCCCTCGATCAAGCTGGCCGCGGCTTCTCCAAAGCCAATGGCTTCTGCCTCGGCTTTGTCTTCGCGCAGGCTGCGGCACTGCCGATCAAGCGCAGCAACCAGATCAGGGGATCGGGTATCCAGTACCCAATACTGCACGGGCCTGTAGCCTGCTGCCTTCATACGTTCCCGATGGCGAGTGACTTTGTCGGGAGTCACGGTTTTCTCCTGGGCTCAATGACAGGTTTCATGGTCCGGTTTCATGAAACCGATGTCAAGCCTCCCTGGCTCGGGCCGGTGTAGACGCGCTCTTCGAGTAGAACGGCTCGCGCCGCACCGACTTTCGGTGCGGCCAGCGGCTCGGTGCCCGAGACCATATCAGGCGGCCTGCCTCCCTTTGGCCGGCGTCGCCACGGCGAGCCGGTTGGCCGCACTGACCAGCGCCCGCAGCGAGGCCACCACGATGCTCTCGTCGATGCCGACACCAAAGCGGCTGCCGGGCACTTCGGTGCCGGCGGCCTCGATGATCGCGATGGCGCGGGCGTTGGAGCCGGCGCCGATCGAGCGCTCCTCGTAGGAATCGATCCGGATCGGCAGCTCGAGCGCGGCCACGGCTGCGTCGATCGGGCCGTTGCCGATGCCGTGCAGGGTGCGGCGCTGGCCGTCGACTTCGACGACCAGCTCGATCCGGTGCGAGTGCTCGGTGTCGATCATCCGATGCGAGACCAGCCGGATGCCGCCGTCGTGGCGCAGGTATTCGTCGCTGAACAGCTGCCAGAGCTGGTCGGCCGACACCTCGGTACCGTGGGTGTCGGTGTAGCCCTGGACCAGTGCGCTGAACTCCACCTGGAGCCGGCGCGGCATGACCAGGCCGTGATGGCGTTCGAGCAGGAAGGCGATGCCGCCCTTGCCCGACTGGCTGTTGACGCGAATCACCGACTCGTAGCTGCGTCCGAGGTCGGCCGGGTCGATCGGCAGGTAGGGGACTTCCCACGGCGCATCGGGTGCCTGGACGGCGAAGCCTTTCTTGATGGCGTCCTGGTGCGAACCGGAGAAGGCCGTGAAGACGAGGTCGCCGACATAGGGGTGGCGCGGATGGATGGGCAACTGGTTGCAGTGCTCGACGGTGCGGGCCACCGCATTGATGTCGGAGAAGTCGAGCCCGGAGTCGACCCCCTGCGTGTAGAGGTTGAGCGCGAGCGTGACCAGGTCGACGTTGCCGGTGCGCTCGCCGTTGCCGAACAGGCAGCCCTCGACGCGCTCGGCGCCGGCCATCACGGCGAGTTCGGCGGCGGCCACTGCAGTGCCGCGGTCGTTGTGCGGGTGCACCGACAGCACGGCCGACTTGCGGTCGGGCAGCTCGCGGTGCATCCATTCGATCTGGTCGGCGTAGATGTTGGGCGTGGCCGATTCGACCGTGGCCGGCAGGTTCAGGATGACCGGCCGCTCGGGGGTGGCGCCCCAGGCCTGCATGACCGCCACGCAGATGTCGCGGGCGAACTCGAGCTCGGTGGTCGAGAACACTTCGGGGCTGTACTCGAAGCCCCAACGGGTTTCCGGCCGCTGCGCGCACTGCTCGCGGATCAGCTTCGTGCACGACACGGCCAGATCACGCACTTCTTCCTTCGACAGGCCGAAGACGATCCGGCGGAACACCGGCGCAGTCGCGTTGTACAGGTGGATCGTGGCCCGGCGCGCGCCGCGCAGCGACTCGAAGCTGCGCAGGATCAGGTCGTCGCGGGCCTGCGTGAGCACGCTGATCGTGACGTCGTCGGGAATCAGCGATTCCTCGATGAGCAGGCGCACGAAATCGAAGTCGGTCTGCGAGGCAGACGGGAAGCCGACTTCGATTTCCTTCACGCCGATCTCGACCAGGGTCTGGAACATCCGCAGCTTGCGCTCGCTGTCCATCGGTTCGAACAGGGCCTGGTTGCCGTCGCGCAGGTCGGTCGACAGCCAGCGTGGCGCGCGGGTGATGGTGCGCGACGGCCATTGGCGATCGGGCAGGTCGATGACCGGGAACGGTCGGTATTTGCCGGCGGGGTTCTTCATCATTTCAGCTTGCTCCGTGAAGAGGTCGATTCGTGTTGATCGACTGCTGGAGCAAGGTAGACGCCACCCGGATGCTGGCTACCGTGCCCCGCGTTCGATCGGGGGCCGGAAGGCCGGGGTGGGTCTGGAGAATGGGCGGACTAGAGAGTGTCCTGCGCAGGCGCCAGCAAGCCCCGGCCACTGCCTAGTCGTAGCAGGCCGGCAAGGGCATGGATGCAGTTGGGGCTGACGTGCGCGTACGACATGGAACCAGCTTAGTGCCGGCTGGCCGTTCCTGTCAACCGTTCAGAACTGTTCCCAGGGCAGGCCGTCGTAGCGCCAGCCGTTGAGCTTGCCGCGCTGGCGCTCGGCGTTCATGTCGCCTTCGAAGCCGTGCAGCACGTTGCTGACATCTGAAAAGCCGGCGGTCTCCAGCGCTTCGGCGGCTTCGACCGAGCGCTTGCCGCTGCGGCAGATCAGCACGATCGGCCGATTCAGCGAGTGACCGGCGAGCTTCTTTACCTGAGTCACGAACTCGGGGTTCAGGTCCCAGTCGGGGGCGTCGTACCAGGCCACATGCATCGCGCCCAGCGCGTGGCCGACGAAGAAGTATTCGGGGTCGCTGCGACAGTCGATGAACAGCGCTTCGGGGTTGTCCTGCACGAACTCGTGCGCCTCGCGTGGCAGCAGATGCTTCATCAACGATCAGTCCATGAATCGAACGAGAAAGAGTGACAAGGATGGCACAAACAGCAGCAGCAGCGTGCGCAGCAGGTCGCTGATCAGGAAGGGCACGACGCCGCGGTAGCTCTCGACGATCGGCACGTCGCGGGCCAGGCTGTTGACGATGTAGACGTTCAGCCCCACCGGCGGCGCGATCAGACCGATGCCAACCACCATCAGGATCAGGATCCCGAACCAGATCGCCTTGCTGGTCGGGTCGAGCCCCCACAGATCCAGTTGCATCACCATCGGAAACAGGATCGGCACGGTGAGCAGGATCATCGACAGCTCGTCCATCACGCAGCCGAGCACGATGTAGAAGACGAGGATCGCGCCGACCACGGCCAGCGGTGGCAGGCCCGAGGCGCCGATCGCCTGGGCGAGCTGGCCCGGCACCTGGGTCAGGGCCAGCGCCGAGTTCATCAGGTCGGCGCCGATGAAGATCAGGAAGATCATCGCCGAGCTCTGGGCGGCCTGATAGAAGCTGTCGGCCAGACCGGCCAGGCTCATGGCCCGGCGCCCGACGGCCAGCACCAGGGTGGCGACCGCGCCCACCGCGGCCCCCTCGGTCGGCGTGAACAGGCCGCCGTAGATGCCGCCGAAGACCAGCACGAAGATGGCGGCGATCGGCAGCAGCCCGCCGATCACGTCGCGCCGGTCGATTGGCTCGGGCTTGTCCGGCTGGGCCTTACCCGGCCGGGCTTGGCTGCGCTCGGGAGCGTGGCCCGGCACCAGCCGCACGTAGACGGCGATCGCCACCAGGTAGCCGGCCATTGCGATCAGTCCCGGGATCATCGCGGCGGCGAACAGCTTGGCGATGTTCTGCTCGGTGAGGATGGCGTAGATGATCAGGATCACCGACGGCGGGATCATGATGCCCATCGTGCCGCCGGCGGCCAGCGTCGCCGTGGCGAGCCGGCCTGAGTAGCCGTGCCGCTGCATCTCGGGCAGGGCGACCGTGCTGACCGTGGCCGCCGTGGCCACCGACGAGCCGCACACCGCGCCGAAGGCGGCACAGGCGAGTACGGCGGCCATCGCCATGCCGCCGCGCACCCGCGACATCATCCGGTTCGCGAACGAGAACAGGGCCTGCGACAGGCCGCCGTGCGAGGCGAACTG
>JBAYOD010000102.1:0-11218 GCA_041678445.1 Burkholderiaceae bacterium | reverse complement strand
GTTGCCAACCTGCGCGAGCACGCCGACCGGATACCAGTGCTGCCGGCCTGGATCACCCTGGCCGCCAACGGCGCCGGCTTCGCCGAACTGGCCGCGCACCTGCTCGCCGCACGAGGCAAAGGGCTCGCCGCGCGCGGCGGATGAGACGCGACTACGTCGGTCGTTTCGCCCCTTCTCCGACCGGCCCGCTGCACGCCGGCTCGCTGGCCACAGCGCTGGCCAGCCGGCTCGACGCCCTGGCCCACGGCGGGCGCTGGCTGCTGAGGATCGAAGACCTCGACCCGCCACGGGAGGTGGCAGGCGCGGCAACCGCGATCGTCGATGCACTGGCGCGGCTGGGTTTCGCACACGACGGCCCCGTGCTCCACCAGAGCCGGCGACACGCGCTGTACCAGCAGGCCTTCGAGCAGTTGCGCACCGCCGGGCTCGTCTACCCATGCTGCTGCACCCGGCGCGAAATCGCCGATTCCGTCACCGCCCGGCAGCGCCATCGCGAAGCCGTCTACCCGGGCACCTGTCGCAACGGGATGGCGCCGGGACGCACGGCCCGCGCCTGGCGCCTGCGGGTCGACGACGCCGTCATCGCCTGGGACGACCGCAACGGCCGCCGCCATGAGGACCGGATGGCCGACGAGGTCGGCGACTTCGTGCTCCGGCGTGCCGACGGGCTGTGGGCTTACCAGCTCGCGGTGGTCGTCGACGACCATGCGCAAGGGGTGACCGACATCGTGCGTGGCGAAGACCTGGTCGGATCGACTTCGCGCCAGATCCTGCTGCAACGCCTGCTCGGCATGGCCAGTCCGCGCTACCTGCACCTGCCGGTGGTCACCGGCAGCGACGGCGAAAAGCTGTCCAAGCAGAACGGCGCGACGGCGATCGACCCGCAGCGGCCGGACGACGCGCTGAACACCGCGCTGGCGCATCTGGGACTGCCGGCTGTCGCAGCCGGGCCGGCGCCTGACACTGCCGGGCCGGCCGCTGGCACTGTCGGGCCGGCATCTGACACCGACGAAGGCCCGGCGGCCGGTGACACCAGCCGCCGACAGGCCCGACAGGCCCGCTTCTGGAGCGCGGCGACCCGGGCCTGGCAGGCCTCACCGTGGTTCGCGACTGCCGGTCGGACCTGACCGCCCGGGCCGAACCTGACCGCCTGGTCGACCCGGCGCCCGGGTCAACCCTGGCGCTTGCCGAGCCCGCCGAGCAGGGCCGCCACCACCTTGCGCGGCCGGCGCGTGCCGCTCACTCCGCGGCCGCTGACATTGGCGGCTGCCGCGAGTACCTCGCTTTCGGCCTCGGTCGCGGCGGGTGCCTCGGGCGGCTCATAAGGCTGGTGAAACAGCGGATCGTCGCGCAGTGGCGGCGCGGCGCGCAGGCCGGCCGTCTCGCGCGCCTGGCGCCTCGGGCTCGCCTCGTCGCTGCGCGAGCGGGCACCCCGCCCACCGCGTTCGGAGTCCGACCCACCGCGTCCGGACCTCGCGCCAGCGCGCTCGGGTCTCGCCCCGCCCCGCACGCCCGATTCGCCGCGCTCGCGCACGATCGGGCCGACGTCGAGCGGCGCCGGCGTCATCTCGCGCTTGATCAGCCTGGCGATCTCGGCGAGCAGCCGCTCGTCGTTGCCCGCGGTCATCAGCGACAGCGCCACGCCACTGGCGCCGGCCCGGCCGGTCCGGCCGATCCGGTGGACATAGTCCTCGGCGCTGTACGGCAGGTCGTAGTTGATGACGGCCGGCAACTCCGCGATGTCGAGGCCGCGGGCTGCGACGTCGGTGGCGACCAGGACACTGGTCTCGCCCTTCTTGAACGCCTCCAGCGTGGCCAGGCGCTCCTGTTGCGTCTTGTCACCGTGGATGGCAGCCGCGTTCAGCCCGTCGCGCACCAGTTCGCGGGCAAGCCGGCCCGCACCGACCTTGGTGTTGGTGAACACGATCACCTGGGCCAGTCCGCGCTCGCGGATCAGCTTGGCCACCGCGGCGCGCTTGGCCTCGGCGCTCTGCACCAGGTAGACCGCCTGCTCGACGTTCTCGGCCGTGGCATTGCGCCGGGCGACTTCGATCAGCTCGGGCCGGTTCAGGAAGCTCTCGGCCAGCTTGCGGATCTCGCCGGAGAAGGTTGCCGAGAACATCAGGTTCTGGCGCTTGCCGGGCAGCAGGTTGATGATCCGCTGGATGTCGGGCATGAAACCCATGTCGAGCATCCGGTCGGCCTCGTCGAGCACCAGCGTCTCGACCTGGCCGAGCGATACCGTGCGCTGCCCGACATGGTCGAGCAATCGCCCGGGGGTGGCGATCAGGACTTCGACGCCCTTCTTCAGCTCGGCGATCTGCGGCTTGATGTCGACGCCGCCGAACACGACGGCCGAACGCAGGCCGGTGTACCGGGCATAATCCCGCACGTTCTCGTAGATCTGGTCGGCCAGTTCGCGGGTCGGCGCCAGGATCAGCGCACGCACCGGGTGACGCGCCGGCGATGCACTGGTGTTCGCCTTGCTCATCAACCCCTGCAGGATAGGCAGTGCGAAACCGGCGGTCTTGCCAGTGCCGGTCTGGGCCGCGCCCATGACGTCGCGTCCCTGCAACACAATCGGGATCGCCTTGGCCTGGATCGGGGTGGGTTCTCGGTAGCCGAGTTCGGTTACGGCACGCAGAATCGGTTCTGCGAGACCGAAAGACTGGAATGTGATGGTCAAATGATTGCTTGGGATTGCTTTGGATCGCGATTGCCGGAGATTGCTTGACACGCTCCCTGGCAGCGTCTAGGTGGGAAAACAGTTATTGTCCGGCTTTCGGACCGCGATGCAACATAAATCCGGACCCCGGCGCGAAATAGAGGCGCCCCAGCAGGCGCCCGCCCCCCTGCCAGAGGCGCCTCGTCCCCTGTCGCGCCTGCTCGCCATCGCCGCGCTGGGCACCCTGAGCGCCTGCCAGGCGCTGCTGCCCGATGCCCGTGATGACACCCTGGTCGTCTGGCGCAGCTTCGAGGCCGCCCGCGAGGCCATCGAACAGATCGAGCCGTTCAAGACCAGTCGCGCCGAACTCGCCGAAGCCGGCATCGACCCGCTGAGCAATTCGTCGGTGACCCTGCTGTCCTACCCGGACATCGTCCAGCGCTTCTCGGCAGGAGCGGCTGTGCTGCCCGAGCAACTCGACCCCGGCGTGCTGAGCTGTCTGAAAGCCGCCAAAAGCTGCAGCGGCTATGCAATCGCGGTGCGCCGGATCAAGCGCGAGCGCACCGGCAACTTCTGGCTGGACTCGTTCAATTTCCATCGTGAAGTCACGACCACCGGCTGGACCTTCAACGCCACCATCCTGTTCGTCGAAGACCTCGCCGTGTTTTCGGTCTACGGCGGCCAGCCGGCCCTGAGCGAGCGTCAGGTCAGCCGCAATCCGCTCGGCCCGCTGCAGAGCTGGGGCGACGCGATCCGGCCGCGCTGAGCGGCGGGTGGTCGGCGAAGGGATCGGTCTCGATAACCGTGTCGCCCGCCGACTTCATCGTCGCGGCGATCGCTGCTGCGAACTTACTGCTTCGATACCAGCTCGGCAACCAGTTCGGCGAAGGGCCGGATGTCCCCTTGCACGCTCGCCGCTTCAAGCGCGTTCATGTAGCGCGCTCGCTGGGCCAGCGGGATGACGGTCCAGGGATAGCCACCTGACGCCAGCATCGCATTCATGAGGAATCGCCCCATCCGCCCGTCCTCGTCGAAGTACGGATGGATGTTCACGAAGAAGAAGTGCCCGAGTACCACCCGCACCGACGCTTCGGGCTCGTCCCGCAAAAGGTCGAAGAAGGTGGGCATCAGCTCGCGCACCGCCTCGCTGCGAGGCGGGACATGCATGGATTGCCGGATGTACACCGGACCGTCCCGATAGCCCGCCAGATCGCCGGGCTTCAGGATGCCCGCCGCGACGCTGGGGCCGAACATCTCGCGATACCACATCCCATGGTCCGCCTGTGTGGCCTCGCCCGCATTGGCCTCCTGGACGATCCGGCTCACCGTGTCCTTGACCTTCTGAAAGGCCTGCCAGTAGCCCCGGGCCGCAAGTACATCCTGATGCGAGCGGTCGGCTTTGCTGTCGGGATTCCAGTTGCCCGACCGCACGCGCTCGATCAGATCGGCGTTCACCCGGTAGCCTTCGATGGACAGCGAGTTGTAGGTATCGGTCGCGTACACGTCCTCGACCTGATGCAGATAGGCTTTGACATCGCGCGGCAGGCCGGGCGGCGGCGGGAACCGCTCCAGCACCGCTTCCCGCATTGCCGCCCACGACATGCGAAGCCTGTTGACGGCGGGTGATGTCTCGCGCGGATCGATCCCGACCGGGAGACGGTCGGCAAAGGAATCGGTCTCACTGACCGTGTAACCCGCCGACTTCATCGTCGCGGTGATCGCCTCCGCAATCTGATCCCGCCCGATGTTGCGAAAGGCGCCTGCCAGCCGTCCGGCGATGCTGCTGTGGCCTCCGTCGAGCAGGCGGCCCAGGACATCCGAAGCATCGGCAATCATCGCCAGCGCGGCGCGTGCCTCGACGGGATGCGCGGTGAAGTACCTCGGCGCACACGTGATGAGCGCCGCCGGAAGGCGCATGACCCGCAGGCCTTCGATGAGCTGTATGTCTGCGACGGCAGGGACTTCGAGACGCAGATCGAAAATCGACGTATCGTGCAGCAAGCCGGTCGGCTTGTTGCCGCCGCGCGTTGCGCGCACGAGAAGTTGACGCGGCACGTTCCAGTTGCCAGTGTGCAGGGCGATGGAGTGCTCTGCACCCAGACACCAGTCTTCTCCGAAGCGTGTGGTCAGGTATGCGGCGCAGAAGGGCCAGAAGGATGCGTACCAGTCGGTGCTCTCACCCGCCAGGCCGTCGGGCCGCACGGGGATGTACCACCCCTTCATGACCTCACGGATGAAGCCGTTCCTGAGCAGCCGCTCCCTGTGGACGCGAGTAAGGTCGGAAGCCCGGATCGCCACGGCCTTCGCGTCCTGAAGCGTCTTCAGGGCGTCGAGCGATTGGGCGAGCTTGTCGGCGGGCGTGGCCATCTTCCAGGGAATGATGCTCCGTGATTTTTAGGTTATTGTGCTCACCCGCTCAGGCAGAGCGGATTCGGGAATGCGTGCACAGCTAAGGCGGCACTCGAAGTTCGAGATGGAGCACTGGTCCGTCCACGACCTACGGCGGACGGCCCGCACCAACTTCGCGACCCTGACCGAGCCTCACATCGCGGAGATCATGCACCGTCCGGCGCGTTGACAATGCGCTCGACCTCGGCGACGCCCGCAAGGACTTCGTCGAGGGGCGGCGGTGCGCCGAACACCATTCCGACCATCGCCCGATAGTCGGCGCTCAGGGCTTCACGCATGACAGCCGTCGGTTGCAGCGTGAAGCTTCCCGGCTGGGCTGAATCCAGCCCGAGGTCCGGACTGCCGAAGAACAAACTGGCGTGGAGCACGCAGTCAGCGCCGAGAGCGCGGTCGGCAAGCCACGTTTTCGCCTGTTCGCTCTTCATGAGCCGGAACACGTCGTGGTAGTGTCGTGACACGCGCTGTCCGCCTTGCCTGAGTTCGCCCCGCCGCTCGTACCACTGGCGCAGACCGTGCAGGATGGCAACCTTGTCCCAAAGCGTTCGCTCGGGACGCACCGTCGTGATATTGGGGACGCGCAGATCGAGGTCCGCCACGTCCTGAGCAACGTAGGGCGTCACGCTCGCCGACGTGTGCGGATCGAGCGCCGACTTCGCACCGGACTCGATCTTGACCGCCGAACGGATGTACTCGCCTCGCGCGGCCACCGCCGGGTACCAGAAGAGCAGCGTCTGCCCATCCTTGTCGTCCGAGTCAGCCTCAAGCTTGTACCGATCCTTGCCGATCCCCGCCGTCGCGATGGCGTGGAGCTGCGCCGAGAAGGGGCCGTGCAGGTATGTCTGACAGGCGTCCCGAATCGCGTCCAGGCGCTTCCTGCGCTGCTTCCCACTCAGCCCTTGAAGCGCTTCGACCTCGACATCCTGGCCGAGATCGCCACGGAACACCGTGATGTCGATGTCCTCGGAGAAGCGCGGGATAAGGCCGAACGCCTTGGAGAGCGACGTTCCGCCTTTGAACAGGAGACGCGGGCCTCCGGGTTCGAGGCCGTTGAAGAGCGCATCGAGCGTCCAGCACACCCAGAAGTCCTTTTCGACGTTCTGGACGGCTGTACCCATGCGAGCGGCGGTCGCAAGGAACAGATCGAGCCGCTCCTTGTCGCTCGCCGAGATCACGTTGGCGAAGTTCTTGTTCATGGCGCGCCTCCCGTCGCTGGGGCCTTCTTCGCGCGCGATGGTTTTCCCGGCGGCACCGGCGGCGACAGATCAAAGCCGGGAACCGTTCGCAGGAAGTCCTGCATCCATGCCGGGAGGGTTCCGTAGCCTTGCTGAAGGTCGTCAAGAATCGACGGGCCGCGCCTTCCGTCGGCCAGCATGGTTGCGAGACGGCTTCTGATGAGGTCGCCGTCGCGCGCGAGCGTGTCCTTGAGCCAGTGCAGCGCCTGCACGATGCGCATGGCGGGCCGCCCCGCCCAGTAGAGGCGGCTTGGTGCCGTCAGCTTGAACTCGATGACGAGGTTGTCCAGTCGGATCGAGCGGCGGCGCGCATCGGTATGGATCGTGACCCTTGCGGGTACAGCGTCGGTCAGACCGAGATCGTTCGCCGCCGTCATGCCGTCAACCAGCATCCGAAACTGGTCGCGCCGTGACAACGCATCGAGAATCTCGCGGTAGTCGGGGACGGTCGGGCGCTTCGTCAGGCTGTTGACCGCCGGGCGGTCGTACAGGCCCCGGTCTATCCGGCGCAGACTGCCAGCCGCCACGAGGCGCTGTAGCGCCTTGTCGATGGCGTCCCGGCTGCCCAGACTGGCGAAGTCAGCCGGAACCCACACCCGCCCTGTCGGGCCAGTGTCGATGGTCGCGGCTATGCGGCTTCCGAGGTCGGACACGATCTCTGCTCCTGTCCGATGTTTGTATACATTCTTCGGACAAAAGGCAAGCAAGTCGCTGTCCGGTGTAGGGAGCAAGTCGCTGTCCGGAATTTGTAGTCATTTTTCGGACAACTGACCCCGCCGGGAAGAACGGCTCGCCGATACGCTGCACCAGTGGCTGGTCCTGCGGCCGCAGAAGTCCACTGACGGCACGGCGATCGCCAAGGCGATCGACTACAGCCTGAACCGATGGCAGGCGCTCACGCGTTTCATCGGCGACGGGGCCTTGCCGGCGGACAACAACCAAATCGAGAACCGAATCCGTCCCGCTTGATCCCGTGCCCTGTCCTGTCAGGTCGCAACGCTCAATGTACTTCTTCATCGCCGCTGCGTTCCTTCTTCGCGGAAGCCGGGATAGGCGAAAGCGGGGGCGATCTTTCCGCAGTCCCGCTCGCTCACGCTCGCCGCGCGCGCGACCGCGTACCAGGAGCCGCGCACTTGCACTTCCATCGCATCGATGAGCGCCCGTGCTTCGTCCACATCGAGCAGGAAACGGGCGCTTTGTGAGAGCAGATTCTCTGCATTCGCGTACCGGCCCGCATCACCACACTCCATGGCCAGATCGCGTCGCTCCAGGCTGATCGGCACGGCAGGCGTCAGGTCATAGGCAGGCGAAAGACTCCAGTCGGTCGCCCGCGCGAGAACCGCGTGGTTGCGCGGGTGATCATCGACGTTGGAGATCAGCGCGTTGAAGCACATCCGGCGAAACAGCTCGGCGGTGCTTTGCCGGGGCTGCGCACACACGCGCCGCAGCTCTTCCGCCAGCAGGACGTACGACCACTTGTCGCGGGATTGGTCGGTATCGTCCGCGCGCAGCAGGGTCAGTGCGCTCACCATGCGGGCGCGCCGGTAGCCTGCATCGGTCCTTTCCCGGTCGAAGCGCTTGACCAGAAGCACGTCGCGCCCCGCGACATCGACAACCCGGCTTTCCGCCGTGACGAGACCGCAAGCCCGTGCGAGGGCCAGCATGGCGTGCTCGACCCGTGCGTTGTTCCAGGTATCGTCTGGTCGGTTGAATTTCGCAATCCAGAGGCTGTCGCCGTCTTCGAACACGGCCTTGGGGCGCGCGCCACCCATCGACGTGCCGATCATCATCAGCTTCTCGACCCGATCGTGATCCGCATCGGCCACAGCAGCACCGCCGTCACCGGCGGCGGGCTGATCGTCGTCGGTCACGATGGCATCGGCAATCGCCTGTACGGTTGCCAGGTCGAGCGTCCGGTTGAAGCGGCGCCTGGGCGCGGGGGGCGTCTGGTCGAGCCCGAAGCCGAGCGCACCCGCCCGGTCTTCGGGCGAGTACAGCAGGTAGTCCATCTCACTGGGCTGCGCTTGGCCGAGAAGGCGCTGGATCACCCGGCGACCCCAGTAGTCCGGACTGGCGTCGCGCAGCGCGCCGAACAGGCCGCCCATCGACGCGGTGGCATAGGTGCGCGGTGCCAGCTTCAGCTCGACCGGGTCGAGCGCCACGGCATTCGCGCGCTCCAGGTAGCTGCGCCCGTAGACGAACCGCCCCTCGGGCACGCCGCGCCGGTCAATGGAGAGCGCAAAGCGCCCCGCCGTAACGGGCTCGGTTTCTCCGGGCAGCGTGATGTAGACGAAGCACTCGCCCGGCGCTTCAGAAGTCATTGCTCAGCTCCGTCTTCGGACGGGCGCGGCTCCGCTCGCGCGAAAGCGCCAGGGTCTGTCCTTCCTGATCCCGTTCTGGCGTTGCGACGAGATCGAGCTGATCGAGCAGGTCAAGCGCCCAAAGAAGCGCGGCATAGACGACGATGCCGGTCGAGGGCTTTCCTTTCTCGGCGTCGGCGACAGCCCGTACGCCCGTGCCGATCTTTTCGGCCATGTCCTGGATCGTCAGATTCCGCCGTAGTCGCGCGGTGCGCAGGTTGGCCCCCAGACTCCTGAGCGTTTGCTCAACGGGATAGGGAGGGGCTGCCAGCAGCTTGTTCCGGGCGGTCATGTCGTCACCTTGTCGAGCATGGTCAATTCCTCCGGCAGTTCCACGCTCACGGCCCGCTGGACAGGAAAAACGCTCTCAAGAGAATATTATCATGGCTTGCATGCTCGTGAGAGACTTGATATTGACCTTGTGATAGACTCCGCTCAGCGTTTCCGGGCCGGGCGCTGGCATGGATGCCGATGTGTGCACGCAGATGGGCACGTCAAGGACTGTGCACATAGGCATGTACATAACGGGGCTGTGAGCGATGACGGACGAGAGAATCTCCAGTGAAGTCAGGCGCCGACGCACGTTCGCCATCATCTCCCACCCCGACGCCGGCAAGACCACGCTGACCGAGAAGCTGCTGCTGTTCTCCGGTGCAATCCAGATCGCCGGCACGGTGCGCGCGCGCAAGGCCAGCCGCTTCGCGACCTCCGACTGGATGGAGATCGAGAAGCAGCGCGGCATTTCGGTGGCCAGTTCGGTCATGCAGTTCATCTACCGCGACTGCGTGATCAACCTGCTCGACACGCCCGGCCACCAGGACTTCTCCGAAGACACCTATCGGGTGCTCACTGCGGTCGACGCGGCGCTGATGGTGATCGACGGCGCCAACGGCATCGAGCCGCAGACCATGCGACTGCTGAAGATCTGCCGCGCCCGCAACATCCCGATCGTCACCTTCGTCAACAAGTTCGACCGCGAGGTGCGAGAGCCGCTCGACCTGCTCGACGAACTCGAACGCGAGCTGGGCATGACGCCGGTGCCGCTCACCTGGCCGATCGGCATGGGCTCGCGCTTTCGCGGCGTCTACGATCTGCGCGAGAACCGGGTGCGGCGCTTCCGGGCCGGTGAGAACCGGGTCGGCGAGGAAAGCTTCGTGTCGCCGCAGGACACCGCCGCCATGGCAGCGCTCGGCCCCGAATGGCCGGTGGCGGCGACCGAGATCGAACTGATCCAGGGCGCCGGTGAACCCTTCGATCCGCAGGCCTTCCTGGCCGCCGGACAGACGCCCGTCTATTTCGGCTCGGCGATCAACAACTTCGGCGTGCGCGAAGTGCTCGACGCCATCGTCGACTTCTGTCCGCCGCCGGGGGACAAGCACGCCGAGCAGCGCGAGGTTTCACCGACCGAGAAGGCGGTGACGGCCGTGGTCTTCAAGGTGCAGGCCAATATGGACCCCCAGCATCGCGACCGGGTGGCCTTCGTGCGCATCTGCTCGGGGCGCTTCACGCGCGGCATGCCGCTGCACAACACGCGCACCCGGCGCACGCTGCGCCCGCAGAACGTGGTCACCTTCCTGTCGCAGCGCCGCGACATCGTCGACGAGGCCTGGCCCGGCGACATCATCGGCATCCCGAACCACGGCACGCTGCGCCTGGGCGACTCGCTGACCGAGGGCGAGAGCCTGCAGTTCACCGGCCTGCCCTGGTTCGCCCCGGAAGCCTTCCGCTCGATCGAGGTCGTCGATCCGATGAAGGCCAAGCAGCTGCGCGCCGCGCTCGAACAACTCGGCGACGAAGGCGCGATCCAGGTGTTCCGCTTCGACGATGGCCAGATGCTGCTCGGTGCGGTGGGCGTGCTGCAGTTCGAGGTGGTGGCGCACCGGCTTGCGGCCGAGTACAACGTGGCGGCCCGGATCGGGCCGTCGACCTACATCGCCGCGCGCTGGGTCGGTTGCGACGATGAAGCCGAGCTCGACCGCTTCCTGTCGTACAACGAGGCCCGGATCGCCCGCGACACCGTCGATGCGCCGGCCTTCCTGGCCAAGATGCAGGTCGAGATCGACGTTGCCCGGGAGCGCTGGCCGAAGATCCGGTTCAGCGCCTTCCGGGAGTTCGGCAGCACCCGTTTCAGCGACGCGGCGGCTCACTGATACCGCTTGGCGTTCGAACGGCAAGGGGCTGCGGGCCAGGACGCGGGCTTGGGATCGAACGCAAAGCGATCTCGGTACGGCCGGGCTGCACGACCGGAACCTGATTCGGCTGCGAACCTGACTCGGCTACGAATCGGACTTGGCAGCACGATCGGGCTGCGCGCATCCGGCTGGCCTGACGATCTCCCGAGAGCTGGCAAGGTGCTCGCGACCGACAACCGGATTGCCGTGGCCCCGGATGCTTTCCCGTCGAATGGCACGATGTCGCCGGCCAAGGTGCGGGGGGCTTCGCCTGGCCGGCGCCTTGTGCGCAGCCGCGGCGCACAGGGTTCCTGGCTGTCGCGCGCAGCGCGACGCCATCCTCATTCTCGCGGCGTCCTGTCTGAGCGCAGCGAGCGACGC
>JBAYOD010000101.1:0-11332 GCA_041678445.1 Burkholderiaceae bacterium | reverse complement strand
CGGACGTGCCGCTGGCCTTCCAGAACTTCCGCGACTGAAGGCCGGCCGAAGAGGTCACGGCCGGTTTCAGCCGATCGACGTCGCCCCCCTCGCCCCTTCCCTGCATTCCCTGCATTCCCTGCATTCCCTGCATTCCCTGGAGATACGCTCATGAGCACAACGATATCGCCGGCCGGCCTCCCGGCATCCGGACGCACCGCCCTGGTTACCGGTGGCAGCCGCGGCATCGGCCGGGCCATCGTCAGGCGGCTGAGCGACGATGGCGTGCGGATCATCAACCTCGACCTGCAACCGCCCGAATCGCCGCTGGCCGGCGAGATCTTCGAGGTCTTCGATGTGGCCGATGCGGTACGCGGCGCGGCCCGGCTTGCCGAGATCGCTGGCGATCACCCGATCACCGAACTCGTCAACAACGCCGGCGTCGTGCGGCCGGGCACGATCGAGGAAGCCAGCGCCGCCGATCTCGATGCGGTGGTCGCGGTGAACCTCGCCGGTGCCGTGCGCTGCGTGCAGGCCGTGCTGCCGGGCATGAAGCGGATGCGCTATGGACGCATCGTCAACATCAGCAGCCGGGCAGCCCTCGGCAAGCCGCTGCGCACCGTTTATTCGATGACCAAGGCCGGCCTGCACGGACTGACCCGGACGCTGGCCCTGGAAATCGGCGCGCACGGCATCACCGTCAACGCGATCGGCCCGGGGCCGATCGCCACCGAACTGTTCACACGGGTCAACCCACCTGACTCACCGGCCACCCGGCGCATCATCGAATCGATCCCGGTCGGACGCGTCGGTACGCCCGACGACATTGCCCACGGCGTCGCCAGCCTGCTCGACCCGCGAGCCGGCTTCATTACCGGCCAGGTGCTCTATGTCTGCGGCGGCATGACGGTGGGGCTGGGCCATGACGCCTGAAACCCGCCGCCTGCTCGACGCAGCCCCGCCGCCCCAGGCGGCATGCCGTCTCGACGGACGCACGGTCTTCGTGGCCGGGGGCGGCTCGGCGGGTCCGGGCTGGAGCATCGGCCGGGCCTCCTGCCTGGTCTATGCCCGCCTGGGCGCGGCCGTCTGCGTGGCCGACCGCGATCGTGAATCGGCCGAACAGACCGTCGCCTGCATCGACGCCGAAGGCGGGCGCGCGATCGCACTGACCGGCGACGTGGCCGACCCCGACGAGGTGCGCCGGCTGTTCGCCGAGGCAAGCGAGGCCTTCGGCCCGATCGACGCCCTCCACCACAACGTCGGCATCGGCAAGATCGCCGGCCCCTGCGAGATCGAGCTCGAAGACTGGGACCGGATCAATGACGTCAACGTGCGCAGCCTGCTGCTTGCCGCGCGCGAGGTCCTGCCCGGAATGGCGGCACGCGGCCGCGGGTCGATCCTGGCGATTTCCTCGGTCGCCGGAATGCGCTACGTCGGCTATCCGCACATGGCCTACAGCGTCACCAAGGCTGCGCTCACCCACCTGACGAAGATGATCGCGCTGCAGTATGCCGGCCAGGGCGTGCGGGCGAACACGCTGGTCCCGGGGCTGATCGACACGCCCCGCATCGCGCAGACGGTGGCCCGGATGTACTCGGCAGACAACCTCGACGAAGCCCGCGCCGCCCGGGCCGGTCAGGTTCCGACGGGCCGGATGGGCAGCGCCTGGGACATTGCCAATGCCGCCGCCTTCCTGATCTCGGACGCAGCCAGCTACATCACCGGCACCGAACTGGTGGTCGACGGCGGATTGACTGCCAAGTTTGCCTAGCAATCTGTGCCGCCGATGAGGGGCAGTCGACTTGTCGACTAGAATTCCGCCCCACACGGGTACGTACAAGACCGCTGAGCATTCGATGTCAACCAATTCCCGACGCACCGTTGAAGACTGGATCGCCGTCCTTGCCATGATGGCGCTCTGCGTGATCACCATGGGCAACGTGGTGGTCCGCTATCTGACGGACACTTCCTTCGCCTGGACCGAAGAGTTCTCGGTCTTCCTGCTGGTGCTCACGACGATGGCAGGCGCGTCGTCCGCCGCCCTGCGCAACAGCCACATCCGCATCGAGTACTTCCTCATTTCGGGAAGCAGCCGGCGACGGCGCCTGCTCGGCATTCTCGGCACCGTCCTGACCGCGGCCTTCTTCATCGTGCTGGCCTTTCTCTCGGGGCTGATGGCCTGGGACGACTTCCGCTACGAAGAGGTCTCGATGGGCCTGGAGATTCCCCGCTGGTACTACACCACCTGGGTGCCGGCACTGTCGGTGGTGATCGCGATCCGCGCCGTACAGGCCCTGCGTTCGGGGGTGCGCGAGCAATGACCGGCATGATCCTTTTCGCGCTGTTCGTCGTGCTGATGTTCGCAGGCATACCGATCGGCGTCGCACTGGGTGCCGGCGGCATGGTGGCAATCGCCCTGGCCAACGCCGACACGCAGTTCTTCGGCCTGCTTGCCGCCCCGCAGAACTTCTACGCAGGCCTGGCCAAGTACCCGCTGCTCGCCCTGCCGATGTTCGTGCTGGTCGGCTCGATCTTCGATCGTTCGGGAGTCGCGCAGCGCCTGGTCACCTTCGCGATCGCCATCGTCGGCCGCGGCCCGGGGATGCTGGCCCTGGTCGCGATCGTCGTCGCCATGGTCCTCGGGGGCATTTCCGGATCCGGCCCGGCCAACGCCGCGGCGGTGGGCGGGGTGATGATCGCCGCGATGAGCCGGGCCGGCTACCCGGCACCCTTTTCGGCCAGCGTGGTGGGAGCCGCCGCCGCCACTGATGTCCTGATTCCACCTTCGATCGCGTTCATCGTCTACAGCGTCATGGTGCCGGGCGCTTCGGTGCCGGCGATGTTCGCAGCCGGCATGGTGCCCGGCCTGCTCGCCGGCCTTGCCCTGATCGTTCCGGCCGTCCTGATATCGCGCAAGCATGGTTTCGGCGCCGCGGAGAAGAACCAGCCACGACCGGCGTTCTTCAAGAGCCTGCGTGAAGCATCGTGGGGTCTGGCGGCCCCGGTGCTGATCCTCGGCGGCATGCGGGTCGGCTGGTTCACACCCACCGAGGCCGCCGTGGTCGCCGTGTTCTACGGACTGTTCGTGGGGATGGCGATCCACCGCACGATCGGCTGGAGCGACCTGTTCGGGATCTTTCGTGAAGCCGCCGAGATCTCGGCGATCATCATGATCGTGCTCGGGCTCGCGAGCATCTTCTCCTACTCGGTGAACACGCTCGGCCTGGCCGACCCGATGGCGCAGTTCCTCACCGCCAGCGGTCTCGGGAGCACCGGCACACTGCTGCTGCTGCTGGTCGTCCTGCTCCTGGTGGGCATGTTCCTCGACGGCGTGTCCATCTTCATGATCTTCATCCCGCTGCTGATGCCGCTGGTCATTGCCTACCAGTGGGATGTCGTCTGGTTCGGTGTCATTCTCACGATGGCGCTGGCGATCGGCCAGTTCACGCCGCCGCTGGCGGTCAACCTGATGGTCTCGTGCAAGATGGCCGGGGTACCGCTGGAGGCATCGATCCCCTGGGTGTCGTGGCTGGTGGTCAGCTTCATCGTGGCGGCCCTGCTGGTGGTATTCATTCCCGAACTCGCACTCTGGCTGCCGCGTACCCTCGGTTACTAGACTCGGTTACCAGACAATCCCGGTTACCCGCTTGTCCGATGAACCAGGCAAGGATTTTCAAACGGAGAGTTTCATGAAACGACGCGTATTCCTTCAAGGCGTATCCGCCACGACCGGCGGCCTCGTGTTCCCGGCCATTGCCCTCGGCCAGCAGTACAAGGCGGAATACAAGATGTCCACGGTCGTGCCCACGGCCTTCGCATGGGGCAAGGGCGGAGAGATCTTCTGCAACCTGGTCCGCGAAGGCACCAACGGGCGCATCAACATCAAGCAGTACCCGGGCTCGTCGCTGGTGCAGGGTGACCAGACCCGCGAGTTCTCGGCCATGCGGCAAGGGGTGATCGACGTCCTGTGTGGAGCGCCCGCCAACTGGTACAGCTCGGCCCGCCAGCTCACGGTCTTCACGCTGCCGTTCATCACGCCGAACTACAAGGCTTTCGATGCCGTGCTGTCGAACCAGACGGTCATGAACGAGTACTACGATCTCATACGCAAGGCAGGCGCCGAGCCGGTCGGCATCGGCGAAACCGGTTTCCGGCAGATCAGCAATTCCCGGCGTCCCATCATCAAGCCCGACGACATGAAGGGCCTGAAGGTGCGCGTGATCGGCGTGCCGATGTTCGGCGAGATCATGTCGAGCATGGGCGCGAACCCGACCTTCATGAGCTGGGCCGACGCGCAGCCGGCGCTCGCTTCCAACGCCGTCGACGCCCAGGAGAATCCGCTCGAATTCTTCCTGGCCGCGAAGATCCATACGCTCGGCCAGAAGTACGTCACCAAGTGGAACTACTCCAACGAGATCCTGGTCTTCGCGATCGCCAACCAGCAATGGCGCACCTGGAGCGAACAGGACCAGAAGATCGTGCGCGAATGCGGCGTCGAAGCCGCCAGGCAGCAGATCGCCATGGTCCGCAAGCTGTTCGCCGAGGACGTCGAGCAGGTGAGAGCCCTTGGCGTGGACGTGCACGTCCCGACCAATGCCGAGATGACCGAATGGCGAACCGCCACGCGCCGCGTCTATGCCCGCTGGAAAGCCCAGATCAACCCCGGCCTGATCAGCAAGATGGAGCAGGTCGTCGACGATGCGCTGAAGGCCTGACGCTACGTTGAAGGCTTGTTGGCCTGTTGCCCCGTTCACCCGGCCGCCGCGGCGGCCGCGACCCAAGAGTGAGTCGATCCATGCAGTCCGCAGATGTGAAGATCGTCGACACGATCACGAAGCTCGACCAGAGCCATGTCGGCCAGGTGGTCATTGCCGGCTCGCATGGCGGGCTGTATGCCGGCTACTGCGCCGCGAAAGGCCACGTGCTGGCGGTCATTCTCAATGACGCCGGTGTCGGCCTCGACCAGGCCGGCATCGGTTCCCTCGAATACCTCGATGAACTGGCCATCGCCGCCGCGACGGCCGATCACGACAGTTGCCGCATCGGCAATGGTACCGACATGGCGGCCCACGGCATGGTTTCCCATGTCAACCGTCATGCCGAGGCGCTGGGCTGCCGCCCCGGCGACCGCGTCGCCGATTGCGCTCGCAAGATGCTCGCGGCGACGCCCTCGACGCTGCCGGTCCCGGCACGCGGCGAGTCACGTCACACCGAGCGTAATGGCGACGGCCTGCCACGGATCGTCGTGATGGATTCGCTGTCGCTGGTGTCGCCGGAGGATGAAGGTGCGATCCTGATCGCAGCTTCCCACGGCGCGCTCCTCGGGGAGAAGCGGGAAACCGGGCTCCCGGTGAACGTGCTGGCAGGGGTTTTCTGCGACGCCGGCGTCGGCAAGGACGATGCCGGCATCAGCCGTCTGGCCCCCCTCGACGAGCGCGGCATCGCGGCCGTCACCGTTTCAGCGGAAAGTGCCCGGATCGGCGATGGCGACTCCGTCTACGAGACCGGACTCCTGTCGCACCTGAACCGCACTGCCGAAGCCCTGGGTGCAACCCCGGGGATGACGACACGCGCGTTCGTGGACCTCGTCTCGAAGCGCGCAGCACCGAAGTAACGCGGCTTCCGTAACGCAGTTTCGCGGTCAGACGAGCCGTCGCGTCAGATCGCGAAGCGCTCGCGCACCGAGCGCTCGATCCCCTTGCCGTCCAGCCCCTCCATCCGCAGCAGCTGGGCCTGCTCACCGTGGTCGATGAAGCGGTCGGGCAGGCCGAGCTGCAGCAACGGCAGCACGATGCCGCGTTCGGCCATGGCTTCGGCCACGGCACTGCCGGCGCCCCCCATCACCACATGCTCTTCCACGGTAACGAAGGCTTCGTGGGTGGCAGCCAGCTCGACCAGCAGATCGGCATCGACCGGCTTGACGAAGCGCATGTTGACGACGGTGGCGTCGAGCGCTTCGCCGGCCGCCAGTGCCGGCGCCAGCAGGGTGCCGAAGGCCAGGATCGCGATCCGCTTCCCCTGCCTGCGCAGCTCGGCCTTGCCGAGCGGGATCTCGGTGAAGGTTTTCTCGACCGGCGCACCGATCCCGGCGCCGCGCGGATAGCGGACGGCGGATGGCCCGTCGTGCCGGAAGGCGCTGTAGAGCATCTGCCGGCACTCGTTCTCGTCACTGGGCGCGTAGACCACCAGGTTCGGCACGCAGCGCAGATAGGCGAAATCATAGGCGCCGGCATGTGTCGCACCATCGGCACCGACCACGCCGGCACGATCGAGCGCAAACATGACCGGCAGGTTCTGCAGCGCCACGTCGTGGATCAACTGGTCGTAGCCCCGCTGCAGAAAGGTGCTGTAGATCGCAACGACCGGTTTCAGGCCCTCACAGGCGATGCCGGCGGCGAAACTGACGGCGTGCTGCTCGGCGATCCCGACGTCGAAGTAGCGCGTCGGGA
This sequence comes from Burkholderiaceae bacterium, assembly GCA_041678445.1. Lineage (GTDB taxonomy): Bacteria > Pseudomonadota > Gammaproteobacteria > Burkholderiales > Burkholderiaceae_E > Zeimonas. Next base: position 4,904 of record JBAYOD010000101.1, on the reverse strand, counting down.
AGCGTCGCTCGAACTCCACCAGGCCTGAGCCCTCGCGCATGGCCGGGGTGATCGCGACCAGTCGTTTGTCGGCCTGCGCCATGTCGCAGATCCAGTCCGAGAACACCTGCGTGTAGGTCGGCTTGCCGCTGCCGGCGGCCTTGACGATGCCCTGCCCCGGATCGAAGCGGCCGGGTCCGTGATAGAGCACCGGGTCGACTTCGGCCAGCTTGTAGCCCTGCCCCTTGCGCGTGACCACGTGCAGGAACTGCGGCCCGCGCAGTTCGCGCAGGTTCTGCAGCGTCGCCACCAGCGTGCCGAGGTCGTGGCCATCGATCGGCCCGACGTAGTTGAAGCCCAGCTCCTCGAACAGCGTGCCCGGCACCACCATGCCTTTGGCGTGCTCCTCGAAGCGCTTGGCCAGCTCGAACAGCGGCGGCACGCTGGACAGCACGGCGCGACCGAGGTCGCGTGCCCGGGTGTAGAAACGCCCCGACAGCAGGTTCGCCAGATGGCGGTTGAGGGCACCGACCGGCGGCGAGATCGACATGTCGTTGTCGTTCAGGATCACCAGCAGGTCGATGTCCGGGGTGACCCCGGCATTGTTCATCGCCTCGAAGGCCATCCCCGCCGTCATGGCCCCGTCGCCGATCACGGCGACGTGACGGCGCCGCGCCGGCCCCTCGTTCTCGCCCTTGTTGCGCGAGGCGACTGCCATGCCGAGCGCCGCCGAGATCGAGGTCGACGAATGTGCGGTACCGAAGGCGTCGTAGCGGCTCTCGCTGCGCTTCGGAAAACCCGATATCCCGCCGAACTGGCGCAGCGTATGCATCTGCCCGCGCCGGCCGGTCAGGATCTTGTGCGGATAACTCTGGTGGCCGACGTCCCAGATCAGCCGGTCACGCGGCGTATCGAACACATAGTGCAGCGCGATCGCAAGCTCGACCGTGCCGAGATTCGACGACAGGTGGCCGCCGGTGCGCGAGACCGACTGCAGGACGAACTCGCGCAACTCGTCGGCGAGCTGCACGAGCTGGCCGCGCTCGAGCCGGCGCAGCGCGACCGGATCGTCGATCCCGGCCAGCAGCGCACCGGGCGCCGGGCCCTGCAGGCCCGAATCGGAAAGGTCGGTCATGAGCGCCTCAGCACGATCAGATCGGCCAGCTCGCGCAACCGCGTGCCGGCCGCGCCCAGCGGCTCGAGGGCTGCCCGGGCCGCATCGTGCAGCGACGCGGCCATCCGCTTCGACTCGTCCAGCCCGAGCACCGAGACATAGGTGGGTTTCTCCTGGTCGGCATCCTTGCCGGCCGTCTTGCCCAGCGTGGCGGCATCGCCCTCGACATCGAGAATGTCGTCGACGACCTGGAAAGCCAGCCCGATCGCGTCTGCGTAGACGTCGAGCGCCGGCTGCGCCGCCTGCCAGGCTGCCGGTCCGGCAGCCATCGCACCGAGCCGGACCGAGGCCCGCAGCAACGCCCCGGTCTTGCGCCTGTGCATACCCTCCAGGGCGGCCTGCGCCATCGGCCCGCCGACGGCCGCAAGGTCGATCGCCTGGCCGCCCGCCATGCCGGTGGAACCCGCCGCCGCAGCCAGCTCGGCGACCATGCGGGCGGTCGCCGGCAGATCGATGCCGCCCAACACCTCGAAGGCGCGCGCCTGCAGTGCGTCGCCGACCAGCATCGCCAGCGCCTCGCCCCAGACCACGTGCACCGTCGGGCGGCCGCGTCGCAGCACATCGTCGTCCATGCACGGCAGATCGTCATGGACCAGCGAATAGCAGTGGATCAGTTCGACCGCACAGCCGGCAGCCTCGAGCGCCTGCCCGGGGGCACCCACCGACTCACCGGCGGCCATCACCAGCAGCGGCCGCACCCGTTTGCCGGCACCGAGCGCCGCATAGCGCATCGCCTCGTGCAGCGCGGCCGGATGCGTATCGGCAGCCGGCAACGCCGATTCGAGCGCATGCTCGACCCGGGCGAGCGAGGCCGCCATCCAGTCACCGAAGGACTGGCTCACGACTCGGCGTCCCCGCTCTCGAAAGGCTTGAGCACATCGGCTTCGAGGATGCGCACCTGCTGCTCGACGTCGGTCAGGGCCTTGCGGGCGACGCCAACCAGTTCGGCGCCCCGCTTGTAGGCGGCCAGCGACTGCTCGAGGCTCAGCGCACCGGTTTCCATCTGCTCGACGATACCCTCGAGTTCGGCCAGCACGGTCTCGAAGCTGGCCGGACCGGAGGCGTCCTGCACCGCACTGCCGCCCTCGGTGGCGGGCGGACGGACAGGATCGGAATTGCTGGGCGAACGGGCCATCTGGAACTGACTCTGACAGAGCGCAAGGGACGAAGCTGAAATTTTACCCGGCTTCTCGAAACCGGGTATTCTTACGCCTTTTGTCGATCGCAGCAGCCATCGGTACGATGCTGGCGCGCTGCGACGGAGGATCAGGATGTCGGATCTGGGTCGTCGTGAGCACCTCAGTCCCTCACGCACGCAACTGCCCGGCACGCAACTCCCCGGCACGCAACTCCCCGTTTCGGCCTACTTCGATGAGGCGCTGTTCCAGCGCGAACTCGCGAGCCTGTTCCGCCAGGGCCCCGGCTATGTCGGCCACCAGCTGATGGTGCCCGAGTTCGGCGACTACCATGTCCTCGAAGCCGAACGCGGCGGGCGGGTGCTGGTTCGCAATGCCGAAGGGGTCGCACTGCTGTCCAATGTCTGCCGCCACCGCCAGGCGATCATGCTCGAGGGCCGCGGCAACATCGGCAGTGCCGGCAACATCGTCTGCCCCGTCCACCGCTGGACCTACGACCTGAAAGGCGAGCTGCTGGGTGCGCCGCACTTCGCCGAGCAGCCCTGCGTGAAACTGCACAATACGCCGCTGCAGAACTGGCAGGGCCTGCTGTTCGAAGGCCCGCGCGATGTCGCGGCCGACCTCGCCAGGCTCGGGGTCAGCCAGGATCTGGACTTCTCGGGCTACCTGCTCGATCACGTCGAGATCCACGAATGCGATTACAACTGGAAGACCTTCCTCGAGGTCTACCTCGAGGACTACCACGTTGCGCCCTTCCACCCCGGGCTCGGCCACTTCGTCACCTGCGACGACCTGCGCTGGGAGTTCGGCGATTGGCACTCGGTCCAGACGGTCGGCCTCCACAATGGCCTGAAAACGCCCGGTTCACCCGCCTATCGGCGCTGGCATGAGCAGGTCCTGAAGTTCAACGACGGCGCGCTGCCGAAATACGGCGCCATCTGGCTGACCTATTTCCCGAACGTGATGGTCGAGTGGTACCCGCAGGTCCTGGTGGTGTCCAGCCTGATTCCGCGCGGCCCCCGGCAGACCACCAACATCGTCGAGTTCTACTATCCCGAGGAAATCGTCCTGTTCGAGCGCGAATTCGTCGAGGCCGAGCGCGCTGCCTACATGGAAACCGCAATCGAGGATGACGAGATCGCGCTGCGCATGGATGCGGGCCGGCGCGCCCTGCTCGAACGCGGCCTGAACGAAACCGGGCCCTACCAGAGCCCGATGGAAGACGGCATGCAGCACTTCCACGAATTCCTGCGGCGCGAACTCGGCGCCCTGGGCGACTGATGACGGCACCAACCCCGGCCGGCACAGGCCCCCGGCTGATCGTGTTCGCCGGCCACTCGGGCACCGGCAAGACCACGATCGCCCGGATGGCGGTGCCGCGCCTGCACGCCGCCACCGGCGAGAGCTTCTGCGTGCTCGACAAGGACACGGTTTACGGCGCCTTCAGCTCGAAGGTGATGGGCCTGCTGACCGGCGATCCCGACGACCGCGACAGCCCGACCTACCTGGAGAACCTGCGCGACCAGGAGTATTCGGGCCTGCTCGACATCGCCGCCGAGAACCTGTCGCTGGGAGTCAACACGGTGCTGGTCGGCCCGTTCTCACGCGAAGTGAAGAGCCGGCGCATGTTCGATGCCGAGGCCCTCGGCCTGCCGCCGGCCACGCCGATCCGCATCGTCTGGGTCATGCTCGACGAGGCCGAGGCCAGGCGCCGGATCGTGGCCCGCGGCGATCACCGCGACCGCTACAAGCTCGAACACTGGGACGAATACCGCAAGCGCCGCTTCGACCCCGATCCGGCCGTCCACCCGGAACTGATCCGCTACGACAACACCGTGCGCGATGCGGCTCGCTTCGAGCGGCTGCTGGCTGCGCTGCGCTAGCCAGGCACGGCGCACTACCCCTTCGCGTTCGAATAATAGGGAGCGGCGGGCCAGGACGCGGGGCAAGGTTTCGGCGCACGCCGGGTGCTTGCCCAGCCCCCGCACCTTGGCTGCCCCAGGCGCCCGAACGCGAACGGCCATCAGGCGATGATCGGCACCTCGAAGCCGCGCCGCACACCCGGACGGGCCATCATCGCCTCGTACCACCGCTTCACGTTGGGGAAATCGGCCAGGTCGACCTTGTGCCGCTGGTGGCGCCAGGCCCAGCCCACGATGGCGAAATCGGCAATCGACAGTTCACCGGCGAACCATTCGTGATCCGCGAGCCGGCGATCCATCACCCCGTAGAGCCGGCGAGTCTCCTTCATGAAACGCTCCAGACCGTAGCGGCGGTCTTCCTCGTTCTGCAAGCCGGCGAAATGATGAACCTGCCCCGGCATCGGGCCAAATCCTCCCATCTGGAACATCAGCCATTCCCAGACCGCGATCCGCGCCCGCAGATCCTCGGGCAGGAAGCTGCCGGACTTCTCGGCCAGATAGAGCAGGATGGCGCCGGACTCGAAGACCGACACCGGCTTGCCGTCCGGTCCGTCGGGATCGACGATGGCCGGAATCTTGTTGTTCGGACTGATCTTCAGGAAATCGGGAGCGAACTGCTCGTCCTTGCCGATGTTCACCGGCACGATCCGGTAGACCAGGCTCATCTCTTCCAGCGCCACGCAGATCTTGCGG
>JBAYOD010000100.1:0-11334 GCA_041678445.1 Burkholderiaceae bacterium | reverse complement strand
GTGGCCGCGCGCGTCAGCGCGCATCCAAAATCTGACTTGCCACCGCCTGTCTGAGCGAAACGAACGAAGCGAAGCGTAGGGAGTGCAGCGAGTTCGGCGGCAGGCCACGAGCGTGAGCATCGCAGGGCACCACCGCGTAGCGGTGGCAAGCACCCGGCGTGCGCCGAAAGCCTCACCCCGCGTCCTGGCTCCCCGCGGCTCCGCATCCCTCGAACGCAGAGGGGTGCCAGTCCGGTCCGGTCAGAACCAGCCGGTGACCGAGATCCCGACGTAACGCCGCCAGTAGCCTTCGCCACCCGAACCGACCCCCATCGAGCCGCCCGAGCCGCCGGCCCAGGCGCGCAACTGCAGGGAGCGGGCCAGGTCGTAGGCGACCGACAGTTCCCACAGGTGGGGCTTGGCGCTCACCCGGTTGCCCCAGCCATCGGTTTCGCGGGCCGTGCCCAGGCCGAGTTTCAGCGTGAAATCCCACGGCCAGGCTTCGTGGCCGATGGCGACGTAGCCGCGCGCTTCGTGATAGCGGCGCGGATTCCAGTAGCCGCGCCCGGGTCGAGTGTCGGATTCGGGGTCGGAGGCCCGGAAGGCCATGGCCTCGATGCCGGCGACGACTTTCGGATTGGCGCGCAGTTGCTGGTCGGCCCGCAGGTTCAGGCGGGTGCGCAGGTTGCCGTCGTCGAAGCGCAGGGCGGCCACTGAGCCGGCCACGCTGGCCCCGGGGCGCCAGCGCCAGTCGGCCCCGACCGACAGGGCGTCGACGTGGACGCGGTTGCGCACGGCCAGCGGGGTTTCGATGATCTCGCGTTCCAGGCCGCCCTCGATGCGCAGCATGTCGGTGGCCAGCCAGCGCAGTTGCGCCGCGCCGCTCAGCGGCTGCCAGCTGCCGTAGTGGTTGGCGGCCAGCCTGACGCTGGCCCACAGCGGCCCGGGATCGGCCTGGCTGCCGATGGCGTCCTCGCTGGCGCCGATCCGGGTGCGCCAGCGCAGGTTCAGCTGTTCGCCGCGTGCATGGCGGCCCGGCTCGGAGAGATTGACCAGCCGGGTGCCGACGGCCAGGCTGGTGGCGGGTCCGGGCCGCCAGCCGAAGGCGGCGGTGGTGGTGCGGATGTCGAGATCGTCACGATCGGTGGACAGGTCGTAGCCGGCTTCCAGCCAGCGCAGGGTTTCGCGGCGGGTGCGCCAGTCCTGCAGCCAGCGGGCGTCGGCCTGCGGCAGGCCGGTCAGCGCCTGGTCGGCGAGCTCGTCGTAGCCGGCCCAGCGCAGCGCGCGGGCCCGGTCGAAACGGGCATCGTTCGGCACTTCCTCGCCGGCTGCCCGGTCACGCGCGATGGCTTCCCGGTAATCGGCGACGGCCTGCCGGTGGCGGCCCGAGAAGTTGCGCGCGCGCGCCAGGCCGTAGCGGCTGGCCCGGTCGTCCGGATCACTGGCGACCAGGGCTTCGAAGCCGGCGATCGCTTCGTCGTAGCGATCCAGCCAGGCCAGGATCTGGGCCCTGCGGCGGGCCGCCCAGCGGTCGTCGGGGCGCAGGACCCGGGCCTGGTCGAGTGCTGCCAGCGCGCCTGCGAGATTGCCCGCATGCTGGCGGGACTCGGCTGCTCCGCGCCAGGCGTCGAAGCCGTCGCCGCTGCCGGCGAAGGCGGTGGGCTGCTGCGCGATCTCGACGAACAGCGGTTCGGCGCGCGCCGGTTCGCCCGCCCACAGCGTCTGCCAGGCCAGCGACGGCAGCAGGTCTGCGCGCCGCTGCGGCGCTTTCGCCAGGATCTGTCGATAGCGTTCGGCGGCCTCCCCGTTGCGGTCGGCGAAACCGTGTACGCGCGCCGATTCGATCAGCAGGTCGATGTCGTCGGGGGCCGCCTGCTCCAGCGCCCGCCAGCGCGGCAGCGCGTCGGTCCAGTCGCGGCGTTCGGTCGCGGCGCGGGCGATGGCGCGTTCGGCGCCGAGCTCGACACCGGCCGGCAGCACGTAGATCGGGAGCGGGTCGGAACCGGCCGCCGGTTTGGCCTCGGCCGCCAGCACGGCGGGCGCGGCCAGTGCGAGCATGGCGGCCAGCAGGCAGGATGGCAGAACCGCCGCGCCGCCGGGTCGCCGGCTGCGGCGCGCAGCGCGGGCCGTCATGCCGCGGTGCCGGTGCGCTGGGTGTTCCAGCGGACCGGCTGGCGCGACGGACGGCGCAGCAGCCAGTGCAGTGACAGCACCGTGCCCAGCGACAGGAACATCCAGTAGACGATCGGATACCAGACCGAGTACGGCAGCATCCGGACGATGTGGCGGTCGTAGCGCCGGTCGATCAGGGCGCCGACGATCAACTGCAGCACGCACAGGGTGCCGATGGTCATCCCCCAGAGGTTGGGGATCGGCGAGGCGCCGACCGGCGGCAGGCCGTTCGCGTAGGAGATGATCCAGATTCCGGTCAGCAGCACGAAGCACAGCGCCCACAGCGTGGACAGCGACGATTCGATGAAGACCGGCCACATGCGGCGATACTTCCAGTGCAGCATCACGTCGCGGTGCTTGCGCAGGACCTGCATCAGGCCGCGCGCCCAGCGCAGCCGCTGGCGCCACAGGCCGCGGTAGCTGGCCGGAACGGTCATCCAGCAGACCGCGCGCGGCTCGTACCGGATGTCGTAGAACTTCTTCTGCAGCTTCCAGGTGAGCTCGATGTCTTCGGTCGGCATCTCGGGGCTGAAGCCGCCGACGTCGAACAGCGCGCTGCGCCTGAAGGCGGCCACCACGCCCGACACCGTGACGATGCGGCCCCAGATCCGCTGCGAGCGGCGCAGCAGGCTGACGATCGACGAGAACTCGATCATCTGCAGCCGGGTCAGGAAGGTGTCGGCGTTGCGCACCCGTGGATTGCCGGTGACGCCGGCCACCCGCGGCGACCGGAAATGCGGGACCATCGCGCGCAGCAGATCGGGCGCCGGCTCGGCGTCGGCGTCGAGGATCAGCACGATCTCGCCACGGGCCAGCGGCAGCGCATCGTTGAGCGCCATCGCCTTGCCTTCGTTGACGGTCTTGCGCAGCAGGCGCAAGCCGGGCTGGCCGGCCAGCGTCGCCAGCACGCCGACGGTGTCGTCGGTCGAGCCGTCGTCGATGACGATGACCTCGAAGTCCGGATAGTCCATCGCCAGCATCGCCCGCACGGCCGGGCCGATCACCGCCTCCTCATTGTGGGCGGGCACGAGCACGCTGACGGCCGGAAGCGGTCCATCGTCAGCCGGCTCGCTGGCCTCGTCGGGCGATTCCCAGCGCAGCCGGAACATCAGCGCGGTGGTGATCCACAGGATGCTGGTGGCGATCGGATAGGCGGCGAAGTAGATCAGCGCCAGGGAGTAGACCGTGGTGTGCTGCAGCGATTCGAGAAAGGGAGCGAGCATGGCGTGCGGGGAACGGGCCTCAGGCGATGTCGCGCAGGCAGGGTTGATCCTGCCCGCTGGCGGTGCGGCGATCCGGGACGATGGCGCGCGGGCCGGCGGCCCGGTAGACCTTGCAGCCGTCCTCGATGCTGATGACGATGGTGCGCCGGCCCGCCAGGGCCGGCCAGTCGGCCTGGACCTCGCGGCCGTTCCAGTCGTGCAGGTAGGCCGCATCCGCCTGGCGGACCGTCTGGCGGGGCCCCTTGCGCCGGTGGATGCCGAGATTGTGGGCGATCCACAGCAGGGTGAGGGTCGGCAGGACGACCAGCGAGCCGACCACCAGGATCACCAGCGAGGCGGTGTCCCAGGGGCGGCCCGCGACCAGGTACCAGCCCCAGCCGAACAGCAGCCAGCCGGCGACGATCACGACCAGGTGGATCAGGCGCTGGGCGCCGCTGCGCAGCCGCATCGGCTCGTGCCGTGGGTCTGCGGGTCCGTCGTGGGCCGGGCTGCCGGAGAAGGCAGCGGGCCGCGTCACCTTGTTGCGGCGCCGGGCTCGTGGCAGCTTGCGCCGCCGTTGCCGCGCCTGCCGCAGCGGCGGGTCACCAGCAGGCCGGCCAGGCCGGCGAGCAGCACGGCGGCCGTGCCGGGCGTGGCAACCGCCACCGGGACATCGGGGTTGCGAACCGGGTCGATGACCAGGTGCTCGGTCGGCACGGTAGTCCAGTTCTCGTCGCCGCCGCGGTTCCAGGCCAGATTGACCACGCCGATCTCGAGCCGGTTGTAGGCGCCGAGTTCGAATTGGTAAAGGCCCTCGGTCAGCCACAGATTGTCGGCGAAGCCGAGCCGGTCACGCGAGCTGAGGAAGTCGGACGAGATCGTGACGAAACTGTCGTCGGCGCCCCAGATCGTCAGGAAGAAACCGTCGTCGAACAGCACGCCGAAGTTGTACTCGTCGGCTTCGGTGATCCGGATATAGCCGGTATACCGGGCGGTCCAGTTGGTCTCGTTGACGGTGTCTTCCGGGAACAGCCCGGCGGGCAGCGGATTGGCGGCGCCCCAGCGGGCGGCACCGTCCGGGTCGGCAGCATAGTCCTTGTTGCCATGGTTGATCGTTGCGACGGTGCCTGACCAGTCGTTGAGGACAGGAATCTCGCCACCCGAGTGGGCTGCGCGCCAGTCGACCAGGCCCCAGATGCCGGTGCCCCATGGGTTGTCCGGTTGACCGTAGCTTCCGATCGGCGCAAAGCCGTCGCCACCGGTATTCGAGTACTGGCCACCGCCTTCGACGCCCGATCCGTCGCCTTCCTTCCAGTAGACGCCGCTGCCTGTCCAGGCGCCGTCGATTCGCTTGAAGGTGGCGTTGGCACCGGTTCCTGCGGCATAGCTGCCGGCCAGCGTCGGAGCCAGTTCGATCGGTGCGGCGCTGGCGAAGCCGCTGCCGGTCAGCAAGGCGCCGGCGGCGAGCAGTGCGGCGAGTCGGCCGCGGATCGGATGGCAAGGCGTCGAGCGATTCATTGGCATGGTTTCCCGAACGGTTCCTGACGGGGGCTGATCAACAGGAATGCAAGGCTAAGCATGGGGACCGGTCGGGGGGAGGAAATCCATCACCGATTGCGCGACGGGGCGGTAACATGCCGGACATATGGCACAGAGATGACTCAGAGGAGCAAAAGGCAATGGCAGGATTGGAATCGAAGAAGCTTGTCTGGATTACCGGCGGCGGCACCGGGATCGGCCTGGCGGCCGCGCAGCGACTGGCCGGCCAGGGCTGGCATGTCGTGGTGAGCGGTCGCCGCCAGGCCGAACTCGAGGCGGCCTGCCAGACGGTCGAGGCGGCCGGCGGCAGCGCCGAGGCGGTGCCGCTCGATGTGTCGGATGCGACGGCGGTCGCGGCCGCCGCGGCGGACATCGTGGCGCGCAATGGCCGGCTCGATGCATTGGTCTGCTCGGCCGGCACGAATGTGCCGAACCGTTACTGGAAGGACCTGACCCCGGAGGCCTTCGCCAGGGTCAGCGCGATCAACCTGAACGGCGTCGCGTTCTGCGTGACGGCAGCCCTGCCGGCGCTGCGCAAGGCCGGCCAGGCCGGTGGCGCCACCATCGTCGTCGTCTCGTCATGGGCCGGCTGGCGCTTTCTGCCGTTCACCGGCGCTGCCTATGGGGCGACCAAGCAGGGGCTGAGCCCGCTGGTCGAAAGCCTCAACGATCAGGAGGGCGGCAACGGCATCCGGGCCACCCACGTCTGTCCGGGCGAAGTGGCCACGCCGATCCTGCGTTCGCGGCCGTTGCCGCCACCCGAGGAGGACATCGCCCGGATGCTGCGGCCCGAAGACGTCGGCGACGCGATCGCCTACGCGTTGAACGCACCGGCGCATGTGTGCCTGAACGAGATCGTGATCTCGCCGACCTGGAACCGCATCTATCGCGGCGCCGACGACCTGGTGCGGCGCGACTGATCGTCGGGCGGGCAGGGTTCGCACTGGCGCCGGCACGGCGGCGGCCGGTGCGGGCTACAGGGCTTCGGTGGGCACCGCCTGTGAGCGCAGCGCGTGCCAGGCGGCGTCGCTGGCCGGCCAGTCGCGTTCGGCCAGCGTGTCCAGATGGACGAGGATCGGGTCCAGTTGCCAGGAGGGTGGCTGGCCGAGGGCGGCCGGCCGCTCGCGCCACAGCCGCCGGATCAGGTTCTCGCTGACCCCGAAGCGCTGCGAGATCGCCTCGATCGCGGCGCGATCCTGGCCGGCGTCGATGGCGCGTTTCAGGACGTTGGCCCAGTGCTGGCTGTGCGGGCTGTGGCGGCGGGTGGCCAGCACCTTGAGGTCGAAGCCGCCCGGGCCGCCGGTGCGCAGCAAGCCGGGTACCAGCAGCGCATCGGCGAAGAAGTTCGCGAAGGCCGGCAGCCGGGTCAGGATGTGGGCGCGGGCGGTTGCCCGGGTCGGATCGAGCCGGAGCCAGTTGTAGCAGCCGAGGTGGCGGGCGCTGCCGGTGCGGGCCAGCTTGGCCAGCGTGATCGGTTCGAGGGAGGCCTCGATCAGGGCGGCGATGCGTGCATCGACGGCGGCTTCGCGCAGGTCGATCGAGCGCAGGGCGCGACCGTAGAACTCGACGTCGATCAGGCCGCGGCGCAAGGCCGAGCGCAGGCCGGCGAGGAAGTCCGGATAGCGGCTGCCATGATCGAACAGGCTGCCCGGCAACTGCGGGTCCAGGCGCAGCTCCCGCGCCAGATGGCGGGGCCAGTCGTCGGGGTTGCGTTCGAGCACGGTGAGCATTTCGCGCGCCAGCGCATCGAAGAGCAGGTCGAGCGTGCGCTCGTCGCCGGCCGCCCCGCCTGCCGAGCCACTGGCCAGCAGTTCGACCAGCAGGGCCAGCGTGCGGTCCGAGAGCAGTGCGCGGAAATCGTGGACCAGGCCGTCGCAGTCGACACCGACGAAGCGCACGTTCAGGCCCCAGGCGCGGGTCAGCTGGGCGAACACCGGATTGGCCATCAGCGACAGCCGCGAGGCCAGCGGCAGGGTCAGGACGAACAGCCGCCAGTCGGACGACGGGTTGCGAAAGACCAGTGCCCGCGGGCTCTCGCAGTAGCTGCGGGCCAGCCAGGCAAGTTCGGGCCCGGCCGTGCCGTCGTCACGCAACTCGACGTCGATCGGGACCGCGTCGACGTGGATGGTTTCAGGCTTGGCCAAGACCGAAGGGGTTCAATCCCGGACGGGGATCAGTCTGCCCGCTTGGCGAAGAACAGCAGGCCGGCGCCCAGGGCGAGCACCAGGGCGGCGACCATCGTGCGGGTGACCGAGCCGCGCCAGACCGCTTCGAGCGCGAACAGCACACCAGCCGCGACCACGATGCGCGCGGTACCGGCAGTGCGTTGGGCGGGACTCAGTTGTGCCATGGCCTTGCCAGGAAGTGACGGCCCGCAGGGGAGCCGATGACTGCATGTTAGCCGCAGTCGCGGATCGCTGCATGGTGGCCGTGCTTGCGAGTCGAGTTTGCGGCGCGTGTCCTGGTCCATCGTGTCCTGGTCCATCGCGCCCCGTCGCTCGAACGCGAAGCGGCTCAGGCCTCGGCCAGCGAAGCGCCGGGCAGTCGGGTCAGCGTGTCGGTGACCAGCCGGCTGCCGTGTTCGGCCACCGCGCGCATCCAGTCCCGGCTGGCGGGCCGGAGTGCTTCGAGCAGTTCGGCCGAAATGGCCCGGCCGGTCGCGTCGCCAGGGTCGCCGTGCTGGTGCAGCCAGTTGTCGGCGCGCATTGCGAACAGCACCCGTTCGGGCGGCCAGGTGCCGTACTCGGGAAAGGCGAAGGCGAAGCGGGTGTCGGCCGGCAGCGCGCGGCGCACGCCCAGGTCGAGCAGGCCGTTGACCGGGGTCGATACCGATTCGCCAGCCTGCGAGGACTTGACCCCGTCGCCCCAGACCTGCTTTGCGAAGCGGTAGGCATCGCTGTCCGGTTCGGCGCCGCAGATCAGTTCGCAGGCGCCCGATTCGCCCAGCCCGGTATGGAAGTCGAGCCAGATCACGGTCTGCGCCGACGCCAGATGCGTCTGCACCAGTTCGAGCAGGTGGCGGGTACCGGCACTGTGACGCTGGCCACCGAACTGCATGCCCTGCGGGAACTTGTACTGGCCTTCGACGGCCACCTGCTGGAAGCGGCGCACGCCTTCGCGCGCGACATAGGCTTCCAGCATGGCCCGGCAGCGGGCCTCGCTGTCGGCGTCGAGGCGGGTCGGGTTCAGCGCGTCGTACAGCGCCTCGTAGTCGGCCGAGCACTCGTCGGGGTCGAAACGCTCGCGGAAGTTGCGGTTCGGATCGACGTTGTCCTCGTTGACCCGGCGGGTCCACGCGAAGCCGTACGGATTGTTGGCATGCTGGAGCACGACCGCGGTGCCGGGTGCCAGCCTGAGGCGCGGCAGCAGCGTGGTCAGCGCCCAGTGCTGGATGGCGCTGCCGGTGTAGCCTTCGACGCCGTGGGTGCCGCTCGAGAGCACGAGCACGTGCCGGGGCTGGCGCTCGCCGACGATCGCGAAGTCGAGCGCCAGGGTTTCGCCGTCAGGGCCGCGCTGGCGCAGGGCACGCGAGTCGAGCAATACCGGCAGCCGCGCCGAGACCGCATGCAGCGCTTCGAGGAAGCGCTCGCGGGCGATGCGGTAGCCGGGCGGGAAGTGGTCGGCGAGGTCGTGGGGAAGGGTGGGGGTCATGGCGGGGGCCGGTGCGGGGTCCATGCGTGACATTATCGAGGTTCCGGGAAGAATCGCTGTCATCCGCTGCCAGATGCGTCATCGCGGCTGCCGGGCATGGGGGTGTACCATCGGCGCCTTCATCGCCCTGTCATCGCAACCTCTTATAGGCGGCTCGCGAGAGGCCGCCCGCCTGGAGCCTGCAGTCCATGACCCGTTCCGCGCCCGCCACGCCGTCCGTGCCCGTCGATGAAACCGCCTCGCTGGCCCGGCGCCTGGGTGCGCCGCCGCAAGTGCGCCATCGCCGCCTGCTCGAATGGGTCGACGCGATCGCCCGGCTGACCCGGCCGGCCCGTATCCACTGGTGCGAGGGTTCCGAGGCCGAGTACGACGCGCTGTGCGCGCAGATGGTCGAGGCCGGCACGCTGCGCCGGCTGAACCCGGCCAGGCGGCCGAATTCCTACCTGGCCTGGTCCGATCCGACCGACGTGGCCCGGGTCGAGGACCGCACCTTCATCTGCAGCGCGCGGCGCGAGGACGCCGGCCCGACCAACAACTGGGTCGACCCGGCCGAGATGCGTGCCACGCTCGATGGCCTGTTCGAAGGCTGCATGCAGGGGCGCACCCTGTACGTGATTCCGTTCTCGATGGGGCCGATCGGCAGCCCTATCGCGCAGGTCGGCGTCGAACTCTCCGACAGTCCCTATGTCGCGGTCAGCATGAAGCTGATGACCCGGATGGGGCGGGCGGTCTGGGAGGTGCTCGGTGGCGACGGCGCGTTCGTGCCCTGCGTGCACTCGGTGGGCCAGCCGCTGGCCGACGGCGAGCCGGATGTGCCCTGGCCGTGCAATCCGCTCAAGTACATCGTCCACTACCCGGAGAGCCGCGAGATCTGGTCATTCGGCTCCGGCTACGGCGGCAATGCGCTGCTCGGCAAGAAGTGCTTCGCGCTGCGCATCGCCTCGAACATGGGCCGCCAGGACGCGCAGGCCGACGGCGTGGGCTGGCTGGCCGAGCACATGCTGATCCTCGGGCTGACCGCCCCGGACGGGCGCAAGTACCACGTTGCGGCCGCCTTCCCCTCGGCCTGCGGCAAGACCAATTTCGCGATGCTGATCCCGCCGGGCGGCTTCGACGGCTGGCGGGTCACGACGATCGGTGACGACATCGCGTGGATCAAGCCCCAGGCCGACGGCCGGCTGTACGCGATCAACCCCGAAGCCGGCTATTTCGGCGTGGCCCCCGGCACCAGCGAGGCGACCAATCCGAACTGCATGGCCTCGCTGCGCTCCGACACGATCTTCACCAACGTGGCGTTGACCGACGACGGCGACGTCTGGTGGGAGGGCATGACCCCGACGCCGCCCGCGCACCTGACCGACTGGCAGGGGCGCGACTGGACGCCCGAGGACGGCCGGGCCGGTCGCAAGGCCGCCCATCCGAACGCGCGCTTCACGGTGGCAGCGACCCGCAACCCGGCGATCGATCCGGCCTGGGACGATGTCGACGGGGTGCCGATCGACGCCTTCGTCTTCGGCGGCCGCCGCTCGACCACGGTGCCGCTGGTCACCCAGGCGCGCGACTGGGTCGAGGGCGTCTACATGGCCGCGACGATGGGCTCGGAAACCACCGCTGCCCAGGCCGGCGCCACCGGCGTGGTGCGGCGTGACCCGTTCGCGATGCTGCCTTTCTGCGGCTACCACATGGCCGACTACTTCGCGCACTGGCTGGCGCTGGGCGAGCGCCTGCAGGCCGGCGGGGCCCGGTTGCCGGCGATCTTCTGCGTCAACTGGTTCCGCACCGACGAGAACGGCCGCTTCGTCTGGCCGGGCTTCGGCGAGAACATGCGGGTGCTGAAGTGGATGATCGACCGCATCGAAGGCCGGGCCGGCGGTGTCGAGCATGTGTTCGGGCTGAGCCCGCGCCACGAAGACCTGCACTGGGAAGGGCTGGATTTCAGCCGGCAGGCCTTCGACCGGATCACTTCGATCGATGCGGCGGCCTGGCGCGAGGAACTGGCGCTGCACAACGAGCTGTTCGAGCGGCTGGCGCCGCGGATGCCGGCCGGGCTGGCCGCGGTGAAGGCGCGGCTCGAGGAACGGCTGGCTTCCTGAGCGGGACGCCTCAGCGCGGCGGGGCCAGGTAGTAGCGTTCGTCGAAGAGCCGCACCGCGCCTGGCGCGAACACGACAAGCAGCGTCGTCATCATGCCTTCGAGCCAGGCTTCGCCAGTCGACAGCAGCAGCGCATAGGGCAGCACGGCGTGCGCGTAGGCCAGCGCTGCCGGCCCGCTCAGCAGCGCGTTGGCGGCCGTGGCGGCAAGCAGTGACAGCGCGTAGGCGCCGAACAGGCCGAGGAAACCCACGCCCAGCAGGAAGACGAAGGGATTGGGCGGCAGCCTGAACCGGCACAACCGGGCGATCTGCCAGATCAGCCAGGCTGGCAGAAAACCGAGCAGCAGCAATCGCGACGCCTGGGCAGGCAGGCTGGCCGGGCCGCCGTCGGCCAGGGCTTCGGCGCCGAAGATCAGCGCCAGCGTGACGATGGCGCGGGCATAGCCGAGCACGACGGTCAGCCCGGCGGCGCCGAGGTACTGCAGGCTCAGCCCGTCAGGCAGGGTGACGTTCATCTGCCGCGCTGCGGCCAGCAGCGCCGTTGCGCCGGCCCAGATCAGGTGCTCGCGCAGTGGCGCCTGCCAGCCGGCACGACGGGCGGCATCGCCGAGCACGAGCAGGGCCAGCAGCCCGGTCAGCGCCAGGGCAGGGACCGGCCAGTCAGAGAACGGCACGGCCCCGGGTGGTGGCCGGCCCCGC
>JBAYOD010000099.1:0-11350 GCA_041678445.1 Burkholderiaceae bacterium | reverse complement strand
GGATCGCCGGGTATGGGACGAAATCCGTACATGCCGGTCTCGGCAACCAGGTCCACGGCAATGCCACGCGATCGACATTCGACTTCGGCCGCCCACGCCGCCAGGTGCGCCAGACCGATCCCTGCGAAGAACATTTCCGAGCGCCCCTGTTCGGCCTCGACGATCGCGACCCGCATGGCCAGCGTCGCGGCGCGCTCTTCTTCCGACGCGGGAGTGTCGGAAGAAGGCGCCTGCGGAGCACTCGGGGTGTTCGCCTCGGCCTGCAACCGGGCAAGCCGCTCCGGGCCGAGGCGCGCAAGGTAAGCTGCGTGGTCGGTCGCAAACACCCATTCCTCGACCCATTGCCGCAATGCTTTCGGATCCCGACTCAGCTTGCGCAGTTCGAGCCGGAATTCATAGTCGTCGGCGTACGATGCAACCCCTTCTTCCGGCGTCCAGACGAACTGCCCCTGCGGATGCGCACCGAACGGCGCTTCAACGACGCAGTCGACGATCGCGCCGGGTATCCCGGTGCGCGGACCGAGGCGGCGCAGAACCTCGGGCGCGACGACGCGGTCCGCGGTCACCACGACTCTCGATGCAGCCCAGACCGCCCACGATTCCTCGGCATCGGGCGTGTGGATCACCGCGTTGCCAAGCGTGTCGGCAATCGGAACGTGCAGGAACACGACATCGGGCCGCAATGCGGCGATCACGCCCGTCGTCTCGCCGTTGAACGGATCGCGCAGTTCCGCGCGGTTCGAAGCGCTCCACAACCCGCTGCCCGCCAAGCTGGTAGTGGGCACGAAGGGCCAGCCCATCGCGCCCGCCATGAACCGGAGCGTCATCGTCAGGTTGGTCCAGTCGGGATCCGAATCCGGCGAGGCGTCGATCCCGGCGACCAGCTGGCGCGACGGCGAGGGCGCGGGATACGTGTTGCCCGCGAAGGCCGACTCGGTCCTTGCGATCGCGCCCGCCGCGCTGAGGATCGTCGCATACTCGAGCAGCCCGGTGGCCACCAGGTTCAGGCACTTGCGGTCCCTGAACTGCCTGGCCACTTCGAAGGCCGCGGCATGCGAGCGGTTGTGCGTCAGCGCGAACGCGAGGGTGGCGCCGGGCTCGACGGTGTTTCGCACCGCCTGCTCCAGCGAGACGAGCTTGCTCATCGCGGTCGCTCAGCCGGCCATCGTCAGACCGCCGCTGACGCTCAGCACCTGTCCCGTGACGAAGCTGGAACGAGCGCTGCCGAAGAACAGGATCACATCGGCAACCTCACTTGGCTTGCCGAGCCGCTTCATCGGAATCGCCTTGGTCAGCGCGTCTTGCATCTTCGGGGATTGGGTTGCGAACAGAGGCGTGTCGGTCGGTCCGGGACACACGCAATTGACGCGCACGTTGTTGCGCACGACCTCGCGCGCCAGCGACTTCGTGAAGGCAATGACTCCGCCCTTGGCGCCGGCATAGACCGTTTCACCGAAGCTGCCGACCCGGCCGGCGTCGCTGCTGACGTTGACGACGCTCCCGCCGCCCGACTCGAACATCAGCGGCAACATCGCCCGGGTGACCTCGACCGGGCCCATGAAGTTCAGCGTAACGATCTTGGCCCAGTACTCACGGGTGTTCTGCATGAACGGTTCGATGATGTCCCAACCGGCAGCGTTGACAAGCACGTCGAGTCGCCCGAAATCGCTGCGCACTCGCTCGGCTGCCGCTTCGGCCGAGGCAGGGTTCGTGATGTCGAGTTCCACGAAGACAGCCTTGCCGCCCGCGGCAACGATTTCCTCGGCTCCGGACGCGCCCTTCTTCGCATCGACATCGGTCAGCACCACCTGCGCGCCTGCCTTTGCGAACTGCTGGCAGGTAGCCAGCCCGATCCCGGACGCGCCACCAGTCACGATGACGATCTTTCCGTCAAAATTCATGAATAACTCCTGCTATGAGAAGAAAGGGAGCCGCTTATCTGTCCTTGGCGGCACTGAAGAACCCGGCGATGCGAGTCCGTGCTTCGACGGTCTCCATCAAGACGAGTGGCTTTTCGATTTCGCGGGCATACCCATCCACTTCTGGATCGAAATACGCGGCGATGCAATCCTTCGATGCAAGAAGTGCCGGGCGCGACAGACCGGCGATGCGCTCGGCAATGGCGGCGGTCCGGGCCTCGAGTTCGTCGGGCGCTGCCACCCATTGCGCGATCCCGATTCGATGCGCTTCGTTTCCGTCGACGATCTCACCGCCCAGAATCAGCCGCGAAGCGACTCCTGGCCCGCACAAGCGCGGCAAGCGCTGTGTTCCGCCGGCGCCGGGGATCATGCCGACGCGCGCTTCCGGCAGTCCGATCTTCGCCGAAGCCGACGCAATCCGCAGGTCGCAACTGAGCGCCATTTCGAGCCCACCGCCCAGCGCCGGTCCGCCGATCGACGCCAGTGTCACAGCCTGGATGGTTTCCAGCCGCTGGAAGAGTCGATGCAGCTCCTTGACGTAAGCCACCATCGCCGCGGTGCCTCCGGGACTGCCGAAGTAGCCCTGGATCATGGCAAGGTCGGCGCCTGCGCTGAAGCAGCGCATTTCGCTGCGGATCACGAGCACGATCGGTTCGGAGGCTTCGGCCTGGCCGAGCGCGGCGTCGAAAGCCTCGATGAACGCTCCGTCCATTGCATTGACGGGAGGTCGGGTCATCGTGATGGTCCCGACCGAGGCTTCCTGTGAATAACTGATCATGACTTCTTCCTCTCCTGTCCGTCGTCGAGCTGTCGCTTGATGAGGAACTTCTGGATCTTTCCGCTCGGCGTCGTCGGCAGCGAAGGCCAGATCTCCAGGCGCTCCGGAAGCTTGAATTTCGCGATCCCGCGCTCGACCAGAAATGCACTCAGCTCGGACAGCGTGATCGATCGGCCCGGCCGCGTAACGACTACCGCGCAACCCGTCTCACCGAGTCGATCGTGCGGTACTCCGACAACTGCGACCAACGAGATGGCAGGATGAGCGCTGATGTAGTCTTCGACCTCGCGAACCGAAATGTTCTGCCCGCCACGCACGAGCATCTCCTTGATGCGGCCCACGATACGGATCGATCCGTCGGGCAGGACCCGGGCCAGGTCGCCCGAATGGCACCAACCATCGGCATCGAGCGCTTTCCGGGTGAGCTCGGGTTCGCCGAGATAACCGAGAAAGACATTGGGCCCGCGCGACCACTCTTCGCCGGTTTCGCCAACCGCGACGTCTGCACCGGTATCGTCGACGGTCCGGGTCTCGATACCGGGCAGCGTCCGGCCATCGGTCTGCCAGCTGTTCTCGACCGGATCCCCCGGCCAGACCACTGTATGCGGCGGACTTTCGGTGGAACCGTAGATTGCAAGCACCCGGAGATCGACTGCCTGTGCGCGACGCACAAGGGCTTCAGGTATCGGCGCACCACCACTGAGGAAATAGCGCAGATCCGGTAAACGGGTATCGGTCTCTTCGAGAACCTCGGCCGTGTCGGCCAGAAAAGGCGTCGCCCCCATCGTCCACGTGCAGCGATGTTCGCGCATCTGCGAGACCGCTGCCGCACCCTTGAAGACGTCGAGCAGAGAAAGCGTGCCGCCGGTGGTCAGTGTCATCACGAAACCGTGCATGAAGCCGGTCGTATGAGAGATCGGCGAGGCCATGAACGCGATGTCGTCGGCACCAAGACCAAGCACGCCGGCCAGCGCGCGTTCACCAAACAGGATCGTGTTATGGCTGTGGACGGCACCCTTTGGCTTCGATTCGGTGCCAGAGGTGAACAGCACCGCCGCGATATCGTCGCCCGCAAGGTCGACGGCGGGTTCGAACTTCTGCGAAGCCAGTGCGAGCTCGAACTCGGTGCCGATATCGACCTGACCGGCTCCAATTCTCAGCACGGTGATTTCATCGGCCAGCGTGGGCGAGATCTCACTCAGGGTTCGCGTGAAATCGACGCTTCGAAACGTCGCCGCGACGATCACTGCAGTGCTGCTGCATTTGTTCAGCACGTACGCCAGGTCGGCGCGGCCATAGGTCGTCGGAATCGGGTTGACGACCGCCCCGAGCCTCATGATGGCGAGGAAGCTCACGACCGTTTGCCACCAATTGGGGAGACAGACGGTCACGATGTCGCCCTTCCCTACTCCTCGGGTGTGAAGGAAGCTCGCGAGCCGACCGGCACGTTCGTCGAGCTCTCGATAGGACAATGCGGCTCCCGATGCATCCCGCAATGCGATCTTGTCGGGCGTGGCCGCAATCGAATCGGCGATGAGACCGGGGATCGACTGACGCTGCCAGTAACCGCGACGATAGTAGTCCTCGGCTCGAATCAGGTCAGGAGTCGGAAACTTCATGATTCGACTCCCGACCCGTAGACGATCTCGATCAGCATGACGGCTGAACCTCCGTTGGCTGCAATTGAGAACCTGTCTGGCTGACCAATCAGTCAACCATTCGACGATTGATTTACTTTCCGCAAGGCGGTGCTCAGAGTGTCCGCGCGACAATCTCGCGCATGATCTCGTTCGATCCACCGTAGATCCGGTGGACGCGTGCATCGGCGAAGGCCCGTGCGATCGGGTATTCCCACATGTACCCATAGCCGCCATGCAGTTGCACGCACTGATCGACGACACGCCCCATCAGTTCAGTGCACCAGTATTTGGCCATTGCCGCGGTCGCCGGGTCGAGCTTGCTCTCGTTCGCCTCGACCAGGCAGCGGTCGACAAAAACCTGAGCGATCTGGACTTCGGTCTTGATTTCGGCCAGGCGGAACCGGGTGTTCTGGAAATCAGCGACGAGCGTGCCAAACGCCTTCCGCTCCTTCGTGTATTGGACTGTCCATTCCAGCGCCGCCGCAGACGTGGCCACCGCACCGATCGCGATCTGCAGGCGCTCCCAGGCGAGTTCCCTGGTCAGCAGCGCAAATCCTTCGTTCTCGCGGCCCAGAACATTGCCGACCGGCACACGCACATTGTCGAAGAACAGTTCGCAGGTGTCCTGCGCCTTCATGCCGATCTTCTGGAAATTGGGCCCACGCGAGAATCCCGGCGTCGCGGTTTCCACCACCACGAGGGTCACCTTCTTCGATCCCGGCGTCGTATCGGACTTCGCGGCAAGCACCAGCAGATCCGCGCATTGGCCGTTCGTAATGAAGGTCTTCTGGCCGTTGATGACGATTTCATCGCCGTCGCGGATCGCGGTGGTCCGGATCGCTCGCAGGTCGCTGCCGGCACCGGGCTCGGTGAGCACGATTGCACCGATCATCTCGCCACGCGCCATTGCCGGCAGCCAGCGACGCTTCTGGTCTTCGGTGCCGTAGTTCAAAATGTACGGCGCAACGATATCGGAGTGGGTCGAATAACCCGGCCCCGAAAGCCCCTGACGTGCCTGCTCCTCGATGAGGACCGCCGATGACAAGCGGTCGGAGCCGCCACCGCCATATTCCTCGGGGATGTTCACGCACAGCAGACCGAGTTCCGCCGCTTTCGCCCAAGCGGATCGGGGAGCCACCCCCTCTTTTTCCCAGTCGCGATGGTGCGGAGCGATCTCCTTCTCGAAGAACCTCCTGGCCGTCTCCCGAAGCATCTCGTGTTCGGAAGAGAAGATCTCTCTGGCGAGCATCCAGGTCCTCTCCAGTTGTTCAGGCTATGAATTGATTGACTGATCAGTCAATATAGATGTGCAGGTGCTCTGTTGTCAAGTTCGACTGTTAGCCACATCTTCCAGCGCGCTCGTGCTGCAGCGTAAGCACGCAAACGGGGGGCCTTCGCCAGGTACAAGATCCCCCGCTTGATCGAGTTCCACCCGGAGCTGCCCCGCGAAGACAGCGGGAAGATCTTCAAGCGCAAATTGCGTGAACCCTACTGGCGCGCCGTGGGACGGAAGATCTGAAGACCGACGCGCGCCTCCCGTATGGGCAGGTTCACGATCGCTGCCAGCGCAGCGAGCGCCATGTCGGCGTACCACATCCACTGATAGTCACCGGAATGAACGAGCGCGATTCCGCCAAGGTATGCGCCCAGGAATCCGCCGATCTGATGCGACAACAGCGTCAGGCCGAACAGCGTCGCGAGATAGCGAACGCCGAAGAGCTTGGCAACGATCGACGCGGTCGGCGGCACCGTGGCGAGCCACGTGAGCCCCAGGCCGATGGCGAAGAGGTAGAACGTCCACTCGGTCTTCGGCGCAACCAGGTACCAGGCGATCAGGACGGTACGCGACGCATACATCACCGCCAGGATGTGCTTGCTCCGAAAGCGCGAGATTGCCGACCCGGCAAGCAGGCTGCCGGCGATATTGGCGAGACCGATCAGCGCGAGCGACCAGCTCGCCACGGATGCCGGCAGCCCGCACAGATCGATTTCCCCCGGCAAGTGTGTGACCAGGAACGCGATGTGGAATCCGCAGGTAAAGAATCCGGCGTGCAGCAACAGATAGCTGCGGTCGGCGCCAGCGCTTCTTGCGGCCCGCCAGGGCGTCGAATGATCGTCGGTCGGCCCCGCGGCGTGCGCCGAAGCCGGATGAGATGAGGCTGGATGAGACGAAACCGGGGGCGATGAAGCCGGGTGGGACGAAGCGGGGCGCGCCGAAGTCTTCGGGCCCATGATCCTGGCCAGCGGCAGCGCGCTCAGTGTGATCGCGGCGAGCGCCCACATCGCACCCACCCAACCGACCAATGCAATCAGCCCTTGTGAGATCGGCGCGAACACGAACTGGCCGAACGATCCCCCTGCGTTGATGATTCCGGCGGCCTTGCCACGTCCTTCGGCCGGGAGATGCTGCGCCGCTGCCCCGATCAGAACCGAGAAACTGCCGGCGCCCGAACCGATCGCGTGGAAAAGCCCGAGTGACACGACGAGGCCGAAGGTCGACGTCATGAACGGCGTCATCGCGGTGCCGATCGCAAGCACGATCAGTCCGGCGACGAGCACCCGGACGGGCCCGTAGCGATCCGCGATCGCTCCGGCGATCGGCTGGATAACGCCCCACATGAGCTGGGCGACCGCAAGCGCAAGGCTGATGGCCGTGATCCCGAGTCCGGTCGAAGTGTTGATCGGCGATACGAACAGGCCGAGCGATTGCCGCGCGCCCATCGTCACCATCAGGAACGCGGCGGCCGCCAGGGTAACGACCCACGCAGGATGCGGTTTGTTGTTCACGGTTCGATCCTCCGCGCCTTCGGCACGGCTGGTTCCTGCAGAAGGTGCGGTTCCTTTTACATGATGATCATCATGATTGAATTATATGATGTTGATCATGTATCGTGTCAACATTGCGGTGAGCTTGGAGCGCAAACGACATGAAAGTGACCAGGGAAGAGGCGGCCCGTAACCGCGAGCGAATCATCGAGGCCGCGGCCCGGCGTTTTCGCGAGCGTGGATTCCATGGCATCGGCATCGCCGAGCTCATGAAGGAGGTGGACCTGACGCACGGCGGCTTCTACGGCCACTTCGCGTCGAAAGACGATCTGGAGGCCCAGGCGTGCGCGCGTGCGCTCACGCATTCGCTCATGCGCTGGAGGAAGCGATCAGAGATGGCGCGCGGCGCCCCCCTTGTCGCGATCACGGACGCCTACCTGAGCGTCGAGCATCGCGACGACCCGGGCACCGGGTGTCTTCTCGCCGCGCTCGGCCCGGAGGCGTCGCGCCGAGGCGCGGGCGTGCGGCACGCGATCACCGATTACCTGGACTCCGCCTTCAAGCTGTTGGCGGAGTGGGTCCCCGGCAGATCGAAAACGGCAAGAAGGCGCAAGGCGATCGACACGTATGCGCGCCTCGTCGGTGCTCTCGTGCTGGCTCGCGCCGTCGACGACGATGCGCTGTCGCGGGAGATCCTCGACGTCGTCCGGCAAACCGCACGGTCCTGACTTCCCCTGCGCCGACCAACGCCGAGGCGGGCGGGTTGCGCTACGTCGAAACGTCGTAGTCCACCGTCAACGGCGCGTGATCCGAAAACCGGTTGTCCTTGTAGACCGAGGTCGCGACGGCCCTGTCCGCCAGCCCGGGTGTGGCGATCTGGTAGTCGAGCCGCCACCCGACGTTGTTCGCCCAAGCCTGGCCGCGATTGCTCCACCACGTGTAGCACTCGGCGGTGGTGTCGGGCTGCAGCCGGCGATAGACGTCGACCCAGCCGATCTCGTCGAAGACCCGGGTCAGCCAGGCGCGCTCTTCGGGCAGGAAGCCCGAGTTCTTCTGGTTGCTGCGCCAGTTCTTCAGGTCGCGCTCCATGTGCGCGATGTTCCAGTCGCCGCACAGGACGATCTCGCGGCCGCTGGCGGCCAGCGCCGACAGATGCGGCAGGAAGCGCTCCATGAAGCGGAACTTGGCCTGCTGGCGCTCGTCCGAACTCGAACCTGACGGCAGGTAGAGGGAGACGGCGGTGAAGTCGCCGAAGTCGGCCTCGATGTAGCGGCCTTCGGCGTCGAATTCGGTGTCGCCGAAGCCGGTACGCAGCGCCAGCGGCTGGCGCCTGGCGTACAGGCCGACGCCGCTGTAGCCCTTTTTCTCGGCAAAATGGAAGTGCCCGTGCAGGCCACCGGCCGAACGCATGGCATCGTCGAGGTCGCCCTGTTGGGCCTTCAGTTCCTGGACGCAGACCACATCGGCGTCCTGGGCGGCCAGCCAGTCGAGCCAGCCCTTGCGAACGGCCGAGCGGATGCCGTTCAGGTTCAGCGAGATCACACGGAGCATCGAGCCACTACACTATCGAAATGGATACCAGGCAAGAGTTTATTCGTTTCGCACTCGCAGCCGGCGTACTGCGCTTTGGCGAGTTCCAGACCAAGGCCGGCCGCCTGTCGCCGTACTTCTTCAACGCGGGGCTGTTCAACGACGGCGCCCTGCTCGGCCGGCTCGGCGAGTTCTATGCGCGCACGCTGCTCGACGCCGAGACTGCCGGCCGGCTGTCCTGCGACATGCTGTTCGGCCCGGCCTACAAGGGCATCACGCTGGCTTCGGCCACCGCGGTGGCAGCCGCCGCCATGGGCCGCAACCTGCCCTTCGCGTTCAATCGCAAGGAGGCCAAGGACCACGGCGAGGGCGGCACGATGATCGGCGCGCCACTGGCCGGCAGGGTGGTCATCATCGACGACGTGATCTCGGCCGGCACCTCGGTGCGCGAATCGGTGCAGTGGATCCGGGCCGCTGGCGCCGAACCGGCCGGGGTGCTGATCGCCCTCGACCGGATGGAGCGCGGCGGCACCGCCACCGAGATCTCCGGACACTCGGCCACCCAGGAGGTCGCCCGGCTCTACGGCATCCCGGTCATCGCGATCGCCTCGCTCGACGACCTGCTCGCCTTCCTCGATTCGGACGGTGCCGACGCGCAGGCGCTGGCCGGCTTCCGGCCGCAGGTCCGGGCCTATCGCGAGCGCTACGGAGTCTGAGGCCGGGTCAGCGCACGAAGGACAGGGCCAGCGCCGGGAACAGCGCCACCAGGGTCATGCCGGCAAGCTGCAGCAGCACGAACGGAATGATCCCGCGATAGATGTCGGTGATCCGGATCTCGGGCGGCGCCGACCCCTTCAGGAAGAACAGTGCAAACCCGAAGGGGGGTGTGAGGAAGGAGGTCTGCAGGTTGACCGCGACCAGCACCGCGAACCAGATCAGCACCATCGTCTTCTGGGTGTCGACCGGCAGGCTCTCGATGCCGAGCCAGGGTGCAAGATCGGTTGCGAAGCCGGCGATGATCGGCGCGAACACCGGCAGGATGATCAGGGTGATCTCGAGCCAGTCGAAAAAGAAACCCAGCACGAAGATCACCGCCATCAGCAAGGCGAGCAGACCCCAGTGCGTCAGACCCATCCAGCTGATGAACTCCAGGATCAGGTCCTCGCCGTAGAGCGCGCGAAAAACGTAGGAGAAGGCGGTCGCACCGGCGAACACCAGGAAGATCATCGCGCAGGTGCTCGCGGTCGACACGCAGACTTCGTCGAGCATGGCGCGATCGAGCCGCCGATTGAAAGCGGCGAGCAGCAGCGCGCCGAGCGCCCCCAGGCCGGAAGCCTCGGTCGGCGTCGCCCAGCCGGCGAAGATCGACCCCAGGACCAGACCGATCAGGGCCGTCGGCGGAACCAGCCCCTTCAGCAACAGCAGCAGCAGGTTGCGCAGACCGAGCTCGTCCTCGCTGCGTTCGATCGTCGGCGCCATCTGCGGGCGCAGGAAGCCCACCACCATGATGTAGAGGGCGTACAGACAGGACAGCAGCAGCCCGGGCACGATCGCGGCGAGGAACAGATCGCCGACCGACAGCCCCATCAGGTCGCCCATCATCACCAGCATGATCGAGGGCGGGATCAGGATGCCCAGCGTGGCGCTGGCCGCCACCGTGCCGCTGGCCAGCCCCTTGTCGTAGCCCTGCCGGACCATCGTCGGCAGGGCCATCAGCGACAGCATGACCACCGAAGCGCCGATGATGCCGGTGGTGGCCGCCATGATGGTGCCGAGCGCGGTCACCGCGAGCGCCAGCCCGCCCGGCGCCCGGCGCAGCAGGATCTGAAGGATCCGCAGCAGGTTGCCGGCCACCTCGCTGCGCTCGAGCATCAACCCCATGAAGACGAAGCAGGGCACGGCGACCAGCAACTGGTTGCTCGCGGCCGTCTGCCACAGGCGCTCGACGAACAGGTAGAGCTCGACCGGCGCCATCAGGCCCATGCCGATGCCGGCCAGCCCGAAGAGCAACGCAACGCCGCCGAGCACGAGCCCGACCGGGAAACCCGAGAACAGGAGCACCGCCAGCACCAGGAACATCCAGGCGCCGGAGTAATGGTAGAAATGCTCGAACAGCGTCTGGCCCATCAGTCGAGCAGCACCTTGGCCACACCCAGCCTCCGGGCGGCCTGCTGCGCGAGCGCGCTGTCACCGAACAGGTAGACGATCAGGCGCAACAGGGTGCTCAGGATGGACAGCGTCAGCAACGCCACGCCGACGAACACGAAGGATTTCACGATCCAGCGATGCGGCACGCCGGTGAGCGACGCTGATCCCTCGTTCTGCACGTAGGCGGCAACGACGAAGTGCCAGCTCTGGTAGACGAGCACCGAGCAGAAGGGCAGCGCGAACACCAGGATGCCGAACACTTCCAGCCAGCCGCGCGTGCGCGGGCGGCGGTGGTCCCGCCAGATGTCGATCCGCACGTGCGAGCCGTTCAGGTAGGCGAGCCCGTAGGCCAGCAGGAAAATCACCGCGTGCAGGTGCCACTCGAACTCCTGCAACCGGGTCGGCGACAGCCAGGCATGCAGCCAGGTTTCCTGGACGAAGGTCTGCACGAAGGGCAGCTTGCGCGTGATGACGTCGAAAGTGATGACCAGGATCAGCGGCAGGATCAGCCACGACCCGACGCGCCCGATGCGCCGGCAGGCCGCCGCGACGCGATCCGACAGGCTCAG
>JBAYOD010000098.1:0-11446 GCA_041678445.1 Burkholderiaceae bacterium | reverse complement strand
TCGGCGACGACCCGCGAACCGGGCGCCAGCGAGGTCTTGACCCAGGGCTTGCGCAGCAGTCCGTGCCGGTTCGCATTGCGGGCGAGCAAGCCGGCCGCAATCACGTTGCGCGGGTTGCTGGTGTTGGTGCAGCTGGTGATGGCGGCAATGATGACGGCACCATCGGGCATCTGGCCCGGCACTTCCTCCCACTCGCCGGCGATGCCGCGGGCGGCCAGGTCGGTGGTCGCCAGCCGCGCATGCGGGTTCGACGGGCCGGCCATGTTGCGCACGACGCTCGACAGGTCGAAGCGCAGCGTGCGCTCGTACCGGGCGTTGGCCAGGCTGTCGGCCCACAGGCCGGTGTGGCGCGCATAGTGTTCGACCAGCTTCACCTGCGCATCGTCGCGGCCGGTGAGCTTCAGATAGCTGATCGTCTGCGGGTCGATGAAGAACATCGCGGCGGTTGCGCCGTACTCGGGGGCCATGTTCGAGATCGTGGCCCGGTCGCCGAGCGTGAGGGCGGCTGCCCCTTCGCCGCGGAACTCGAGCCAGGCGCCGACCACGCGTTCCTTGCGCAGGAACTCGGTGAGCGCGAGCACGATGTCGGTGGCGGTGATGCCGGCCTGCGGCCGTCCGCCGAGCTCGACGGCAACGATGTCGGGCAGGCGCATCCACGAGGCGCGGCCGAGCATGACGTTCTCGGCCTCCAGGCCGCCGACGCCGATCGCGATCACGCCCAGCGCGTCGACATGGGGCGTGTGGCTGTCGGTACCCACGCAGGTGTCGGGAAAGGCCACGCCGTCACGCACCTGGACCACCGGCGACATCTTCTCCAGGTTGATCTGGTGCATGATGCCGTTGCCCGGCGGGATCACCTCGACGTTGTCGAAGGCCTGGCTGGTCCAGTCGATGAAATGGAAGCGGTCTTCGTTGCGGCGATCCTCGATGGCGCGGTTCTTCCGGAAGGCGTCGGGGTCGAAGCCGCCGCATTCGACGGCCAGCGAATGGTCGACGATCAGTTGCACCGGCACGACCGGATTCACCTTGGCCGGATCGCCGCCCTGGTCGGCGATGGCGTCACGCAGGCCGGCGAGGTCGACCAGCGCGGTCTGGCCGAGGATGTCATGGCAGACGACCCGCGCCGGGAACCACGGGAAGTCGAGCTCGCGGCGCCGTTCGATCAGTTGCCTGAGCGAGTCGGTCAGGGTGGCCGGGTCACAGCGGCGGACCAGGTTCTCGGCGAGCACGCGCGAGGTGTACGGGAGCGCATCGTAGGCGCCCGGCTGGATGGCGTCGACCGCGGCCCGGGCATCGAAATGATCGAGGTCGGTACCGGGGAGGCGGGTGCGATAGGCAGTGTTCATGCGGGCTCATTTTAGCCGATGGGCGTCACCGGCGGTTTCGTCGGGGCAAGGCCCGTTCAGCGCTTCGCAGGGGCGGGCGAGGGGGCAGGCAGCAGCGGCTGCAGTGCCGGCCAGACGGCATCGAGCATCAGCGGCTGGGCGGCAGCGTTCGGATGGATCCGGTCGGCCTGGAAATACGAGGACTTGTCGGCGATCGGAGCAAGGAAGAAGGGGACGAAAGACAGTTCGCGTGCTGTCGCGAGCTCGCTGAACACGGCTTCGAAGGCGTCGGTATAGGCCCTGCCATAGTTTGGCGGCACCTGCATGCCCAGCAGCAGCACCCGGGCGCCGGCGCCCTGGGCGGCTGCGACGATCCGGTCGAGGTTGCGCCGGGTCGCCGTCAGGTCGAGGCCGCGCAATGCATCATTGCCGCCGAGCTCGACGATGACCAGCGCTGGGTCGTGGCGTTCGATCAGGCTGTCGATCCGGGATGCGCCACCGGAGGTGGTTTCGCCACTGATGCTGGCGTTGACGATGCGCCAGGCCGGCGCCGTCTGCGCCAGCTTTGCCTGCAGAAGCGCCACCCAGCCGCTGCCGCGAACCAGCCCGTATTCGGCGGACAGGCTGTCGCCGAGCACCAGCAGCGTTGCCTGCTCCGGAGCTTCGCCGGTGGCGGCCGCCGCCGGCCCGGGCCAGGCGGGCAGGCAGCCGGCTGATGCAATCGTAAGTACACTGGCGGCGGCGGTGACCCACCTCCTTCGCACCGGATCCGGAATTCTTTCGTCCATGACTGCTGCCATCGTCGTCGAACACCTGAGCCGCCGCGTCCGCGACGCGGACGGCTGGCTGACCATTCTCGATGACCTGAGTTTCGAGGTCGAAGCCGGCGCCACGGTGGCCATCGTCGGAGCGTCGGGTTCGGGGAAGTCTACGCTGCTGGGTCTGCTGGCCGGCCTGGACCTTGCCAGCAGCGGCAGCGTCGAGATCTTCGGCGAGCGCATCTTCGAGCTCGACGAGGATGCCCGCGCGGCCTGGCGGGCGCGCAATCTCGGTTTCGTGTTCCAGTCCTTCCAGTTGCTGCCGCAGATGACGGCGCTCGAGAACGTGATGCTGCCGCTGGAGCTGGCCGGCGAGCGCAATGCGGCCGGCCGGGCCCGCGAGCTGCTCGAGCGCGTGGGGCTGGGCGAGCGCCTGGGCCACTATCCGCGCACGCTGTCGGGCGGCGAGCAGCAGCGGGTGGCACTGGCCCGTGCCTTTGCGCCGCGCCCGCGGCTGCTGTTCGCCGATGAGCCGACCGGCAGCCTCGACGTGGTCACCGGTGCACGGATCATCGACCTGCTGTTCGAGCTGAACCGCGAGGCCGGCGCCACGCTGGTCCTGGTCACCCACGACGAGAAGCTGGCCGGGCGTTGCGCACGCCGACTCACCCTGACCGCGGGGCGGCTCGGCGCTGTTCAGGGGCGCGCCAGGGCGCCGAGCACGCTGCGCGCCAGCATCGGCAGCTCGGCCGCCGACAGGCCGCCCGGGTGACCGTTTGCTTCAGTCCAGCGATCGCCGCCGGCTGCGTGGATCCAGCAACCGAGTTGCGCCGCCGGAAAGCCGCCCATTCCCTGAGCCATCAGCCCGCCGATCAGGCCGGCCAGCACGTCGCCGCTGCCGGCGGATGCCAGCGCCGGTCCGCCGGCGGCGTTGATGACCCAGCGGCCGTCCGGTGCGGCGATCACGGTGCCGGCGCCCTTGAGCAGGACGACGGCTGCATGCCTGGCGGCGAGCCTGCGTGCTGCGCCAATACGGTCGGCCTGGAGGGTGGCGACCGCGACGCCGGCCAGGCGGGCGGCTTCGAGCGGGTGCGGGGTCAGTACCCGCTCGCCAGCGGCGGTGTCGTGGCCGGCCAGATCTGGCAGCAGATTGAGGGCATCGGCATCGAGCACGGCCGGTCGGCCGCTGGTGAGTACCCGCTGCAGCAGTGTCGCCGCGCGTCGATCGGTGCCGAGGCCACAGCCGGCGACCAGCGTTGCGCGTTCCGGAAAGGCGGCATCGGCGTCGCAGGTCATCAGCTGAGGCTGGGCCGGGTCGAATACCGGGCCGTCGGGTGAGGCGATCCAGACCTTGCCGGCACCGACGCACTGGGCGCCGCGACCGGCCAGCAGGGCCGCGCCGTGCATGCCGCGCGCTCCGCCCACGATCAGCACCGAACCGAAGCTGCCCTTGCTGCTGTCGTGCGGACGGGCCGGCAGCAGGCGGCGGGCGTCGGCTCGGGTGAACAAGCGGCCGACAGGTCTGTCGGCCGGCAAGTTGGCCCGTGGTGACTCGGTGGATGGCCAGTCGGTGGGTGGTGCGATATCGAGCCCGAGCGGCGCGACCTCGGCGCGGCCGGCATGATCGCAGGCGGCGCCGGTGTGCAGGCCGGGTTTGTCGGCAATCATGGTGACGGTGAGCAGCGCCCGGACGGCGGTGCCATCGGGGCCGCCCACGATGGCGCCGGTGTCGGCATCCAGCCCGCTGGGAACGTCGACCGCCACGACCCCGGCATCCGCTTCGGCGGCAAGCCTGCAAAATCGGGCGGCCAGTCCGTCGAGCGGGCGGGCCAGGCCGATTCCGAACAAACCGTCGACCAGCAGCGGAGGCAGCCCCCCGGGTTCGCCGACGATCGCCTGGCGCAATGCGGCCTCGCTGTCCAGACGCTGCGGCAGCAGGCCTGCGGCGTTCGCCCGGGCACGCACCCGGGCCGTGTCTTCGGGGGGCTGCTCCTGGGCGCAGGCGCCGGCCAGCTCGAAGGTCCGGACCGGCCAGCCCCGCTGGTCGAGCAGCAGGGCGGCGAGCAGGGCGTCGCCGCCATTGTTGCCCGGCCCGCAGAAGGCATGTATCGGGGTTCCGGCCGGGCGCTGGCGCAGCAGGCTTTCGAGGGCTTGCATCAGCGCGTGGGCCGCGCGTGACATCAGTTCGCCCGGTGCACTCCGGGCCAGAGCCTCGCGCTCGATGGCCCGGATCCGGTCGACCGGAAACAGCAGGTGAGGCGTGTCGCCGAGGCTGCGCATCCGGCGAGCATAGCCCAGCCGCACAAGCCCGCCGCGTTGCGCGCCTATGATATGCGCCATGAATCCGCAAACTCATCGCGCACGCTGGCAGTTCTGGATCGACCGCGGCGGCACTTTCACCGACATCGTTGCCCGTCGTCCCGACGGCCGTCTGCTGACCACCAAGCTGCTGTCGGACAACCCCGAGCTGTACGCCGACGCCGGGGTCGAGGGGATTCGTCGCCTGCTCGGACTGCCCGCGGACGAGCCGATCTCGCCGGACCAGGTCGAGGCCGTCAAGATGGGAACGACGGTGGCCACCAACGCACTGCTCGAGCGCACCGGCGAGCCGCTGCTGCTGGTCGTGACACGCGGCTTTCGTGACGCCCTGCGCATCGCCTACCAGAACCGGCCCAGGCTGTTCGAGCGGCAGATCGTGCTGCCCGAACTGTTGCACCGTGAAGTGCTCGAGGTCGACGAGCGCCTGTCGGCCGACGGTGAGGTGATCGCGCCGCTGGACGAAGCCGGCGCCCGCGCCGGCCTGCAGCGTGCCTACGATGCCGGCCTGCGCGCGGTCGCGATCGTTCTCATGCACGGCTATCGCTTCGCTGCGCATGAGCAGCGCCTGGCCGGGATGGCCCGGGAGATCGGTTTTGTGCAGGTGTCGGTGTCGCACGAGGTTTCGCCGCTGATCCGTTTCGTGGCCAGAGGCGACACCACGGTGGTCGACGCCTACCTGTCGCCGGTGCTGCGCCGCTACGTCGACCGGGTCGCGGCTGCGATGAGCGGCGTGTCGCTGCAGTTCATGCAGTCCAGCGGTGGGCTGACCGATGCCCACACGTTCCAGGGCAAGGACTCGATCCTGTCGGGGCCGGCCGGTGGCATCGTCGGGATGGCCCGGGTCAGCCGGGCGGCCGGCTTCGATCGCGTCATCGGTTTCGACATGGGCGGAACGTCGACCGACGTCTCCCATTACGCCGGGGAGTTCGAACGCGAACTCGACACCCAGATCGCCGGGGTGCGGATGCGCGCGCCGATGATGAGCATCCACACGGTGGCTGCCGGCGGCGGTTCGATCCTGCATTTCGACGGTGCGCGGATGCGGGTCGGGCCGGATTCGGCCGGCGCCAATCCCGGGCCGGCCTGTTATCGCCGCGGCGGCCCGCTGACGGTGACCGACGCGAACGTGATGCTCGGCAAACTGCAGCCCGATTTCTTCCCCGCAGTATTCGGGCGCAACGGCGACGAACCGCTCGATGTCGACGTGGTGCGCGCCAAGTTCGGTGTGCTGGCGACCAGGATCGAAGCGGAAACCGGGCGCCGGATGGCACCCGAGGAAATCGCCCAGGGTTTCATCGACATTGCAGTGGCCAACATGGCCAACGCGATCAAGAAGATCTCGGTGCAGCGCGGTTACGACGTGACCCGCTATACGCTGACCACCTTCGGCGGCGCCGGCGGCCAGCATGCCTGCCTGGTGGCCGATGCGCTGGCCATGTCCCGGGTGCTCGCCCATCCGCTGGCCGGCGTGTTGTCAGCCTATGGGATGGGGCTGGCCGAACAGACCGCGATGCGCGAGCGCTCGGTGGAGAAAGTGCTCGACCTGGCCGGTCACGCCGAGGCTGCCGGGATCCTGGCGACGCTGGAGGCGGCGGCGCGCACCGAATTGCTTGCCCAGGGGGAGCAGGCCGATGCCCTGCGTGCCGTGCGCCGCGTGATGCTGCGCTACCAGGGCACCGATACGGCGCTGTCGGTGGCCTGGGGGAGCATCGACGCGTTGCGTGCCGGTTTCGAGCAGGCCTATCGGCAGCGCTTCGCTTTCCTGCTGCCCGGGCGGGATCTGATCGTCGAGTCGGCGGTGGTCGAGGTCCTGGGGGCTTCGCCCGACGAGGCGCTGGAAGCGGCCGCGTCGCTGGCCGGGACGCTGGTCTCCGGCGGATCCGCTGCCGGGGCCGCCGGCACGACCGTCCGGCTGTTCGTCGCCGGCCAGTGGCATGACGCGCCGATGTACCGGCGCGAATCGATCGCTGCCGGCACCCGGATCGACGGACCGGCCGTGATCGTCGAGGCCACCGCCACGACCATCGTCGAGCCGGGCTGGCGGGCGCAGATGCATGCCAGCGGCAACCTGGAGCTCGGTCGTCACCTGCCGCGGCCGCGGCGTACCGCGATCGGCACCGATGCCGATCCGGTCATGCTCGAGATCTTCAGCAACCTGTTCATGTCGATCGCCGAGCAGATGGGCTACCGGCTGCAGAACACCGCGCACTCGGTGAACATCAAGGAAAGACTCGATTTCTCCTGCGCGATCTTCGACGACCAGGGCAATCTGGTGGCCAATGCGCCCCACATGCCGGTCCACCTCGGTTCGATGGGGGCAAGTGTGCAGGCCGTGATGCGCGAGCATGTCGCGACTCCCGGCAACACGCCGCCGGGGGCGCCGCTCAAGCCCGGCGACGTCTATGTGCTGAACGACCCCTATGCCGGGGGCACCCACCTGCCCGACATCACGGTGATCACGCCGGTCTTCGACGAAGCCGGCACGCGGCTCCTGTTCTATGTCGGTTCGCGTGGCCATCATGCCGACATCGGCGGCATCACGCCGGGGTCGATGCCGCCCGACAGCCACAGCATCGACGAGGAGGGCGTGCTGCTGACCGACCTGCATCTGGTCGAGAACGGCGTCTTTCGCGAGACACTGCTGCGCGAGGCGCTCACCGGCACCCGCTATCCGGCGCGCAATCCGGAACAGAACATTGCCGATCTGCGCGCCCAGATCGCTGCCAACGAGAAGGGGCGTGAAGAGCTGCTGAAGATGGTCCGGCAGTTCGGGCTGGAGGTGGTCATGGCCTATATGGATCACGTCCAGGACAACGCCGAGGAATCGGTGCGCCGGGCGATCGGCGCCTTGCGCGACGGCGCTTTCGAACTGCCGCTGGACAACGGCGCGCGGATCGCCGTGAAGATCACTGTCGACCAGGCCCGCCGCAGCGCGACCGTGGACTTCAGCGACAGCTCGGAGCAGTTGCCGAACAACTTCAACGCGCCGCTGGCCGTGACGATGGCGGCGGTTCTGTACGTGTTCCGCACGCTGGTCGACGACGAGATTCCGATGAACGCCGGCTGCCTGAAACCGATCACCGTGATCGTGCCCGAGGGCCGGATGCTCAATCCCCGCTATCCGGCGGCCGTCGTGGCCGGCAACGTCGAAACTTCGATGTGCATCACCAACTGTCTGTACGGTGCTCTGGGTGTCATGGCATCGGGGACGCCGACGATGAACAACTTCACCTTCGGAAATGCACGCTACCAGTACTACGAGACTGTGTCGGGCGGTTCGGGTGCCGGCGGCCTGTTCGATCCCGACGGCAAGCTGATCGGCGGCTTCGATGGCACGGCCGTGGTCCAGACGCACATGACCAACTCGCGGCTGACCGATCCGGAAGTGCTCGAACTGCGCTTTCCGGTACGCCTGGAGAGCTATGAGATCCGCACCGGATCGGGCGGGGCAGGGCGCTGGCGTGGCGGTGACGGCGGCACCCGCAGGATTCGCTTCCTCGAACCGATGACCGCCTCGATCCTCGCCAATGGCCGGATCCATCCGGCCTTCGGGGCGGCGGGCGGTGAACCCGGAGAACCGGGGCGCAGCAGCGTGGTGAGGGTCGACGGTCGCGTGGAACGGCTCGCGCATGCCGACAAGGCCGAACTCGAGGCCGGCGATCTGTTCGTGATCGAGACCCCGGGCGGGGGTGGCTTCGGTCCGGCCTGTAAGGTCACCACCACGGGGGTCACCAATCGTCGAGGGCCGACGAAGTGGCGGCCGATGCGATGAAGAGGATGAACAGGCAGGCTGAGCCCTGCCGACCGGAACCGGATGACAGGAATACAGGGGGTATCGAGGATCTCGGTGATCGTACCCGCGTTGAACGAGGCTGCTGCCCTTGCCGGCTGCCTGGATTCAGCCCGGGCCGAGGCAGATGAGCTGATCGTCGCCGATGGCGGCAGCGATGACGACACGGCGGCGATTGCCGCTCAGGCGGGTGCACAGTTCGTGGCCGCTTCCAGCCGCGGACGCGCCAGCCTGATGAACGCGGGCGCCTCCTGCGCGTCCGGTGACGTCCTGCTGTTCCTTCATCCCGATTGCCGGCTGCAGCCGGGCTGGGCGCAGGCCGTGCGCAGAGCGGTCGATGAACGGGGCCGGCTCTGGGGCTGCTTCGTCATCCGGCTGGATTCGGTCAACCCGCTGCTGTGGGGCGTTGCCGCCGCAACCAACCTGTCCACGCGCCTGACCGGCGTCTGCTCGGGCACCCAGGCGATCTTTCTCGATCGCAGCCTGTGGGTGAAATCCAATGGCTTTGCCCGGGTCGCACTGATGGAAGATGTCGAACTGTCGCGCCGGCTCAAGCGGATCGGCCGCAGGCCGGCCCGGCTGCGGCCCCGGGTGCGGGTATCGGCCAGCCGCTGGCGCCAGCACGGCGTGCTGCGTACGGTTGCCGCCAGCGGCTGGCTGCGTCTGCTGTGCCTGCTGGGGGCGTCCCCGCAGGGTCTGTCCGGGCGTCGCTACGATCGCGCGCGGCGGTGAGCGGCGATCCGCGACCAGGTATCGCCACCGCGGAACAGTTCGGCCAGCGGGCAGGCGTTGCCGATCAGATTGCCCTGCAGGTGGCTGATGCCCAGCTCCACCAGACGGTCGAGCACTTCCTGGCTGTGCACGTGCTCGGCCACCGTACGCACGTTCAGATGCTGGGCCACACGCACCGTCGACAGCACGATTTCCTCATCGATCGGGTTGCTCGTGACGTTGCGGATGAACGAGCCGTCGATCTTCAGATAATCGAGCGGGAAGCGCTTCAGGTATTCGAAGGTGGCCAGGCCGGTGCCGAAATCATCGAGTGCGATGCCGAAGCCTTCCGCCTTCAGTTCATCGACCAGCCGTGAGGCCGCGGCCGGGTTCCGGATCGCTTCACTCTCGGTGATCTCGAAGACGATCGCGTCGGCCGGAATCGCATGCAACGCCCGCTGTTCGCGGACGAAGGCGGCGATCGTGCCGTCGCTCATGGTCAGGCCGGACAGGTTGATCGAGCACTTCCAGGTGCGTGCCAGCGCCTGGGGATTGTCGGCAAGCCATTTGAAGACCGCACGGATCACGCCGCGATCCATGGCGGGCGTCATCTGGGCCTGGCCGGCTAGCGACAGGAATTCGGGCGGACGGATCAGGCAGCCGTCGCGATCGACCAGGCGCAGCAGGATCTCGTACGAGAGCTTGTCCGGCGGGGCCTCGGGATCGATGATCGGTTGGGCATGCAGCGCGAAGCGCTGTTCGCGGATCGCTTCGCGGATCTGCTCGATGCGGGCCTGGTGCGAACGCCGCGCGTCGATCATCGTCTGCGACAGCGGTTCGACGAAGAGTTGCGGTTCGCGCACGCTCGCTGCGATCGCCATGGCGTCGGACAGCGAGACGATGCAGTCCTCGGCGTCGATGCGGGCACCGCCGTCGAGCAGCAGGCCGCCCACGCAGACCTGCAGCCGGACGCTGCCATGTTCGGTGCGGAACAACTGGCCGTTGAACTGGGCATAGAGGTCGCGCGCCACCGCCCTGACCTCGGAAACCGAAGCGGCTTCGATCAGCAGCGTGAAGCGGCCGGCCGACAGCCGGGCGGCGGCGATCACGCCGGGCTGGCGGCGCAGGGTGGCCGAGACGTCCTGTTCGAGCTGGATCGCCGGCAGCGTACCGCACAGGTCGTTCAAGGTGTCGAAGTTGCTCAGGTACAGGCCGATCAGACCGTGGTCGCGGCGATCATCGTCCGACAGCCGCTCATCGAGGACGGCGATCAGCCCGCGATCATTGAGCAGGCCGGTGGACAGGTCCTCACGGGCCTGACGGGCCATCCGTGCCAGCGCGAAGCGGCGGTCGGCGGCAGTGGCCTGCAGCATCAGCGAGACGATTGCGGCGCAGGCCAGCAGGACGGTCGCTTCCAGTCCGTAGGCCGCCGGCAGCGCGGCCGATTCGAGCTGCCAGGCGCGCAGCGCGAGCAGCGGCAGTCCGGTCACCAGCAGGGTCAGTGCAGTGGTCGGTTCGTCACAACGGATCGCCGTCCACGCCGCGATCGGAAAGTACAGGAAGAACAGGGCGCGCGAGAACTCGGGGTGACCGATGAAGACCAGGCCGACGCTGGCCGCTGCCAGGCAGGCGGTGGCGAGCAGGGCCATGGTGTCGGGGGCGGTCAGCCGGTGAGCTGCTGCCGGCGCCTCACCGGCAGCAGCCTGGCCGCCCGGCGTGTCGCCATTGCCCAGCCAGGCGAGCAGGGCGGGTGCGAACAGCAGCATTCCGAGCGCGTCGATCAGCCACCAGACCGCCAGGCGTTGCGGCAGGCTGGTCTGCACTGTGGTTGCGCTGCCGACTCCGAGGGAGGCGAACAGGGCGTCGAGCGGCGCGGCGACCAGGATCACCAGGACCGCAAAGCGTATCGAGGCGTCGAGCCGGTAGTCGGCGGGTTTCCAGGTGGCCAGCTGGCGCATCAGCCGCGCCGCCAGGGCGGGGCCGACCACTGAAGCGGCAAAGGCCGCGGCAGTGGCGCCGGGGGCGCGGGTTTCCAGCCAGACCCAGAGCGCGGCCGCGCCACCGGCCGGCAGGACCCAGGCGGCGCCATAGCGCCAGGCGAAGGCCAGCGCCACCCCGGCGGCCGGCCAGACCAGCAGCACGGCCGGTGCCGGCGACGAGAGCAGGCGGGCGATCAGGCAGCAGACGAAGGCGATCGCGAAGATCGCCAGCGCCAGGCCGATCCCGCGCCGGACCGGGCCGCCGGTGCGCGGTTCGCTGTCTGCAGGGGGCGCGGTCTCGGTTTCCAGGACGGCGAAGGCGGGCTCGGCGCGAAACAAGGGGGATCGATCCAGGCGGGACGGGTAGCGCCGAGTGTAAACACTGAACGGCCGGCGGGG
The DNA here is from genome assembly GCA_041678445.1 of Burkholderiaceae bacterium. Taxonomy (GTDB): domain Bacteria; phylum Pseudomonadota; class Gammaproteobacteria; order Burkholderiales; family Burkholderiaceae_E; genus Zeimonas. The sequence continues at coordinate 165 of JBAYOD010000098.1, read as the reverse complement.
AAGGGCTCGGCCGGTCGGCCTCATCCGGTTTCGCGTTCGAGCGCCTGGGGCAGCCAAGGTGCGGGGGGCTTGGCCTGGCCGGCGCCGGTGCTTGGCCCCGCTGCGCGGGGCTGCCCTCGGTGCTCGGGTTCCTGGCTGCGCGGCGTAACTCGCTGCGCTCCCGCC
>JBAYOD010000097.1:0-11451 GCA_041678445.1 Burkholderiaceae bacterium | reverse complement strand
GCGAGCGCACGATGCGCAGCGCGATCACGATGCCGAGGAAGTACCAGAACGCGAAGAAGCCGTACATCTTCCAGTTGCTGTCGAAAAGGAGGGTCGTGAAACCCAGCTTCAGGTTCGGCGCCGGCACCCCGGGTAGCCCGTTCTCGCCGCCGGTATAGGCCGACAGCGGGTTGAACTCCAGGAAGAAGAACACCTCGGCGATGGCTACTGTGATCATCGCGAAGTAGATGCCGGTGCGCCGCAGCGCCAGCAGGCCGATCAGGTAGCCGATGATGCCGGCCACGATCATGCCGGCCAGCGCCGCCGCGATGGTGTTGTCGAACGAGGTCTCGACCAGCAGGTAGGCCGCGAACATGCCGCCGGTGCCGAAGAACGCGGCCTGGCCGAACGACAGCAGCCCGGTGAAGCCGAACAGCAGGTCGAAGCCGATGCCCACCAGGCCCCAGATGAGGATCCGGTTGATGGTCGTCGGCGAGAAACCCAGGTGCGGCAGCACAAAGGGCGCAGCGATCAGTGCGAGCAGCGTCAGGGCTTCGACGATGAGGGGGCGTTGTCGGGTTGGCATCGCAGGGGGCGGTTCCGGTTTGTCTTATTCGCGGCCGACCGTGCCGAGCAGCCCGTAGGGACGCAGCACCAGCACCAGCGTCATCACGACGAACAGCATCACGTAGGAATAGGCAGGGTCGACGATCGAGGTCAGGCTGATGATCTCGCCCGCGATCAGGCCGCCGAGCACCGCCCCGGGGAAGGAGCCGACACCGCCGATGACCACGACGACGAAGGTCTGAACCAGGATCGCGTCTCCCACGTCGGGCGCGATCGCGACCACCGGCGCATTGGCGACTCCGGCGAAGCCGGCGGCCATCGCGCCGATGCCGAACACCAGCATGAACACCTTCTGGATGTTGATGCCCAGCGAATCGACCATCACCGCATCCTCGATGCCGGCGCGCACGATCATCCCGAGGCGCGTGCGGTAGAGGATGAAGTACAGCACCAGCAGCGCCACTGCCACGATGCCGAGCAGTGCCAGCCGGTAGGTCGGATAGACCATGAAGCCCAGCGAGGTGATTCCCTGCAGCGGTTCCGGCGGCGGCAGGGTCTTCGACAGGCTGCCGAAGAAGAAGCGCACCGCCTCGACGAAGACGATGCCCAGGCCGAAGGTGACCAGCAACTGATCCTCGGGCGGACGGGCATAGAAGTGACGGATGATCAGCCGCTCGGTCAGCACGCCCACCAGCATCACGAAGATCGCGCCGGCCGCCAGCGCGACCAGGAACGATCCGGTGTACGTGTAGGCGACCCAGCCGGCATACCCGCCGAGCATGAACATCGCGCCATGCGCGAGGTTCAGCACGCCGAGCGTCCCGTAGATGATCGTCAGGCCCGATGAGATCAGCGCCAGGAGCGCTCCCAGCACCAACCCGTTGAAGCACTGCGAGATGAAGTTGGCCCAGTTGAGCACGAGCGTTCGTCCTGGTTGTCGGTGAAGGCGTTCGCGTGCCGCCGCCGTCGAAGTCGAGGCGGCGGCGCGCGCGGCGGGTCAGGTGTAGTTGCCCGGCTTGCAACCGAAGGCGTCGGGTGCCTGGATCACCTTTTCGCCGGGGACGATGTCGATCACCTCCCAGAAGTCCTCGTCGTTCTTCATGTCCTTCTTGGCCTTGCCGCGCACCAGCACCACCGGGCGCACGCACTGGTGGTCCTCGGGCCGGTAGTGCACGTCACCCAGCAGCGACGGGATGGTCTCGCCCTTCTCGAACTGCCTGATCACGTCGGGCGGGTAGAAGCTGCCGGCCTCGGTGACCATGCGCGCCCAGTGCGCGAAGCTCACGTAGGCGTTCTCGGCGCCCCACTCGGGCCGGTAGCCGTGCTTCTTGTGGAAAGCCTCGACGAACTGCTTGGCCAGCGGGAACCTGTCCTCCAGCGTCCACCAGAAGTCGGTGGCGGCCAGGACGCCTTCGGTGATGTCGACACCCGCTTCGCGCGCGATGAACGGAATCTGGTAAGGCAGCACCAGCGTCATCTTCGGCAGCAGGCCGAACTGTTTGGCCTGCTGGCTGGAGAGCACCGCGTCGCGGCCCCAGTTCACGTTGATCAGGAACTCGGCGCCGGAGTTGGCGATGTTGGTCAGGTACTGGCTGAAGTCCTGAGTGCCCAGCGGCGAGACCTGGTTGGTCACGATGGTCCAGCCGCCTTCCTGCGTGATGTAGTCCAGCACCGACTTCGTGGTGGTGTGGCCGTAGGTGTAGTCCGGCGTCATGAACGCGGCCTTGCGGTTCTTGCCGAACTCCTTGAGCATCACCGGGCCGATGGCGTTGGCCGCCATCTCGCCGTAGAAGCCCTGGCGAAAGCTGTAACGCACGCAGTCCTTGCCGGTGGTGTCGTTCGAGCCCGAGATGCCCGGCATGTAGAGGATCTTCTCGCGCTGGGCAAACTTGTTCATCGCGACCGCTACCGACGACGAGGTGGACCCGGTCATCAGGATCACCTTGCTCTGGTTGATGAAGGTCTGCGCCGATTGCAGCGCCTGATTGGGCTTGGCGGCGGAATCGGCCGATTTCAGCTCGACCTTCTTGCCCAGTACGCCGTTGTTCACCTTGGGGGCGAGCGCTTTCATCAGCGGGTGGTTGGTGTTGATGTGCTCGACCGCCAGTTCCCAGCCCTTGAGCTCGTCGGCGCCCTGCACGGCGTAGGTGCCGGTCAGCGGTACCGCCGCGGCGATGTAGACGCTGCTGCCCTTCGAGCCGGCGGGCCAGGTACCGATGGCCGGCTTGTCCTGCGCGTGCACCCAGCCGACGCCGCCAAGGCCGGGGATCATCGCGATCCCGCCGGCGCCAGCGGCCTGCAGCACGCGCCGGCGTGACACGCCGGCAGTATTGGGCTTAGTGAATCTGGACTGCGACATTTGTTCGCTCCTCGATGAAGGGATCATCGGAAGATGCTGGCGCAGACCAACACCTTACGACTGTGGATTCATCATCGACCTGGTTTGTCAATGTCGCAACAAGCTATTGACTTCATTGACGATTTGAGTAAATTTCAATATTGAAATGACCACAGCACAGTGGATATTTGACATTGCGTCGCAGCATCGGCGGGGGCTGTGCGCCGGCCGCTGACCGCCCCGCCGGCCGGCGCTTCGCTGGTCGGCGCCACGCTGCGCGAGCGTCGGCGCGCGCTGGGCATCACCCAGGCGGCGCTGGCCGCCCGCGCGGGCATTTCGGCCTCGTACCTGAACCTGATCGAGAGCGGCAAGCGCAGCATCGGTGGCGCGCTGCTCAAGCGCATCGCCAACGCGCTGGGGCTGGCGCTGTCCGAGATCGATGGCGCCGCCGAACGCCGGCTCATGGCCGATCTCGCAGAACTCTGCGGCGAGCCGCTGCTGGCCGACCTGCGTCTGGAGCCGGGCAGCGCGCACGTGCTGGCCGGCCGGCACCGCGAATGGGCGCGTGCGCTGGCCCGCTTGCATAGCGCCTGGGTGGACCGCGGCCAGGCGGTCAACGCACTGTCGGACCGCTTGCACCAGGACCCCTTCCTGAGCGACGCGGTGCACAGCCTGCTCACGCAGGTGACCGCGATCCGCTCGTCGGCGGAAATCCTGCAGGCCGGCGACGGGCTGGACGCGGCGCGGCGCGCACGCTTCGTGGCCATCGTCAACCACGAGAGCACGCGCCTGACCGAAGTGGCACGCTCGCTGGCCGCCTTCTTCGACAAGGACGCTGCCGGCACGCGCTCGGTGACGCCGGCCGAGGAGGTGGACGATTTCCTCTTCGATCGCGACAACTACTTCGAGGAGCTGGAGCGCGCGGCGGCGCAGTTCCGTGCCAGCGCCATCGGTGGCGACGCGGGCGACTGCAGCGAGGCGGCATTGACCGACTACCTGCAGCGCGAGCACGGCGTGCAGGTGGCCGTCAGGCCGGTGGCCGAACTCGTTCCCGGCGAAGTCCGCTACATGGTCGCCTTCGATGCCGCCGAGCGCCGCCTGGTGCTGGCCGAGGAGGCCGTGCCGGCCACGCGCCGCTTCGAGCTGGCGCGCCTGGCCACCGGGCTGTTCATGCAGGGGCGGCCGGTGGACGGCATCCTCGCCCAGGCCAGCCAGCTGGGCACCGACGCCGCCCGCCAGCGCGCCCGCCGCGCGCTCGGCGCCTACCTGGCGGCTGCGGTGCTGTTGCCCTATGAACCCTTCCTGGAGGCGGCGCAGCGCCTGCGCTACGACGTGGATCGCCTTGTGCAGCGCTTCGGCGCGAGCTTCGAGCAGGTCTGCCACCGGCTGATCACGCTGCGCCGCCCGGGTGCGGCCGGCCTGCCTTTTGCGCTGATGCGCGTCGATGCCGCGGGTTTCACCAGCAAGCGCTTCCCGCTGCCGCGGCTGGCGCTGCCCAGGCACGGGCCGGCCTGCCCCATGTGGGCCGTGTACCAGGCCTTCCACGTGCCCGGGACCATCGTCCGCCAACTGGCGGCGTTTCCCGACGGTCAGCGGCTGCTGTTCGTTGCGCGCACCGTCGAGAAGAGCCGACCGGCCTTCTCGCTGCCGCGGCGGCTGCAATCCATCATGCTCGCCTGCGATGTGCTGCACGCAGACCAGACCGTCTACGGCGCCGGGCTGGACCTTTCCTCGTCCGCGCCAGCGGTGCCTGTCGGTCCGAACTGCCGGCTGTGCGTGCGCCGCGACTGCGTCTACCGCGCAGAAGATCCTGTCCTCGCGCCATGAAGGTCGCGCTACACTGAGCGGAAAGATGCGCGGAACAAGCGTGGAACAAGCGCCGGATGAAGCTGACGGAGGAGAGGATCGATGCCCACTTGCGTACTGATCGCGGAGGACGAACCCCATATCGTCGAATCGCTGAGCTTCGTGCTGGAGCGTGAAGGCTATGCCGTGCGCGCGGTACTCGACGGCGACACCGCGCTGCGCGAACTGCGCGCGAGGGCTCCCGACCTGCTGATCCTGGACCTGATGCTGCCCAGGATGAACGGCTTCGAGGTGCTCAAGGCCGCGAAAGCCGACGCGGCGCTGCGGCGCATCCCGGTCATCGTCCTCACCGCCAAGGGCCAGGCGCAGGACCGCCGCATGGTCGAGGAGATCGGCGCGGAGGGCTTCATGACCAAGCCTTTCTCCAACCGCGAGGTTCTCGAGCGCGTGCGCGAGCTGGCCGCATCCCAGGCCGCGGGGAGGGATCTTGAAGCCTCCTGACCCCGGAACGCCGCGCCTGCGCGATGCCGCTGCGCTGCTGCCGGCGCTGGCGCTGTTCCTGCTGATGCCGCCGGTGATCACCCTGTTCACCGAGACACGCACCGTGGGGGGTGTGCCGCTGATCGTGGCCTACCTGTTCGGAGTCTGGCTGGCGCTGATCGTCGCCGCAGCGCTGCTGGCCCGTCGGCTCGCGCCGCCAACCGTGGCCCCGCCAGCGTCGCGCGACTGAACACCCGGAATCTCCGCCAGGCGCAGCGATGCTGTCGGCCAACGTCGTCCTCGTCACCGCGCTGCTGTACGTGGCGCTGCTGTTCACGGTGGCCTTTCTCGGCGATCGCCGGTCGCGCAACGGGCGGCCGGGCTGGCTGCAGTCGCCGGTGGTCTACACGCTGTCGATCTCGATCTACTGCACCTCGTGGACCTTCTATGGCGCCGTGGGGTCGGCCGCGCGCAGCGGCCTGGAGTTCGCCACCATCTACGTCGGTCCCACCGTGGCTTTCATCGGCTGGTGGGTGCTGCTGCGCAAGATCGTGCGCATCGCGCATGCGCAGGGCATCACCTCGATCGCCGACATGGTCTCGTCGCGCTATGGCAAGAGCACCACCCTGGCGGCGCTGGTCACGCTGATCGCGGTGGTCAGCACCACGCCCTACATCGCACTGCAGCTGAAGGCCGTGGCCACCAGTTTCCAGGTCATCAGCAACAGCGGCCCCGATACCCTCACCGAAATGCACAACGCCGGCTCGGAGTACCAGATCGGGTTCTGGATCGCCGCTGGCATGGCCGTGTTCACCATCCTGTTCGGCACCCGCAACGTCGACGCCAAGGAGCGCCACCATGGCGTGGTCGCCGCCATCGCGCTGGAGGCGGTCGTCAAGCTGGTGGCGCTGCTGGCGGTGGGCCTGCTGGCGGTGTTCGGCGTGGCGGGCGGGGCGGAACAGATCTTCGAGCTGGCCTCGCCCGAGATCCTGCACGCCCAGGACGCCTTCGGCCCGCGCTGGGTGGTGTTGACCCTGCTGTCGGCCGGGGCGGTGATCTGCCTGCCGCGCCAGTTCCAGGTCACGGTGGTGGAGAACGTCGACGAATCGCATCTGCGCACCGCCGCCTGGCTGTTCCCGCTGTACCTGTTCCTGCTCAGCCTGTTCGTGCTGCCGATCGCGATCGCGGGGCTCAACTTCCTGCCCGCCGACGCCAATCCCGACATGTTCGTGCTGACGCTGCCGATCTGGGCCAGCCGCCACGACGTGGCGCTGCTGTCCTTCCTGGGAGGCTTCTCGGCTGCCACCTCGATGGTGATCGTGGCCTGCATCGCATTGTCGACGATGATTTCCAACCACATCGTGATGCCGCTGGCGATGCGGCTGCGCTGGGTATCGCGAAGCGCCAGCGGCGAGATCCGCCGCTTCCTGCTGGTGAGCCGGCGCATCAGCATCTGCGTGATGCTGGGCCTGGGCTTTGCCTACTTCCGGCTCGGTGGCGACTCCGAGGCGCTGGCCTCCATTGGCCTGATCGCCTTCGCCGGTGCCGCGCAGGTGCTGCCCTGCCTGATCGGCGGGCTGTTCTGGCGCCAGGCCAACACCGCCGGCGCCTTCGCCGGACTGCTGGCCGGCACGGTGCTGTGGGCCTACACGTTGTTCCTGCCCAGCTTCGGCGGCGACCTGGTCGTCTCGCGCCAGGTACTGGACCAGGGGCTGTTCGGCATCGCGCTGCTGCGGCCCCAGGCCCTGTTCGGCATGACCGGTGTCGATCCGCTGGTGCACGCCATCTTCTGGAGCCTGAGCGTCAACACCCTGCTGTTCGTCGTGGTATCGCTGTGCCGCGAGCCGCATCCGCTGGAACGGCTGCAGAGCGCGTTGTTCGTCGACGTCTTCCGCACCTCCGCCGAAGCCACCGACGGCCTGCTGCGCCGCTCGGCCGCCACGCACGACCTGAGCGTGATCGCGCAACGCATCCTCGGCGTGGAGGAGGCGCAGCGCCTGTTTCGCCAGGCCGCGCGGCAACAGGGCCGTGGCGACGAACCGCCGCTGGCCGACAACGCCTTCATCACCCGGCTGGAGCGCACGCTGGCCGGCAGCATCGGCGGCGCCTCGGCGCACGCGATGATCTCCCAGGTGGTCACTGGCGAAACGATCAGCCTGAACGAACTGGTGCGCATCGCCGACGAGACCCAGCGCATCCGCGAATACAGTCGCCAGTTGAAGGACAAGTCGCGCCAGCTCGAAGCGGCCGCGCGCGAACTGGGCCAGGCCAACGAGCGGCTGCGCCGGCAGGACGTGGAGAAGGATCACTTCCTGAGCCAGGTCAGCCATGAGGTGCGCACGCCGATGACCTCGATCCGTTCATTCTCCGAGATCCTGCTCGACGGCCGCGGGCTGGACGCCGAACGCTCACAGCGCTTCCTGCGCATCATCCACGACGAAAGCCTGCGCCTGACGCGGCTGCTCGACAGCACGCTGGAGCTGAACCTGCTCGAACATGGCGAGGCGCCGTGGCAGTTGGCGCGCATCACCCCCGAGCACGCGCTCGACCAGGCCATCGATGTCTGCCAGGGCCTGGCCGATGGCACGCGGGTGCGGCTGGAGTCGGGCGAGCGCGCGCACGGCGCCGAGGTGATGGCCGAAGCCGACCGGCTGAGCCAGGTCTTCATCAACCTGATCGCGAACGCGATCAAGTACAACACCCACCCCGCGCCCTGGGTGCGCGTCAGCAGCCGCATCCGACAGGGCCAGTACGAAGTGCGGATCGAGGACAATGGCCCGGGCATCCGCGCAGACGAGCGCGACCTGATCTTCTCCAAGTTCCGCCGCGGCTGGTCGCACACGCAGACAGCGACGCCGGGTGCCGGCCTGGGACTGGCGATCAGTTGGCAGATCATGCGTCGCCTCGGCGGCGATCTGGCGCTGGGCGCCAACAACCCGAATGGCGGGGCGGTGTTCCGCGTGACATTGCCGCTGGCGGATCGAAGATGAACACGGCCGCCCAGGCCCTCGCCGGATTGCTCGCCGCGCTGGACACGAGTGGCGCGTTTGCGACGCGCTTTGCCGTCCAGGCGGATCCGCGATTGCATATCGAAGGTGTCGGCAGCATACCTCTGCCGGTGACGAGCCAGACGGCGCAGCGGTTGTGCACCGTGGCGCAACCGGCGCATCACGGCTACAAGGACCAGACACGACTCGATCCGCGCGTGCGCGATACCTGGGAGATTCCGGTCAGCCGGATCCGCTTCGATTCGCCCCAGTGGCAGGCCGTGCTCGATCGTGCGCTGGAGCGGGTGAGCCGCGATCTGGGACTGCCGGCCGGCACCCGGGTCGATGCCGAACTGCACAACCTGCTGGTGTATGCGCCGGGCCAGTTCTTCGCAGTGCATCAGGATTCGGAAACGGCCGACGGCATGCTGGGCTCGCTGGTCGTCACGCTGCCGTCGAGGTTCACCGGCGGGGAGTTCGTCGTGTCGCACCAGGGCCAGGTGCTGCGCGCCCGCGGTTCGGCCAGCCGGCTCGGCATGCTCGCGTTCTATGCCGATTGCCATCACGAAGTCCGCCCGGTGAAGCAGGGCTATCGCGTTGCCCTCACCTACAACCTGATTCTGCCCGGGGGTGCCCACCAGGCCGCCGATGTGCCGGCGCAGGATCTTGCCGATCTGACCGACGCGGTGCGTGCCTTCTGGCGGACGCCGCCCACGCCGCGCTGGAAGGGCGATACGGCAACCGAGCCGCCGGACCGCCTGGTCTATCTACTGGATCACCAGTACACCCAGAGCGGCCTTTCCTGGGCCCGTCTCAAGGGTGCGGACGTGCCGCGCGCCGCGGCGCTGCGCAAGGTGGCGCAACGACTGGATGCAGAAATCTTCCTTGCCCTGGCCGATGTTCACGAGACCTGGACGGCCGAGGACGACTACCAGGAATACGGTCGCTGGGAGCACGGCCGCTGGGATGACGAGGAAGACGATGAAGACCTCGATGAGGACATGCTCGACGACGGCGCCAGCGAGCCGGTCCTGGGTGAATTGATCGAAAGCGGGATCGGACTGCGCCATTGGCTCGCTCCCGACGGCAGCGGGCTGCCTGCGGATGCCGATCGCGTCGACGAGGCGGAACTGTGTTTCACCCGCCCTTCGGTCGACTGCACACCCTTCCAGTCCGAGTACGAAGGCTACATGGGCAACTACGGCAACACGGTCGATCGCTGGTATCACCGTGCGGCCGTGGTGATGTGGCCGCGCGAGGGTGCTTTCGTCATCCGCGCCCGGCAGTCGGCGCCTTGGGCCATCGAGCAGATTGCCGGCCGGCTCGAGGCCGGTGATCCGGTGCAAGCGCTGGAATGGGCCCAGCGCGTACTGCCTTTCTGGAGCAGGACCGTGGCCGGCGGCGATGGCGCCGGCCTGCTGGGTGTCACCCTGCCCGTGGCCATTGCATTGGACGATGCGCAGACCGCTGCCGGCCTGTTGGCGCCGTTCTCGCTGCAGCAACTGATGCCGGAGATGGCGTCGCAACTGGTGCGACTCGTCGAGCGCTACGGCCTCGACTGGTGCGCGCAGCGCCTGCGCCAGTGGACGACGCGCTACGAGTCACCTGGCATCCAGCTGGAGTGGCTGGCGCAGACCTTGCCGGAACTGACCCGCGTCTTGAGTGCGACGGCGGCAGTGGACGGACCGGCAGTGGACGGACCGGCAGTGGCAGCGCTTCTGGTGGCGGAGCGCTGGAACTGGCTGCAGAAGCTGATCGGTCAAATTCGGGCGCGCACCGGGGGCAAGGCCATGGCACGAGCGCTGAGGGACACTGGCCCGGCCTTGCAGGCGTTGCTTCGTGGCAGCCGCGATGCCAGGCGCCCGGACTTGCGGCAACGGATCATCGACGTCCTGCTGTCCGACGGACTTCCGCTGGATGTGCCACTTCGTGTGCTGCGCGCCGTGGGCGCGGACCTGTCCGACGCGACCGGCCTGGGACTGGCGCCCGTGCATGCGCATTGCATGCAGGTGCTCACCGCGCGATTGGCACAGCCCGAGCGCGCCGCCGACGACTGGTCGATCCCGCCGCCACCGGACTGCGTGGGTGAGTTGGGCGACGTTCTGGCGCGTTTCCTGGGAGCCGCGTCGCAACGGCGTCTGGAATGGCGGCTGGCTCAGGACAAGCGGCAGGTCATCCACCAGCTCATCGATCGTCACGAGTTGCCGGTGCGGCACGTGACGCGGCGCACTGGTCGGCCTTTCACCCTGGTTCTGGAGAAGACCGATGCCCTGTTCGAGGACGCAGCGGCCGAGCGCCGCCAATGGGCGAACGATCTGGCCTGGTTGCGGAATTCCCAGCCATGACGCCCGCATCCATCGTGGCGTCTTTTCCAACATGAGATGAGTCTGAACGGGGTCGAAGCGGGCGGGCCCGCCGGACTCGTCGAAGTCGCCGGACTGACCGTATGCAAGCCCGAAAGCGCCGCCTGGGGGATCGTTCCCTCGACGCGCCGGGGTCCGCGTAATAGGCTTTCTTCCCGAGCCGGGACAGACCTCCGGCCCTACCGTGATTCCATCCGCCCGATGCGAGGCCACCACTCCAATACCGTGCGCAAGTCATGGACTCCGCCCAGGCCGTTTCCGATCCGGCTCAAGAGTTAGCTGTTTCCGGCTTGCCCGCCGGCGTCGTCTTCCTGTCGGTCGATGTCGAGTCGGATCCGGGCCGGGCAGATCGGATCTTCCGGATCGGAGCCGTGCGCTCCGATCGCGAGGCCGCACTGGATGTCGCGGTTGCCCGGAGTTCGCGCGAGACCGTTGTCCGGCGCCTGAACGAGTTCGCTGCCGGGGCCGACATCGTCGCCGGCCACAATCTGCGTCGCCATGACCTGCCCGCACTGGTCGGGCAGTTCTCCGGTCTGGCCTTGCGGGAGCTGCCGGTCGTCGACACGCTCGAGCTCTCGCCGCTGGCTTTTCCGCGCAATCCTTATCACCGGTTGATCAAGGGCTACAAGATCGTCTCGGAGTGCCGCAACGATCCGGTCAATGATGCGCGGCTGGCGTTGGCGCTGCTGGCCGACGAGTTGCGCGAGTTCGGGCGATTGCAGCTTGCCGATCCGGGCTGGCTGGACGTGCTGCATTGCCTGCTGCGCGACGATCCGGCCCTGGACCGGCTTCTCCGGCAGATACGCGGCGCGCCGTCGCCGTCGCCCGGAGACGCTGGGCTGCATGTTCGCGAGGATTTCGCGGGGCTGTGCTGTGCGACGCGCCTCGAACGGCTCGCGAGCGAGAATTTCGCGGGTGCAGGAGCCGGCAG
>JBAYOD010000096.1:0-11464 GCA_041678445.1 Burkholderiaceae bacterium | reverse complement strand
GCCGGGTCGCCGCAGGCAGCCATCCAGTTGGCCGACAGCTTGATCGCGTCGATCGACGCGACCGGCGCCGCAGCCAGGTTGGTCACCGCCTCGGCCACCGCCATCCGCGAGGCTGCTGCCGGGTCGATCACCGCCAGCGGCGTGCGCTCGCCCATTGCCAGCGCCTCGCCGCGGAAGGACTCGAAGTCGACGAGTCCGACGGCACAGTCGGCAACCGGCACCTGCCAGGGTCCGACCAGCTGGTCGCGCGCCGTCATGCCGCCGACCGCACGGTCGCCGATCGTGATCAGGAACGCCTTCGAGGCCACTGCCGGCAAACGCAGGACGCGCTCCGCGATGTCGGCCAGCTCGAAACCGACCGCATCGACGGGCGGCAGCGCACGCGCCTGGCGCAGGCCGGTCCGGTGCATGCGCGGCGGCTTGCCGAGCAGGACGTCGATCGGCATGTCGACCGGCGCGCCCAGCGCATCCTCGCCACCCTCGCTGTGGGCGACCACCAGCTGCCGGTCATCGCTGACCGTGCCGATCACCGAATAGGGACAGCGCTCGCGCGCGCACATCGCATGGAACTGCGGCAGGGATTCCGGCGCGATCGCCAGCACATAGCGTTCCTGCGACTCGTTGCACCAGATCTCGGCCGGCGACATGCCGCTCTCCTCGACCGGTACGCGGGCCAGATCGAAGCGCCCGGCCCGGTCGGCACCGTAGACCAGTTCGGGAAAGGCATTGGACAGGCCGCCCGCACCAACGTCGTGGATCGCGCGGATCGGGTTCGCCTCGCCCAGGGCCTGGCAGCGGTCGAGCACCTCCTGCGCGCGTCGCTGGATTTCGGGATTGCCCCGCTGAACCGAATCGAAATCGAGCTCGGCGGTGTTGCTGCCGGCCCCCATGCTGGAGGCAGCACCGCCGCCCAGTCCGATCCTCATGCCGGGCCCACCGAGCTGGATGAGCAGCGTGCCGACCGGCAGGTCGAGCTTGTGGGCATGGCGGGCATCGAGACTGCCGACGCCGCCGGCGATCATGATCGGCTTGTGGTAACCGCGCACCCGCCCGCCGACGTTCTGTTCGTAGGTGCGGAAGTAGCCGAGCAGATTGGGCCGGCCAAACTCGTTGTTGAACGCCGCCCCGCCCACCGGCCCCTCGATCATGATCTGCAGCGGCGAAGCGATCCGCTCCGGCCGACCGTAGGGATGCAGGCTTTCGTCGGCGACCGGGTCGCGCTCGGCAAGTGCCGCGGTGGTGTCGGCGGCATTCTCCCAGGGCTGGACGAAGCCGTCGATGCACAGATTCGAAACCGTGAACCCGGTCAGCCCGAACTTCGGCCGCGACCCGCGGCCCGTTGCACCTTCATCACGGATCTCGCCGCCCGCGCCGGTGGCCGCCCCCGGAAACGGCGCAATCGCGGTCGGATGATTGTGTGTCTCCACCTTGAGCAGGCTGTGGATCAGCAGCGGCTCGGCCGAATAGACGCCTGCCTCGCCTGCCTGAAAGCGCCGGCCCATCCCGCCTTCGAGGATCGCCGCGTTGTCCGAATAGGCCACGACGGTGCCGCGCGGGTTGGCCGCATGCGTACTGCGGATCATCCCGAACAGCGATTCCTCGCGGGCTTCACCGTCGAGCGTCCAGCTCGCGTTGAAGATCTTGTGCCGGCAATGCTCCGAGTTGGCCTGCGCGAACATCATCAGTTCGACGTCGCTGGGATCGCGACCCGCCCCGCTGAAAGCGTCGAGCAGGTAATCGATTTCGTCGTCCGACAGGGCCAGACCGAGCGTTTCATTGGCTTCGACCAGGGCCGCCCTGCCCCGCTCGCCGACCGCGATGCGCTGCATCGGCTTGCCCGGCAGCGAGGCGAACAGTTGCGCCGGATCGGGCGGCGCGAGCAGCAGCGATTCGGTCATCCGATCGTGCAGCGCAGCCCCCAGGCGCGCCAGGTCGTCCGGGCCGAAATCGCGCTTGCCCGTGAGTCCGGCCAGCAGTCCGGCGCGCGGCCGCACCGTGCTGACCACCCCGCGCTCGATGCGGCGCACATAAGCGATGCCGCAGTTGCGGACGATCTCGCTGGCCTTGCTGGCCCACGGTGACACCGTGCCGAGCCGCGGCACGGTCCAGAAGCGCGCCGCCCCCGGCTCCAGCACCGCCGGCCTGCCGTCGGGGGCGTCGAGCAGTGCACGCAGACGGGCCTGCTCGTCGGCCGTCGGTTCCCGATCGGCCCAGACGTAGTGCTCGTAGCGGACTTCCACCGCCGCAACCCGAACGTCGATCCGGCGCAGGCGTTCGAGCAGGTGGGCAATACGGAAATCGGACAGGGCCGGCTGTCCCGGCAACGTCAGGTAGGCGGGCATCTGGGAGGATGGCTGGGGGACTGGATCCATGATTATACGGGCCGCCCCGACCGATGCCGCACCGTGATCGATGCCGGACGAATCGACGATGTCGACCCGATCGACGATGCCGACCGGGCCGAGATGAGGCCATAACGATACGTTTGATCGTATCTGAGGCCATAACGATACGGTCGATGGGATCAAACCTTGATCTGGTAATCATTCTCATTATGATTCCGGCTGTTTCAATTTGTTTCGACATCCCGGACCCCACACTCATGACACCCATCCATCGCGCCCTCCGACCCCTGCCCCTGGCTTCGGCGGTCGGCTTCGCTCTCTACGCTCTGGCCACTCCTGCGCTCGCCCAGAGCACAGCGCCCGCCGGCGAATCCACTCTGAGCGAGGTCGTGGTCAGCGCCAGCGGCTTCGAGCAGGCTCTGCAGGAGGCCCCGGCATCGATCTCGGTCATCACCCGCGAGCAGCTCGAGACCAGGCAGTACCGCGACGTGGCCGAGGCTCTCAAGGAGGTCGAGGGCATCGATGTGCGTGGCGCCACCGGCAAGACCGGGGGCCTGAACATCAGCATCCGCGGCATGCCCAGCGAATACACGCTGATCCTCGTCGATGGCCGCCGCCAGAACGTGGCCGGCGACATCACGCCGAACGGTTTCGGCGACGCGCTGACCAGTCTGATCCCGCCGCCGGCGGCGATCGAGCGGATCGAGGTCATCCGCGGCCCGATGTCCACGCTGTACGGCTCCGACGCGATGGGCGGCGTGGTGAACATCATCACCCGCAAGGTTGCGCACGAATGGGGCGGCTCGGTCTCGATGGAGCTGGGCGTTCCGGAGAACAGCGACGAAGGCGGCACCAGCAAGTTCGGCTTCTACCTGAACGGCCCGCTGAAGACCGACATGCTCGGCCTGGCCATCCGCGGCAACCTGTACCGGCGCGCCGACTCCGACCTGCAGTCGAACTCGGCCGGTGGCAGCATCAGCCAGCGCGGCCCGTCGCCGGCGGAATCGCGCCAGCACTCGCTTGGCCTGCGCCTGACGCTGACCCCGAACACTCAGAACGACCTCTGGCTCGACCTCGAACAGAACCGCACCTGGTACGGCAACGAGGAATGCGAGCTCAGCACCGTCGACTACCTGAACTGCAACACTGGCGCGACGACCACCACGGTCAGCGGCTACGACGATCACCTGCGCTTCAACCGCGACCAGGTGGCGATCGGCCATACCGGCCGGCTCTCCTTCGGGACGATCGAGAGCAGCCTGATGCGCACCGTCACCGAAACCAAGGGTCGCACGATCCCGACCGCGGCGCGGCCGGCCGGCGATCCCAGCATCGGCACCGCACGCGAGCTGGAGACCACCAACATCGTGCTCGACACCAAGCTGGTGGCCCCGCTGGGTGACAGGCACATCGCAACGGTGGGCGGCCAGTACTGGGATGCCGAACTGATCGACGGCCTGGTTCCGAACCCCTACGAACAGAAGATGTGGTCGCTGTTCGCCGAAGACGAATGGACGATCTTTCCGGGCCGGGCCGCCACGATCGGCGCCCGCTACGACCATCACGATGCCTTCGGCGGCCAGTTCAGCCCGCGCGGCTACCTGGTCTGGAACGCCACCGACAAGCTCACGGTCAAGGGCGGCGTCAGCCGCGGCTTCAAGGCACCGCGTCTGAACCAGCTCGTCGACGGTGTCAGCGGAATCAGCGGCCAGGGCACGAACATCAACATCGGCAACCCGACCCTGAAACCGGAGATCAGCACCAGCACCGAGCTCGGCGTTCTCTATGACAACCGGGCCGGCTGGATGGGTTCGGCCACGCTGTTCCACAACTCGATCGATGACCGGATCAGCAGCGGCGGCGACTGCACGCTGAATTGGATCTCGAGCTGCGCGGCCAACCCGATCGCCACCTACTCGATCAACGCCGACGAAGGCAAGACCTGGGGCCTGGAGCTGAGCACCCGCCTGCAACTGGCAAGGGCCTGGTCGGCCAGCTTCAACTACACCTGGACCGACAGCGAGCTGATCACCGGCGGCCAGGTCACCGGCAAGCTGAGTGACACCGCCAAGCACATCGCCAACGCCCAGTTGCGCTGGGAGCCCAGCGATCGCTGGAGCGGCTGGGTGCGCGCCGAATACCGCGGTTCGAGCCGCCGCTTCGACGGCGACCCGTCTTCGCTCACCGGCAACAACAAGGCCGAGTACGATGCGCTGGGCGACCTGAGGGGCTACGCGTTGTTCCACCTGGGTGGCAGCTATCGCGTGAACAGGCAGGTCAGCCTCACGGCCAACGTGTTCAACCTGTTCGACAAGGACTTCCTGAAGTTCTCCCAGTGGC
The DNA here is from genome assembly GCA_041678445.1 of Burkholderiaceae bacterium. Taxonomy (GTDB): domain Bacteria; phylum Pseudomonadota; class Gammaproteobacteria; order Burkholderiales; family Burkholderiaceae_E; genus Zeimonas. Next base: position 6,779 of record JBAYOD010000096.1, on the reverse strand, counting down.
AGGATACGGCTGGCAACATGCAGTGGGGCAACCCCTACATCAAGTCGACCCAGGCCACCAAGGGCTTCATCCCGAGCGGGCGCACGCTCTGGGTGTCGGCCAACATCACATTCTGACGACGGCCGGAAAATGATCGGCGACCAGGCTTATACTGGTCGCCGATCTCCGCGCCCGTCATGCCAGCAGACCAGACGTCGAGAATCCCCGAAACAGTCGGCTACGTAGCGGGCCACCGCCAGGCGGTCCAGACCGTCGACTTCGCCCTGGCGCTGCCGCAACGGGTCGACCTCCGCCATCTCGACGCCTGGCTCTCGCAGGCACTCGGCATCACCCCCTCGTCCGATCCTCCCCGCGTATTCGCCAGCGCAGGCTTCTCCCCGGCCCTGGCGGCCGTGGCCTGGCGGGTGCTCCGGGTCGCACAGGAGCTGCTCAGCTACGCCCGCGTGCCGGTTTTCGAACCCGGCACCCTGCTCGCGCGCGGCCAGGCCGACACCGACGGCCGGATTCCGGTGCGCGCGCTGGTGCCGGCCCTCGACTACTACCCGCGCCAGGCCCACCTGACCGCCTGCGCCTGGGCGGCCGACACGCTGCGCGGGATGCTGTCAACCCCGCTGAGTGCCGAAGCGATTGCCCGGGTCCAGACCCTGGCCACCGAGCAGCTGCTCGATCCGGTCAGGGCGCGGGTGCCCGCAGGCGACTCGATCATCCCCATCCTGTCGGCGGCCTTCAAGCGCGACATCCCGTTTCGTCACCTGGGCGGCGGCGTCTTCCAGCTCGGCCAGGGCAGCCGGGCACGCCGGGTGAGCCGCGGGGCTGTCGACGACGACCAGGCGCTCGCCATGCGGATCGCCGGCAACAAGGTCCTGACAGTCAACCTGCTCGGCGCGGCCGGTTTCCCGGTGCCCGAGCAGCGGGTCAGCCCGACCGAAGACGCAGCCGTCGCCAACGCACAGGCGCTGGGATTTCCGGCCGTCATCAAGCCTGCCGACCGCGAACGCGGAGAAGGCGTCAGCGTCGACATCCGGACGCCGGAGCAGGCCCGGGAAGGCTGGCAGGCCGCGGCAGCCCTGTCACAGCTGATCCTCGTCGAGCAACAGATCCCGGGCACCTGCCACCGCTTGAGCGTGATACGCGGCAAGGTCATCCACGTGACGCGACGCTTGCCGAAATCGGTCCGCGGCGACGGCCGGCACAGCGTTGCGGAACTGATCGCACTGGCCAATCGCGAAGAGGCCGCCAAGCCGCCGTGGCAGCGCCTCAAGCCCTTCCCGGACGACGCCCTGGCGCTGGCAACGATGCAGGCCGCAGGCTTCGAGCGCGGCCAGGTGCCGGCCGCCGGCGTCTGGGTGCCGTTGCGTCCGAAGCAGACCAGCGACTGGGGCGGCGTCGTCGAGCACCTGACCGCCGAAACGCACCCCGACAACCTGGAGCTGGCCGAACGGGCAACTGCCAGCCTTGGCCTGGCCAACGCCGGCGTCGACCTGATCTCCGTCGACATCCGGCGTCCGTGGCACGAGAACGGCGCCGCGATCAACGAGATCAACTATTCGCCGCAGTTGTCACCGAGCGCCGACAATCTGAGTCTGACGGAGCGCATCCTCGACCGCTATTTCGACGGCGACGGCCGGATTCCGGTCGAAGTGGTCTATGGTGGCGAACCATCGGCTGCCCAGGCTGCGTTACGCCGGCAGCAGGCACTCTGCGAGACCGGACTGAGCTGCTTCCTCGTCACCGGAGAAGGCAGTTTCGCACCTGACGGCAAGCCGGTGCAGACGACCGCCGGTAGCCGCCTCGCCATGGCGAGCGCCCTGCTGCTGCGGCCCGAAGTCGGCGCGCTCGTCGTGGCGCTCGACGCCTCGGACTTGCAGCCGACCCTGCCATTCGACCGCATCACGGTCCTGCATTCAGCAACGCCAGGGCCTGCGCCGAGCGCTCTCGAGTCACTGGCTCAGGCGATCGCCCCGACGGCCGCCATGTAGTCGCGCGCGCCGCGCATCACGGCTTCGCCCGTCGTGCTGAGCCGGCCGTGGCGGCGCACCACGCTGTCGCCAGCAGCGAAGTTCTCGGCGTCGGTCGCGAGGCGTCGCAGCGCATCGCTGCGAGCCTCGGCATCGAGCAGCCCGCTGTCGAGCAGAGCCGTCATCGCCCAGTGCATCCGGGCCGATACGAAGGTGGCGTGATAGATCCCGTCCATCGGGCGCGGCTCGTCGCGCAGCGGCGACGGGTACCGCTCGCTGTCCTCGTTGTGCACGAGGACCTCGTCGCTGGCGAAGCCAAACAGCAGAAGATGCGAGGTTTCGTGAGTGATGACCTCCACGAGGCTCACTGGGCTACGCGGCCGGGCCAGGTTCAGGAACAGCGCCCCCCACAGCATGTAGCAGGAACCCCCATCGAAGCGGTAGGTCGATTCAGGAGAATCCGAGACCAGGATCAGCTGGCGCACCAGGGCCTCGTGTTCGGCGAGCAGCTCCGGCGCCGCCCGGGCCATCAGCTCTAAAGCCTGTTCGAGCTGAGCTTCGAAACCGGCAATCTGTTCGGCATCGGGAGCGGCGATGCCCCAGTCGCCGGTGAAGTTCATCAGACGCTCGAAGCGGTTTCGCTGCCCGCTCAGTTGCGGAGCATCGAGCGCAAGGATTTCCGCATGCGGGGCACGCCAGCCTGCCGCGCCGGAATCGGCCAGTTCGGCCAGCAGCATGGCGCCGCGGGTGATGTCCCCCTGGGCCAGCGGAACACAGGCGTCGGCAAACTGCCCGAAGATTTCCGGCGCAAGCCGCTCGCCAGCCTCGAGCCGCGACGCCAGCCAGCGCAGCCGGTCGACGCGGTCGGGGATCAGGTGGCCGGCCTGCTCGGCCAGATGGTTCAGGCTGTCGCCCAGAATGGCGCGCATCCGCCGATCGATCGAGCGGGCGCGCCGGCCATCCGGCGTGAAATCGACTGCCACAGCTCCGGGCAGAGCCCTTGTTCCAGGCATTCAGTCCGTCGGATCGACCTTCCAGTCGGTCCCTGCGGGCTCGATGACCTTGAGTCCACCGTTCTTGGAACCCAGGCGGGAATCGGATTTCGGCGGTGCAGTCTTGGGACCGCCGGTCTTGTCGCCCAGCCGTGCATCCGGTGTGTCCACTGGCTGAGTGCCGAGAATCCTGAAACCGTACAACCGGGCCGGATCGAGTTTGATCGTCTGCATTGCCTGTCTCCAATCAACCGTTTTTACCGAACCTGCAACTTCAGCTTGGATTTAACTGCATCCGGCCCGTGGAAGCAAGCGGCGAAATCGCTCGCGCCGAAGTCGGCCGAAATCGCCTCGAAATCGGCCGGGCGCCAACGAGCAGCGCCAGCGCAAGACCGAACAGGGTGAGCGTGCCGGGCACCGGCACCTCTACGGTGATCGGGGTCATCGTACCGGTGAAGCGACCGTCGCCGGTGAAAGTCAGCTCGGTGATGAAGGCGACAGGGTCGGACGGATTGAGCCCGGCGCTGGTTTCGATCCCGAGGATCCGGAAGCGGTCGACGCCGCCGGCGGCGAACAAATACTCGTTGCCGGCCGCCAGCACGGCTTCGAAGACCCAGTCGGCCCCGTTGAACAGGTAAAGCTCATACAGCCCGTCTCCGACATCGGGCAGGGTCACGCTGGCGAACCAGGGGTCACCATCGCCGATCTGGTAGTCGTAGCCGACTGCCACGACCGGGTCAATGGCGATCGTCTCGCCGGCCTCGACCTTGACATTGAACTTGAACTCGCCATTGGGCCCGACGCTGGGCAGGAAGACCGCGACCTCGCCGGCGCCCTCGGGCAGCGGCATGAACTCGAAGAAGGTGCGGGCGCGGGCCAGGGTTCGATTGGCGTCCGGATCCCGAAGCTCCAGGATCACGGCCATTTCGTAGCGCTCGCCGACTTCGAGCCCGGCCGGGAAACCCGGTGTTGCCACTTGCGAAAACTGCTCGCCGAACTGGTACCCGGAGGCATCCAGATCGAGGATGGCCTCGTGCACCAGTTTCGCCGCGGTGATCTGCTTGCCATCAGCGCTTTCCGCCTCGATCCGGCGGACCTGGATGCGGACGTTCGTGGCCACCGCCTCCCCCGACTCCGGCACGATCCAGGAGATGGTCGGCAACAGCCCGCCGCCGGTGAGCTTGATATCCGTCAGGAAGGGCAGCAGTTGGTGACTGTAGTCCGGCGCATTGACATTGACCAAGGTCGGCCCGGCCGGAACATCCGGATTCTCGACGACGAGCCTGAAGGGCGTTTGCTGGATCGCATCGAGCCGATCGATGATGGCCTGGTTCGAGAGGTTGAAGATCCGCGTGTACTCGTCGCGCGCTCCGCCACCACCGGAAGACTGCCCGACGAAGGTCAGGGGCTGCAGGAAGTTGTAATTGTCGAACGAGGCATGCGTGACGCTGACTGTAGTCTGCCCGCCATTGCTGCTCCTGTAGAGATCGCCCTGGTACAAGTTCCCGTAGAAATCGCTGTCGGGGCTCGGATGGACCCCTGCGGAGACCCTGATGACGTCCGTTCCCGACCCAGCGAAGTAACGACTGTCGCCGATCCGGTCGGTAATGACATTGATCCAGTTGACGTTGATGTCCCATGGACCGACGATCGTGTCGGCGGCAGCCTGGGGCGCCGCGACGGCGAGACCCAGAATCAGGGAGCCGGCACCCAGTGCCGTATGCAATCGTCGGGACATGGTCTTCTCCTGGTGGCAAGCATTTGCGGTAGACAGAGGGTCTGCTGCCCCGAGCAACGCAATTTCAATGCCAGCCCGGATCGGCCCCGGATCTGTCAGAGGGATTCGCGACCACGAACCCGGTTTCCCCGCCCGCTCTCCGGCGGCGGTTGTAAGCGGCGCCGACTCACCCGAACGGGTGAGAACAACAGGCTGCCAGACAGGCCTTCAGAGGAGAAACCCGGCAGGTGCCGGTGCGCGCCGGATTGCGAATCGTTCGAAGCCGCGTAAAAATTCCCGACGATGGGCGACAAGGACAAGCCGGCAATGAGCGGCAAGGCCCGCTCCCGGTACGGCGCCCCATGCAGCGCCCGGAACGCACGAAGGGCTGGCTCCTTGTGAGAGCCAGCCCTTCGATTTCATTGGTCGGGGCGGCGGGATTCGAACTCGCGACCCCTTGCACCCCATCGCGGTAACGCACCTCTACCGCGCACGCGACTTCCTTTTAAATCAACAGCTTAGATTCCGCTGTTGTCCGTCAGTTTCCGTCAGGGTATGCTGAAAGCCGTTTCACGGTTTACCCCAGCGTTTACCCCACGGCAGAAAGATGACGCGATACCCAAGCGATGAAAGGGGTCGGAAGTGGACGGTGCTCGAACTGCGAGCCGTCCCGCCCGACTGGAAGGGCGACACCCTCAGCGACGGCGAGGGACTGAGCGGCGAAGTGCGCGTCGCGGCGGACGGCAGCGTGTCCATCCGCTGGAAGTACGCCTTCAAGTGGCAGGGCAAGGTTGCCTGGTACGCCTGCGGCACCTGGCCGAAGGAACCCAGCATGAAAGCGATCCGGGACGCGCGCGATGCGGCGCGCAAGCTCGTCGCGTCAGGTATCAACCCGAACGACCAGAAGAAGGCCCAGCGGATCGAGCGACAGGCCGAGGTCGAAGCGACGATCGCGCACGCCGAGCGCGAGCGCGTCGAGAATTTGACCGTTCAAGCGATGTTCGATTCGTGGATCGCCGACGGCGTGGCGCGCAAGGACGGCAACGCCGAGATTCGGCGGCTGTTCGAGAAGGACGTGCTACCCGCGATCGGCGCGAAGCCGGTTCGCAACGTCACTGAGCACGACCTGCGCGCCCTGCTCCGGGTGCTCGTCGCACGCGGCGTGAACCGAACCGCTGTGCGCGCTCGTAACGACATCGTGCAGATGTTCGGATGGGCCGAGCGCCGGCAGCCGTGGCGCGCACTCATGAGCGAGGGCAACCCTGCCCTGCTCGTCGAAATCGAGAAGATCGTCGATCCCGACTTCGACATGAGCGGCGAGCGCGAGCGCGTCCTGACGGATGCCGAGATTCGCGAGCTGCGCGACATCTTCACGCGCATGGAAGCCGAGTACGCGGCGGCACCGAGCAAGTACGAAGCGATCCGGCCGCTACGCAAGGAAACGCAGCTTGCCCTCTGGATTAGCCTTTCGACGGCGTGTCGCATCGGCGAGCTGCTGATGTCCGAGTGGAAGCACGTCGATCTAGAACTCGGCGAGTGGTTCATCCCGAAGGAGAACGTCAAGGGCGCGCACGGCAAGAAGCAGGATCACCTCGTCTTTCTGTCCGACTTCGCCCTGCGTCATTTCCGCGCCTTGCACGCGATTACCGGCAAGTCGAAATGGTGCTTCCCATCGAGGGACGACGAACAGGAGCACGTCGGGGTCAAGAGCGTGAGCAAGCAAGTGGGAGACCGGCAAGAGCAGTTCAAGAAACGCAAGCCGCTGAAGAACCGTCAGCACAACAACACGTTGGTTCTCTCTGGCGGCGGCAACGGCGATTGGGTGCCGCACGATATGCGTCGCACGGCCGCGACGCTCATGCAGGCGCTGCGCGTCGTGCCCGACGTAATCGACCGCTGCCAGAATCACGTTATGAAGGGGAGCCGCGTGCGCCGGCATTACCTGCACTACGACTATGCGGAAGAAAAGCGCGAGGCATGGCGGCTACTCGGCGAACGGCTCGATGCGATCCTGGCGGATAACGTCGTCGTGCTGCCGGCGCGGGGTGCGGCATGAGCACCATCCTCCTAGAAGCCGCGCAGGACGAACTCACACGGCTCGGCGAGTCGTTC
>JBAYOD010000095.1:0-11556 GCA_041678445.1 Burkholderiaceae bacterium | reverse complement strand
CACGATCGGCTGCTTCAGGTCGCGCAGGTTGGTGATGCAGGCCAGCCCGTTCTTGCCGTTGATGTTCATCGCATCCGAGCCGCAGACACCCTCGCGGCACGAGCGGCGAAAGGCGATCGAATCGTCGGCCGACTGCTTGATCCGCATCAGCGCGTCGAGCAGCATCCTGTCGGATGGCAGCAACTCGACTTCGAGATCCTCCATGTAGGGCTTGGCGTCCTTGTCCGGATCGTAGCGATAGATCGAGAACTTCACGATACGTTTGGTCGGCGCATCCGCTGCCGCGGGGCTGACCGGGGATTCCACCACTGCGCTCATCACTGCTCCTGCGCTCGTTCGGTATGCATGTTTGGAAGACGGATTCCGGACGCGGCGCGCCTCAGAACGTGCGCGCCTTCGGTTCGAAGCTGTCGACCGTCAGCGGCTTCAGCACCACCGGCTTGTAATCGAGACGATTGCCGTCCGAGTACCACAGCGAATGCTTGATCCAGTCGACGTCGTCACGCTCCGGATAGTCACGATGGGCGTGGGCGCCACGGCTCTCCTTGCGGGCCTCGGCCGACACGACCGTCGCCTTCGCGACCTCGATCAGGTTGGCGACCTCGAGCGCCTCGACACGCGCCGTATTGAAGACCTGCGACTTGTCCTTGACGTAGAGGTCGCCGCAGCGCTTGTCCAGTTCGAGGATCATCTCGACGCCTTCCTCGAGCAGTTCGCTGGTGCGGAACACGCCGCAATGCGACTGCATCGTCCGCCGGATGTCGTTGGCGACCTCCTGGACGTTCTCGCCGGATTTCGCGCCATCGATCCGCGCCAGCCAGGCCAGCGTGGAATCGCCGGAATCCTTCGGAAGCGGCTTGTGGGAGCGATCCTTGAAGCCGGACTCGATGATGTGCTTGCCGGCCGCACGACCGAACACGACCAGGTCGAGCAGCGAGTTCGTACCGAGCCGGTTGGCGCCGTGCACCGACACGCACGAGCACTCGCCGATCGCGTACAGGCCACCGACCACCGAGTTCGGATTGCCGTCCTTCGGAACGACCACCTGGCCACGGTAGTTGGTCGGGATGCCACCCATCTGGTAGTGGATGGTCGGCACGACCGGAATCGGATCCTTGATCGGGTCGACGTTCGAGAACTTGATCGCGATCTCGCGGATCGAGGGCAGCCGCTTCATGATCGTTTCGGCGCCGAGGTGATCGAGCTTGAGAAGCACATGATCGCCATCGGGGCCGGCACCGCGCCCTTCCTTGATCTCCTGGTCCATCGAGCGCGAGACGAAGTCGCGCGGCGCGAGATCCTTCAGCGTCGGCGCATACCGCTCCATGAAACGCTCGCCATGCTTGTTCAGCAGGATGCCGCCCTCGCCGCGCACCCCTTCGGTGATCAGCACGCCGGCACCGGCCACCCCGGTCGGGTGGAACTGCCAGAACTCCATGTCCTCGAGCGGGATGCCGGCACGCGCTGCCATCCCGAGACCGTCGCCAGTGTTGATGAACGCGTTGGTCGAGGCGGCGAAGATCCGGCCGGCGCCGCCGGTGGCGATCACCGTCACCTTGGCTTCGAGGACCATCAGCTGGCCCGTTTCCATCTCGAGCGCCACGACACCGACGCAATCGCCTTCGCTGTCGCGGATCAGGTCGAGCGCCATCCACTCGACGAAGAACTGGGTGCGCGAGCGCACATTGCGCTGGTACAGCGTGTGCAGCAGTGCATGGCCGGTGCGGTCGGCCGCCGCGCAGGCACGCTGCACCGGCTTCTCGCCGAAGTTGGCCGTGTGGCCGCCGAACGGGCGCTGGTAGATCGTGCCGTCGGCATTGCGGTCGAACGGCATGCCGAAATGTTCCAGCTCGTAGACGGCGTGCGGCGCCTCACGGCACATGAACTCGATCGCGTCCTGGTCACCGAGGTAGTCCGACCCCTTGACCGTGTCGAACATGTGCCAGTACCAGTTGTCCTCGCTCATGTTGCCCAGCGAGGCGCCGATGCCGCCCTGTGCGGCCACCGTGTGCGAACGCGTCGGGAACACCTTGGACAGCACGGCAACGCTGTAGCCGGCCTCGGACAGCTGCAGCGAACAGCGCATTCCGGCGCCGCCGGCGCCGACGATGACCGCATCGAACTTGCGCCGCGGAAGATTGTTCGCCAGGTTGTTGAGCACGTCGGCCATCTCAGACGCTCCAGAGAATCGTGATTGCCCACATGGCGTAGCCGAACAGCGCGATGATCGTCGCGATCAGCAGGAACAGCCGGAGACCGGTGGGCTTGATGTAGTCCATGAAGATATCGCGCACGCCGACCCAGGCATGCCACATCACCGAGAGCAGCGCCAGCAGCGTGAGCACCTTCATCCAGGGGGATGCGAACATCCCGGCCCAGTTGCCGTAGGTGAACTCGGGCAGCGTGCAGACCCAGCCGAGCAGCACCAGGGTGTAGGCGATGATGATGACAGCGGTGATCCGCTGCACGAGCCAGTCGCGCAGGCCGTAGTGCGCGCCGACGATCAGGCGTTTGGTCGTCATCTCAGAACGCTCCGAAGATCTTCAGGGCGACCACCAGCGTCAGCGTCAGGCTGATGACCAGTGTGGCCAGCGCCGTCTTGCGCGACGGCGCCTTCTCGACGCCGATGTGCAGGTCGAGGAGCAGGTAGCGGATGCCGGCGAACAGATGGTGCAGGTAGGCCCAGGCCAGCCCCAGCAGCACCAGCTTGACGAACCAGTGCGAGACGATGGTGCGGTAGCCCTCGAAGCTGATCTCCGACGTCAGGCTCTGCTGGAACAGGTAGAGCACGAGCGGGATCCCGACGACGAACATCAGCGCACCACTGATCCGGTGGAGGATCGAGACGATGCCCGCCAGAGGAAGGCGGTAGCCGACGATCTGGGTGACATGAAGGTTGCGGAACTCCCGCCGGGTTCCGTCTGGTGCTTTCTGTGCCGCGTCGGCCATGGTGTCCTCGTCGATGCAAAACCTTTGCATTTTGACGCAAATTGGCGCAATGCACCAACGAGCCACCCCCCGGCGCGGGCATTTCCGGACCCGGCACCCCCTCGAAGCCTCAGATCAGCTCGTTGAAATAGTGGTGGTGGGTGGTCACCGAGTAGCCGCGACGCAGCTCCACGGGGACGTCCTCGTAAGTGTAGGTCAGACGCTCGACCAGCAGCAGTGGCGAGCCCTCTGCGACGTCCAGCTCGTGCGCGACGGCGGCGTCGGCAGCGATCGCCTTGAGCCTTTCGGTGGCACGGATCATGCGCGTGCCGAACTCCGCCTCGAACAGTCCGTACAGCGGGCCGCTGTACGACGACAGGCGTTCGGCCGACAGGCCGCGAAACCGCGCCCCGGGCAGCCAGATCTCGTCGAGCACGGTGGGCCGTGCGTCGACCTCGAGCAGGCGGCGGATCTGGACGACCGGCTCGGCCGTGCGCAACTGCAACTGCCGGGCCACCTCGACCGGCGCGCGCAGGCGCCGGCAGTCCAGGAAACGGCTGGTCGTCGGCATGGCCGTCGGGGCACCGTCACCGGCCGGCTCGTCGGGACGGATCCGCAGGAAGCGGAACTGCGTGCGCACCTCCTGGTGCGAGGCCACGAAAGTGCCGCGCCCCTGCCGGCGCACCAGCAGATTGCCGGCGGCCAGCTCGTCGATGGCCTTGCGCACCGTGCCCTGGCTCACTCCGAAACGCGCGGCCAGCTCCGTTTCGCTCGGAATCGCCTCACCCGGCTTCCACTCCCCCTGCTGCAGGCTGCGCAGCAGCAGGGCCTGGGTCTGCCTGTAGAGCGGCGCGAAAGTGGGCCCGCCGCGCCCCGACGCCCCGCCCGCACCCGACTTCAGGATCTCGTTCATTGCCCCGATTGAACCACGATCGGGGATCGAAGTCTAGTTTCTTATATCTTATATAAGACATAGAATCTACTTGACACCCGGACGCACGCAGGAATAGACTTCTTCGGTTTCCGATGCGGCTTTCGGGCCGGGTTCCGATCCTGTTGCATCTGTCCGGTCCGTCCAGCGTCGATTCGTCTGTCACCCCATCCCGACAAGTCACTCCCAAACAACCCAAAGGTCAGACCATGTCCAAACCCGCAAAGCGCGTGGCCGTCACCGGCGCTGCCGGCCAGATCGGCTACAGCCTGCTCTTTCGCATCGCCAACGGCGACATGCTCGGCAAGGACCAGCCCGTCATCCTGCAACTGCTCGACATCACCCCGGCGCTGCCGGCGGTACGCGGTGTGGTGATGGAACTCGAAGACTGCGCCTTTCCGCTGCTGGCCGGCGTCGTCGTCACCGACGACCCGAAGGTGGCCTTCAAGGATGCCGATCATGCGCTGCTGGTCGGCGCCCGCCCGCGCAGCAAGGGCATGGAGCGCAAGGATCTGCTCGAGGCCAACGGGGCGATCTTCACGGTCCAGGGCCGCGCGCTCGACGAGGTCGCCAGCCGCGATGTCAAGGTACTGGTCGTCGGCAACCCGGCCAACACCAACGCCTACATCGCGATGAAATCGGCGCCGAACCTGCCCAGCCGGAACTTCACCGCGATGCTGCGCCTGGACCACAACCGCGCCCTGTCGCAACTCGCAGCGCGCACCGGCAAGCCGGTCGAGCAGATCGAGAAGCTGATCGTCTGGGGCAACCACAGCCCGACGATGTACCCGGACTATCGTTTCGCCACGGTCGGCGGTGAATCGGTCAAGGCGCTGATCGACGACGACGCCTGGAACCGCGACACCTTCATCCCGACCGTCGGCAAGCGCGGCGCCGCGATCATCGAAGCCCGCGGGCTGTCGTCGGCCGCTTCGGCCGCCAACGCGGCCATCGACCACATGCGCGACTGGGCCCTGGGCACCGGCGGCAAGTGGGTCACGATGGGCATTGCGTCGAACGGCGCCTACGGCATTCCGCAGGACATCATGTACGGCTTTCCGGTGACCTGCGAGAACGGCGAATACACGCTGGTCGAAGGCCTCGAGATCGACGAATTCAGCCGGGCGCGGATGGACGCGACCCTGCAGGAACTCTTCGAAGAGCGCGACGGCGTCGCCCACCTGCTCGGCTGACGGCTGAACGACAAGGAGCATGAAATGACAGTCACCGCCGGTCAACGGTTCCGCCAGGCACTCGCCGAGGAAAAACCGCTGCAGATCCCGGGCGCCATCAATGCCAACCATGCCCTGCTGGCACGCAACGCCGGCTTCCGGGCCGTCTATCTGTCGGGCGGCGGTGTGGCCGCCGGCTCGCTGGGCCTGCCCGACCTGGGGATCTCCGGGCTCGACGACGTGCTCACCGACGTGCGCCGGATCACCGACGTCTGCGACCTGCCGCTGCTGGTCGACGTCGATACCGGCTTCGGCGCATCGGCCTTCAACATTGCCCGCACGACGAAGTCGCTGATCAAGTTCGGCGCCGCCGCCATGCACATCGAAGACCAGGTCGGCGCCAAGCGCTGCGGCCACCGGCCCGGCAAGGAACTCGTCTCGCAGCAGGAGATGGCCGACCGGATCAAGGCAGCCGCCGACGCCCGTGGCGACGACGCCTTCTTCATCATGGCGCGTACCGACGCGCTTGCCAGCGAAGGGCTGGACGCCGCGATCGAGCGCTCGATCGCCTGCGTGGAAGCCGGCGCCGACGGCATCTTCGCCGAAGCGCTGACCGAGCTGCCCATGTACCGGCGCTTCGCCGACGCTGTCGGCGTGCCGGTGCTGGCCAACATCACCGAATTCGGCCAGACGCCGCTGTACACGGTCGACGAGCTGGCCGCCACCGGCGTGGCCATCGTGCTGTACCCGCTGTCGGGCTTCCGGGCCGCCAACAAGGCCGCCCAGACCGTCTACGAAGCCCTGCGCCGCGACGGCACCCAGCAGGCTGTCGTCGACACGATGCAGACCCGCCAGGAGCTCTACGACTCGATCGGCTACTGGGACTACGAGCGCAAGCTCGACGAACTGTTCGCCAGGGAACGCTGAGCGCACAACCAGGCTTTCGACGACGGCCGGCAACGGCCGTCGGTACCGACATGATCGGAGGAACCCCCGAGATGACCCAAGAGACTGCCCCCACCGCCGGCTTCAAGCCGAAGAAATCGGTTGCCCTGTCCGGCGTCGCAGCCGGCAACACCGCGCTGTGCACCGTCGGCCGCAGCGGCAACGACCTGCACTACCGCGGCTACGACATCCTCGACATGGCCAATGTCGCCGAGTTCGAGGAAATCGCCCATCTGCTCGTGCACGGCAAGCTGCCGAACAAGGCCGAGCTGGCCGGTTACAAGGCCAGGCTGCGCGCCCTGCGCGGCCTGCCCACCAACGTCATGGACGCCCTCGAAGCCCTGCCCGCCTCGGCCCACCCGATGGATGTCATGCGCACCGGCGTGTCGGTGCTCGGCTGCCAGCTGCCCGAGAAGGACGACCACAACACCCCGGGCGCGCGCGACATCGCCGACCGGCTGATGGCCTCGCTGGGCTCGATGCTGCTGTACTGGTACCACTACAGCCACAACGGCCGACAGATCGACGTCGAAACCGACGACGACTCGATCGGCGGCCATTTCCTGCACCTGCTGCATGGCCGTGAACCCTCCGACGACTGGGTGCGCGCGATGCACACCTCGCTGAACCTGTACGCCGAGCACGAGTTCAACGCCTCCACCTTCACCTGCCGCGTCATTGCCGGCACCGGCTCCGACATGTATTCGGCGATCACCGGCGGCATCGGCGCGCTGCGCGGGCCCAAGCACGGTGGCGCCAACGAGGTGGCCTTCGAGATCCAGAAGCGCTACGACCACCCGGATGAGGCCGAGGCCGACATCCGCCGGCGTGTCGAGAACAAGGAAGTCGTGATCGGCTTCGGCCACCCGGTCTACACGATCGCCGATCCGCGCAACGAGATCATCAAGGAAGTGTCCCGCAAGCTGTCGGAACGGGCTGGCGACATGAAGATGTTCGATATCGCCGAGCGGCTCGAATCGGTGATGTGGGACGCCAAGAAGATGTTCCCGAACCTCGACTGGTTCAGCGCCGTCAGCTATCACATGATGGGCGTGCCGACCGCGATGTTCACGCCGTTGTTCGTCATCGCGCGGACTTCGGGCTGGGCCGCCCACGTCATCGAGCAGCGCATCGACAACAAGATCATCCGGCCGAGCGCGAACTACACCGGGCCCGAGAACCGCGCCTTCGTCCCGCTCGACAAGCGCCCCTGAAACGAGGTCGGAAAATGAGCACAGCGACTCCCAGCCCCGGACGCGAACCCGACCAGGTTCTCGTCGACATTGCCGACTATGTCATCCGTTACCAGGTGTCGGACGGGCTCGCCTACGAAACGGCGCGCAACTGCCTGATCGACACCCTCGGTTGCGGGCTGGAGGCGCTCGAATACCCGGCCTGCACCAAGCTGCTCGGGCCGATCGTGCATGGCACGGTCGTGCCCAACGGGGCTCGCGTGCCCGGCACGCAGTTCCAGCTCGATCCGGTGCAGGCGGCGTTCAACATCGGCGCGATGATCCGCTGGCTCGACTTCAACGACACCTGGCTGGCGGCCGAGTGGGGTCACCCGTCGGACAACCTCGGCGGCATCCTCGCCATGGCCGACTGGCTGTCGCGCAGCGCGGTTGCGGCCGGCAAGCCGCCGCTGACCATGCGCGATGTGCTTACCGCGATGATCAAGGCTCACGAGATCCAGGGCTGCATCGCGCTCGAGAACTCGTTCAACAAGGTCGGGCTGGACCACGTCGTGCTGGTCAAGGTGGCCTCCACCGCCGTGCTCGCCGGAATGCTCGGCCTGTCGCGCGAGGAGATCATCAATGCGGTCTCGCTGGCCTGGGTCGACGGCCAGTCGCTGCGCACCTACCGCCATGCGCCGAACACCGGCAGCCGCAAGAGCTGGGCGGCCGGCGACGCGACCAGCCGCGCAGTACGCCTGGCGCTGATCGCGAAGACCGGCGAGATGGGTTACCCGAGCGTGCTCAGCGCGCCGACCTGGGGTTTCTACGACGTGCTGTTCGAAGGCCGGCCCTTCAGGTTCCAGCGGCCCTACGGCAGCTACGTGATGGAGAACATACTGTTCAAGATCTCGTTCCCGGCCGAGTTCCACGCGCAGACCGCGGTCGAGTGCGCAATGGACATCCACCGGCAGATGAAGCAGCTCGGCAAGACCGAGGCCGACATCGCCCGGATCACCATCCGCACGCACGAGGCCTGCATCCGGATCATCGACAAGAAGGGGCCGCTGAACAACCCGGCCGACCGCGACCACTGCGTCCAGTACATGGTCGCGGTACCGATCATCTTCGGCCGGCTGACGGCTGCCGACTACGAGGATGGCGTCGCGGCCGACCCGCGCATCGACAGCCTGCGCGAGCGGATCAGCTGCGTCGAGGATCCGGCCTTCACGAAGGACTACCACGATCCGGACAAGCGCTCGATCGCCAACGCGCTGACCGTCGAGTTCACCGACGGCAGCCAGCTCGACGAAGTGGTCTGCGAATACCCGATCGGCCACCGCCGTCGGCGCAAGGAAGGCATTCCACTGCTCGAGGCCAAGTTCCGCATCAACCTGGCGCGCCGTTTCCCGGCCAGGCAGCAGCAAGCGATTCTCGCCGCCTCTCTCGACCAGCAGGCGCTCGAGGCCATGCCGGTGAACGAATACGTCGATCTTTACACGATCTGATCCACGCCCGGACCATCTCTTCCAGAACGAGGTCATCCATGTCCCAGGACAATCCCTTCAAGACACTGAAGGAATTCAAGCTGAGCTCCGGCAAGACCGGCAAGTTCCATTCCCTGCCGGCACTCGCCCGCAAGTTCCCGAACGTCAAGCGCCTGCCGGTCTCGATCCGGATCGTGCTCGAGTCGGTGCTGCGCAACTGCGACGGCGAGAAGATCACCCAGGCGCACGTCGAGCAGCTGGCCAACTGGCAGCCACAGGACAAGCGTGTCGACGAAATCCCCTTCGTGGTTGCCCGCGTCGTGCTGCAGGACTTCACCGGGGTGCCGCTGCTGGCCGACCTGGCTGCGATGCGCGGCGTGGCGGCCATGATGGGCCGTGACCCCAAGACGATCGAACCGCTGGTGCCCGTCGACCTGGTGGTCGACCACTCGGTCATGATCGACCACTTTCGCGTTCCCGACGCGCTCGAGCGGAACATGGCGCTGGAGTTCGAGCGCAACGCCGAACGCTACCAGTTCATGAAGTGGGGGATGCAGGCCTTCGATACCTTCAAGGTCGTCCCGCCGGGCATCGGCATCGTCCACCAGGTCAACCTCGAGTACCTGGCACGCGGCGTCCACAAGGGCAAGGACGGCGTCTTCTATCCGGACTCGCTGGTCGGCACCGACAGCCACACGACGATGATCAACGGGATCGGTGTGGTCGGCTGGGGGGTCGGCGGGATCGAGGCCGAGGCCGGCATGCTGGGCCAGCCGGTCTATTTCCTGACCCCGGACGTGGTCGGCGTGCACCTGAAGGGCCAGTTGCGCGAGGGCTGCACCGCAACCGACCTGGTGCTGACCATCACCGAGATGCTGCGCAAGGCCAAGGTGGTCGGCAAGTTCGTCGAGTTCTTCGGCGAAGGCACCCGCTCGCTGGCCGTACCCGACCGCGCGACGATCGCCAACATGGCGCCCGAGTACGGTGCCACGATGGGCTTCTTCCCGGTCGACGACAAGACGATCGACTACTTCGAGGGCACCGGCCGCACCCGGGACGAGATCGACGCCCTGCAGAGCTACTTCAAGGCCCAGGGCCTGTTCGGCGTGCCCAAGGCCGGCCAGATCGACTACTCGACGGTGCTCGAACTCGACCTCGCCACTGTCTCGCCCTCGCTGGCCGGCCCGAAGCGGCCGCAGGACCGGATCGAGATCGGCAACGTCAAGAGCACCTTCGCCGACCTGTTCAGCAAACCGGTCGCCGAGAACGGTTTCAACAAGAATCCCGAAGACCTCGATCGCACCTACATCGCGAGCAACGGCGCGGAGCTGAAGAACGGCGACGTGCTGATCGCCGCGATCACCTCGTGCACGAACACCTCGAACCCGAGCGTGCTGCTGGCCGCCGGCCTGCTGGCCAAGAAAGCGGTCAAGCTCGGCCTCACGGTCAAGCCGCAGATCAAGACCTCGCTGGCTCCCGGTTCGCGGGTGGTCACCGAGTACCTGACCCGCACCAAGCTGCTGCCCTACCTGGCCGAACTCGGCTTCAGCGTGGCCGCCTACGGCTGCACGACCTGCATCGGCAACGCCGGCGACCTGAGCCCGGAGTTCAACGAGGCGATCGTCGCCAATGACCTGGTCTGCGCCGCCGTGCTGTCGGGCAACCGCAACTTCGAGGCCCGCATTCACCCGAACCTGCGCGCCAACTTCCTGGCCTCGCCGCCGCTGGTGGTCGCCTATGCGCTGGCCGGCAACGTCAACATCGACCTGATGACCGAACCGCTCGGCAAGGACCGCAAGGGGCGCGACGTCTACATCGGCGACATCTGGCCGAGCACCGAGGAGGTGCAGGCGCTGATGAAGTACGCGATGGATCCGAAGGCCTTCAAGCGCCTCTATTCGGACCTCACCAGGGACCACCGGCTATGGAACGAGGTGCCATCGGCCTCCGGGCAGGTCTACGACTGGCCGAAGTCCACCTACATCGCCGAGCCGCCCTTCTTCGACGGCTTCAAGCCCGAGCCCGAACTGACCGATGCTTCGATTCGCGGCGCCCGGGCGCTGGGCCTGTTCGGCGACTCGATCACCACCGACCACATCTCGCCGGCCGGTTCGATCAAGGAGAACTCGCCGGCCGGCCAGTACCTGATCGAGCATGGCGTGGCCCGGGCCGACTTCAACTCCTACGGCTCGCGGCGCGGCAATCACGAGGTGATGATGCGCGGCACCTTCGCCAACGTGCGGATCAAGAACCTGATGATCCCGGCCCAGCCGGACGGTTCGCGCGAGGAAGGCGGCGTGACCCTGCACCAGCCCAGCGGCGACAAGATGTTCATCTACGACGCCGCGATGCGCTACATCCGCGAGAACACCCCGACCGTGGTCTTCGGCGGCGAGGAGTACGGTACGGGCTCGTCGCGCGACTGGGCCGCCAAGGGCACCCAGCTGCTCGGCGTCAAGGCAGTCGTCGCGCGCAGCTTCGAGCGCATCCACCGCTCGAACCTGGTCGGCATGGGCGTGCTGCCGCTGCAGTTCAAGGGCCAGGATTCCTGGGAATCGCTGGGCATCACCGGTGACGAGCGCTTCGACATCCAGGTGCCTTCTCAGCTGCTGCCGCAGCAGGACATCGTGATGACGGTCACGCGTGCCGACGGTTCGCAGTACGAGGTCACGCTGCTGTCGCGCATCGACACGCCGATCGAGGTCGACTACTACCGTCACGGCGGTATCCTGCCGTTCGTGCTGCGCGAGCTGCAGGCCGCCTGAGGCCACTTTGCGTTCGAACGGCAAGAGGTGGCACGGCGGGCCAGGGCGCGGGGCGAAGCTTTCGGCGCACGCCGGGTGCTTGCCCCGCTTCGCGGGGTGCCCTGCGGTGCTTCGGGTTCGTGGCCTGCCGCCGAAACTCGCTTCGCTCCCGCCGCT
>JBAYOD010000094.1:0-11594 GCA_041678445.1 Burkholderiaceae bacterium | reverse complement strand
CTCGCCGGTGACGCGATCGCCGTCGAGCGCGAGCCGCACCAGCATCCGGAACTTCAGCGAGCCCACGAACAGGCTGCCGCGCCAGCCCGGATACCGGTCGCTGGTCAGGAAGGCCATGCCCGACGGGGCGATCGAGGGCGTCCACTGCAGCACCGGGGGCGTCACGTCGCCGCGCTCGGTGCCTTCACCGATCTTCAGGCCGGTCACGTACTGCCGGTCGAAGGTGATGACCGGCCAGCCGTAGTTGGCGCCGGCCTTCTCGATGTTCACTTCGTCGCCGCCCTGGGGGCCATGCTCGTGGGTCCACAGCACGCCCGTGGCCGGATGCAGGGCCGCGCCCTGCACATTGCGATGGCCGATGGAGTGGATTTCGGGCAGGGCGCCGGCGAGGCCCGTGAAGGGGTTGTCGGCCGGTATGCTGCCGTCTGGCCCGATGCGCACGATCTTGCCGAAGTGATTGTCGAGTGTCTGCGCGCGCTTGCTTTCCGAGCCCCGGTCGCCCAGCGTGACGAACAGCGTGCCGTCACGGGCGAACACGAGCCGCGAGCCGAAGTGATTGCCGCCCGATGACCCGTCCTTCTGCGCGAAGATCAGGTGCAGGTCGCGCAGCGCCGTGCCGTCGGTCGACAGCGTGGCACGCGCCACGGCAGTGCGTGCACCCCCCTCACCGAGCTGGGCAAAGGACAGGAAGAGACTGCGGTCGCTTGCGAAGTCCGGACCCGGCACCACGTCGAGCAAGCCGCCCTGGCCGCGCGCCGCCACCGCAGGCACGCCGCCGACCGGAGCCGACACCCGGCCATCCGGCGTCACTCGGCGCAGGCGGCCGGGGCGTTCGGTGACCAGCATCTGGCCGTCGGGCAGGAAGGCCAGCGACCACGGATGTTCGAGGCCACTGGCGAGGCTGACCGGGGTGATCGGCACGGAGGTTGCCGGCTTGCCGCTGGCTGGCCCGCCGGCCTGGGCACGGACGAGGCCGGCGGGCAAGGCGGCGGCGGCGAGGAGGGCAGAGCCCGACTGGAGGAGTTGACGGCGGGTGCTTGGATTCATCTCTGTTCAACCTCTGCCGGATTCTTCCTTCCCCTTGTCCTTGCGTGCCCCCAGCACCGCATCGAGACGCGCGCGCAATTCCGGCGATTCGACGCTGGCACGGTAATCGGAGTTGATCTGCACGAACAACTCGGCCGGCATGCCGGCGTGTGCGAGGTCGTGCATGTGCCGCTTCATCTTCGCGACGACGACGGCCTCGTTGCGCCCGATCTGGTCGAGCAGCGCGTCGACGCGGGCTTCGAGTGCTTCGCGCGGATGCATCTCGGTCATGAAGCCGATGCGCAGCATCTCGTCGGATTCGATGGTGGCCGCGGTCAGCATCAGCTTGGTCGCGGCGGGCAGGCCGAGCCGGCTGACGTAGCGGCGCAGGCCGCCCGGGTAATAGTGCAGACCGATCTTGGCCGCCGGCATGAACATCTTCAGCCCGGGGGTGCCGAGACGCAGGTCGCAGCACAGCGACATGTCGGTGGCGCCGCCGTAGATGCCGCCGTTGAACATCGCGATCGTGATGAAGGGCAGCGCTTCGAGCGCGTCGAGCATGTTCTCGAAGCGGGCGTCGAGTTCGTCGACGAGCGCCTGCAGCGTATAGCCGGAGCTGAAGGTCTTTTCGCCAGTGCCGGTGATGACCAGTCCGCGCATGGCCGGGTCGCTGGCCAGTTCGCGGAACAGTGCCGACATGGCGTCGACGTCGGCCGGGTCGAGCCGATTATGCTCGGCCGGCCGGTTCAGGGTCAGCTTGACGAAGCCGGGAGTGCGCTGGATCAGCGGCGCGCCGTCATGATCGGCCAGCGGGAGGATGGGAGCTTCATGGAACCGTCGGGTCATTGTCTCGATCAGCTTTCAGAAGAACGGATGAAGGCGGCAATCTCGGGCCTGCTGCGCAGTTGCTCGAGATCGGCGGGTGTGGGCAGGCGCGGCCGGTCGCGCTCGCGGTTGACGAGGCACAGGAAGCCGAGCGGCGCATCAGCGGCTGCCCGGAACTGGTGCCAGGTATCGGGCGCGATCGTGATCAGGTCGTGCTCACCGATTTCGTGGACCCGTTCGCCGACCAGGCAACGGCCGCGGCCGCGCAGGATCATCACGGCGTGCGCATGCTGGTGGCGTTCCAGGGTCGAGTGACCGCCGGGTGCGATCTCGAAGTAACGCCACTCGCAGTGCAGTTCGGGGAGCTGGAACAGCACCTGCCGGCTCACGTCGCGAAACGGGGTTGCGCCGGTTTGCACCGCGCCGGCTTGCACCGCGCCGGTTTGCACCGCGCCGGTTTCCTTGTACCGCATCGGCGTCACCCCTTGCCAGCGGCCGCTCGACAGGGCGCGGCGCACCGATGCATCGGTGCGCGCCGCACGCAGCGCGGCCGCGAAGGCGGCGGCCCGTGCCGGCATCGCCGGGCCGGCCATCAGCAGGTCGCCGCCGATCAGCAGCATCGTGTCCGGGCCGAAGGCATCGAGCATTTCCTGGCAGCGGTCGACGCGCATGCCGCCAGCGGGCACCGGCATGGCCGGCAGATGGCGGCCGAGCGGTGAGCGGGCGGCCTCGGCAATCGCCAGGCAGGTGTTGCGCGGATAGGCGAAGCGGCCGCCCCAGTTGGGAAAGATCGTCGCGTCGGCGCCGAACAGCCGGTACAGGTGACCGAACAGCAGCGGCGGGGCGATGCGCCCTCCGGCGAAGGACGGATGGGCGATCAGCGGGACGCCGGCCCGTTCGCGGATCAGGCCGGCGAAGCTGCCGGCACCGACCAGCATCGGGCAGGCGAGCACGGCGGCCACGCCTTCGTCCCGGATCAGTGCGAGCTGCTGCTCGATGCGGGCCGGCGGCCCGGAAACATGCGGGGCGTAGAGCGTGCGGTGCCCCGCCAGGGCGGGATCGGTGCCCCTGGCCTTCTCGCGATTGGCGCGCTCGATTGCCTGTTGCACGGCCGGCACGCGCAGCGAAAAGGGCGCTGCCGGCTGGTCGGCGATCCCGTGATCGTCCTTGACGACGTCGATGCCGGCGCGGGCGAACGCATAGGCGAGCCGGGCGAGCTCGTCTGGCGGCAGGCCCTGTGGCTTGAGCGCCGTGCACGACAGCGGCCGGCCGGCTGCCGACGGCCCGATCGCGGCTCGCCAGCCGTCGAGGCCGAATCGTGGACCGGGCAGCGCCTCGCTCAGGGCTTCGGGCAACCGGGCGTCGAGCAGGGTCACGTCGGGCTGCAGCGCACAGTTGCCGAACAGCATGTTGAGCAACTGGGCCGGATCGTTGCCGACCGTCTCGGCGGACAGCGAGATCAGCACGCGTTGGGTGTCCGGCGTGTCCGGGTCGCTTTCGATGGCTTCGACGCGACCGGGTATGTGCGCACGGACCGTTTCGCTGGCAATGGCTTCGGGCGGCATTTCGACCGACTGCTCGACGGCCAGCGCGTGTGCGCGCGCCGACGCCTCCTGCGCCGTGCACCGGAGTTGATATGTGACAAGCAGACGATCGCCCATCGGGGAAGGATACCTCGCCGATCCCGCCGGGTGCGTGGATACTGCAGGGATTCATGGACAGGCTCAAACTTCCGCTGACTGCGATTCCGGCGCAGGATGAAGCCTTGCGCGCCGAGGTCCGCGCCTTCGTCGACGAGGCGCTCGCCGGCATGCCGGCCGAGCGCCGTGCGCGGGCCTGGCTGGGCTATGACGAGACGTTCAGCCGGGCGCTGGCCGAACGGGGCTGGGTCGGGCTGGCGCTGCCGCGTGCCTATGGCGGCGGGGGCCGCGGGGTGTTCGCGCGTTTCGTGCTCGTCGAGGAACTGCTGTCGCGCGGGGCGCCGGTGCTGATGCACTGGATCGCCGACCGGCAGAGCGGTCCGATGATCGCGCGCTTCGGCAGCGAAGCCCAGAAGCAGTTCTACCTGCCGCGCATCTGCCGGGCGGAGATCGGATTCTGCATCGGCCTGAGCGAGCCGAACTCGGGCTCGGACCTCGCTTCGGTGCGCACCCGCGCCGTGCGCGAAGGCAGCGGCTGGCGGCTCGACGGGCGCAAGATCTGGACCACCAATGCGCATCGTGCCGACTACATGATCGCCCTGGTGCGGACGTCCGGCACCGCGGCCGACCGGCACGCGGGGCTGTCGCAGATGATCGTCGACCTTCGCCTGCCCGGCGTGACGATACGGCCGATCCACGACCTGACCGGCGACGTTCATTTCAACGAGGTCGGTTTTGATGATGTGCGCCTGCCGGCCGACGCGCTGATCGGCAACGAGGGCGAGGGCTGGCAGCAGGCCAATGCCGAACTGGCCTTCGAGCGCAGCGGCCCCGAGCGCCTGCTGTCGAGCCAGGTGCTGGTCGACGAGTGGTTCGAATGGTTGCGCGTGCACCCGGAGCCGCCGGCGGCGCAGCTGACGGCGCTGGGCGCGATCGCGGCGCGGCTGATTACCCTGCGGGCGATGTCGCTGGCGGTGGCCGCGCGCATCGACGCTGGCGAATCGCCGATGCTGGCTGCGGCACTCGTCAAGGATCTCGGCACGCTGGTCGAGCAGGAAATCCCGGCCTCCCTGGTCGACCTGCTGGCGGAGTCGCCCGACAGCGAACCGCCGCCAGCGAGCCTGCTGCGCACGCTGGCCTATGTCTCGCAGATGGCGCCGACCTTTTCGCTGCGCGGCGGCACCCGCGAGATCCTGCGCGGCGTCATTGCACGAGGTCTGTCGCTGAGATGAGCTGCCGGGACGAACCATGAGCCTCCGGGATGAACTCGATGCGGTGATCGAGCGGATCGCCACCGACTGCTGCCCGTTGTCGCAGGTGCGCGCCGACGCCGCGGGGGATCCGGCTGCGACGCTGCGACTGTGGCGGCAACTGGTCGAGGCGGGTCTGGATCGCGCCACGACGCCCGAGATGTCGGGCGGCGCCGGCCTGGGCTGGCGGGAGGTATTGCCGCTGGTCGAGGCAGTCGGGGCCTTCGCGCTGCCGGTACCGCTGGCCGAGACCCTGGCCGCGCGTGCCCTGGCGGCTCGCCTGGACTGTGCACTGCCCGACGGCGCGGCCGGTCTCGTGCGGCTGGTGCCGGTCGCGCAGTCCGATGGCATGGCCACCGGCGCAGCCGCCAGTGGCGGGGCGGCTGGCTGGCTGGCCGCCTCACTGGCCTGGCCCGACCGGCTCGCCAGCGTGGTCGGCGTGACGGCCGACGGAACGGTGTTCGTTCTCGACCCGGCCGCGGCCGTGCGTGAGGACTCACGCAACCCCGCCGGCGAACTGCGCAGCCGGGCAAGCTGGCGGGCAGCCGACCTCGGGGCGGCGGCCGGGCGCCTGGAGCCAGGGATCGAGTTGTTCGCGGGGGCGGCCTTGCGGGCTGCACAACTGGCCGGTGCGATGCGGCGGGTGCTGGCCATGACGGTCGACTACGCGAGCCAGCGCGAGCAGTTCGGGCGCCCGATCGGGCGCTTCCAGGCCGTTCAGCAGCAACTGGCACTGATGGCCGAGCTGACCGTGCAGGCCGGTCTCGGTGCCGAACTGGCCTTCTCGTCAGACGGCCTGGCCTTCGATCCGCTCAGGGCGGCCAGCGCCAAGCAGGTCGCCAGCGCGAATGCACTGCAGTGTGCGGCGATCGCCCACGCCGTGCACGGCGCGATCGGGGTCACCGAGGACTACGACCTGCAATTGTTCACCCGGCGCCTGAAGGCCTGGGCGGGTGAATGGGGCGGCGCCAGTTACTGGGCCGGCTTCATCGGCCGCAACCTGATCGCAGGCCCGCATGCGTCGGTCTGGCACGCGGTGATCGAGGCCAGCCGCATGATCGACGGAGACGGCTGACCTCTCCCGGAGACGGCTGAGCCGTTCGATCTAGTCCTTCGGTGCAATGGTCGCCGCGGCTTCGCAGGCCTAGCTTGGCGGCATGAAAGCCGCCGATCGACACTCCGTTTCGAACCCGGTTCCGGGTCGCCCTGCTGCCCGCACACCGAGGGCAGTTCTGCTGGGAGCCCTGCTGCTGGGGGCCTGCCTGGCCGCCTCGAGCCTGCCGGCAGCGGCCACGATGTGCTCACCGGCCGGCGGCGCCCCGGGGCCGGCAGGCAGCCTCGGCGATCTGCCGCTGGGCGATATCGGTGGCGACGCCAGCCCGATTCCGGGGCGATCGCCCGCCGATCTGATCGCCGAACTCGTCGGAGCCGGAGACGATCCGCCGGCCGCCCCCGGCTGTAGCGGGCCTGCTTCGGAGGCATCGGCTGCTGCACCATCGGCCGGTGCCGATGGCGAGCCCGCCTCGCTGCCGCCGCCAACACCGGGCTCGAGCGCCGGCAATCCGGTCGACCTGGTCACCGGCAACAAGTACGCGCGGGCGGTCGACGTCATCCTGCCGGATCAGGAGGCGGGCCTGGCAGCGGCGCTGGTGGACGCGCTCGGGGTCGACGCCGCCCGCGCGCTGGGGCCGGCCTGGCAGCCGTTCGCCGCGCTGCGCCTGGCGTTCACCCGCCACTACAACAGCCGTTTCGACGCGCCAGGTCCGCTCGGGCCCGGCTGGCGACATGGCTTCGAGACGGCACTTGCCCGTCTGAACGGCCGTGCCGGCATCGAGCTGCAGGTCGTCCAGGCCGACGGCCGGCGGCTGGTGTTCCGGCTGGCCGCGCGTGACCGAGTGGCCGATGGTGCTCGCAGCGCAACGGCCTTGCCGTCCGGGCAGCGCTTCGACGGTTTGAGCGCGGATTCCGGCTGGATCGACGAGCAGCTCGACGCCAGCCTGCCGTGGGCCTGGCACTGGCCTGACGGCCGGGTCCTGCGCTTCGACCGGATGGGGCGGCTCGCGCGCATCGAAGCGCCCGATCACGACCGGCTCGTGCTCGAGCGCGATGCGCGCGGCCGATTGCTCGCCGTGCGCGACGCTTCGGCGCGCAGTGTCCGGCTCGATTATGCGGATGGGCGCCTGGTCGCGCTGACCCTGCCTGGCGGACAACGCATCCGCTACGGCTACGACGAGCACCGGGTGCTCACGCAGGTCGGCTATCCGGATGGCCGCTCGCTGCGCTATCACTACGATGACCTGCAGGCCTTTCATCTGCTCACGGCCATCGAGCGGCCGGGTCGAAGCCCCACCCGGTATCGCTACGACGATCTGCGGCGGGTCGTCGAGTCGCGGCGCGGCCCATCCGATGCTGAAGCACTGCATTTCGAATGGTCTGTTCCGGCCGTGCCCGGCAGCGTCGGCGCAACCCGGGTCAGAGAGGGTAGCCGCAACTCGACCTGGCACTGGCGGATCGACCCGGTGTCGGGCGATCCGGTGATGCTTGCCGTCGAAGGCGAGCCCTGCACGCGCTGTCCGGCGGGGGTGCAGGAATCGTCGGAGCCGCCGGGATCGGCTGCGGGGTCCGGCGGCCCGGCTTCGGCCAGGCGTCCGGTGGTGCCCCGGCCGCTTGCAATCGGGATCGAGCGCGACGGGTTCGGCCTGCCCGCCGAAGCGCGCCTGTCCGACGGCGAATCCGGGGAACGGATCCATCTGCGCTGGCAGCGCCACCAGACGGGTCCGCTGGTCGGCAAGCTGGCCTGGGTCGAGCGGCTGGCGTCCGATGGGCAGGGCGCCCGCACGGTCTTTCACCACGATCCCGGTCGGCGGCTGGTCGCGATCGAGTTTCCGGAAGGTCTGGTGACGCGGATCGGCCGTGATGCACAGGGTCGGGCAGTGAGCTGGCAGGCGGCAGGTCTGGCGGCCAGTCGGGCGGGCATCGACGAACATGGCCGGCTGGTGTCCTGGCGAAACCGGGGCCAGACCACACGGGTCGAGTGGCAAAGTAACGGTCTGCCGGCTGCCATCGTCTGGCCGGCGGGCGATCGCTGGTCCTTCGACTGGTCGATCGATCGCGTGGCCGTGCACTCCGATCGGGGCTGGTCGGCAGGGGTGGCGAGCCGTCAAACGGATGTGCGCGGCGGCACGGACGCAACGACGCGCCTTGCGGTCGCACTGGCCGGTGGCGGTGCCGAGCCTTTCGTCGTCGATGCGGCGGGCCGGCGGACGGATTTCCGGTACGACGCCTTCGGGCGCCGGATCCGGGAAACGAGCAGCGATGCTGGCTGGCGTCACTATCACTACGATGCCTGGGGTCGGATCGAGCGCATCGACGCCTCGGACGGTTCGGTCGAACTTCGGCGGCACGATCGGGCCGGCCGCCTGATCGAACAGACGCGTTCGCTCGATGATGACAGGGTAACGACGCGGCTGCACTGGCGTGATCGCCTGCTTGTCGGGGTCGACCACCCGGAGCAGTCGACGCGGATCGAGCACGATGAATTCGGCCGTGTCGCGGCCATTGTCGATACGCTGGCTGGCGTCGCCCAGCGCTGGACCTTCGAGCGCGACGACCGCGGGCGCATCAGCGGTCGCGGCCTGCCCGACTCGAGCCGGGTCGAGTACGAACATGACCGGCAGGGCCGCCCGGTGGCGATGCGCTTTCGCCCCGGCCCCGGCGAAGCCGCGATCAGCATCGTCGATCAGGTCCGTTATGCGGGCGGCGATCCACGTGCCTGGCGCTTCGGCAACGGAACGGCCTTCGAGCGCCGCAACGATCCGCGCGGGCGTCCGCTGCTCTGGCAGTGGTCGGGCCGCTCGGGTCGCTCGGAGTTACCCGGCTGGCGCTACCGCTGGCATGTCGACGGCCTGCCGGCCGGCATCGCGACGCTCGACGGCGAGCGCCGTCTGGGCTGGGATGCGCTCGGTCGGCTGATCATCGACGAGCGGCACGCGGCGGGTGGACACAGTGCCGAGTACTTCGCCTGGAATCCGGCCGGACAGTTGCAGGCGAGCGGAACCGTCGAGCAAGCGGTACGGCCCGTCGACGCGGGGCCGCGTGACGCGAGCGGACGGGTTTCATCGTATCGCGATCTGGCCTTGCATCGCGGCCCGCATGGCCGGATCGTCGAGGTCGACACGCGTTCCGGCCCAGCGGCCCGTATCGCCCGTTACGCCTACAACGCCGCCGGCGAGCGTGTGTTCCGGGAGACCGCCGCGGGCCGGCGCGGTTTCCTGTACCGTGGCCGGACGCTTGCGGCCGAAACCGATGCCGACGGCAGGCCCGATCGCCACTATCTGCGCTGGATGGGAGCAACGGTCGCGGTCATCGACCGCACGGCGGCCGGACCACGGCTGTCCTGGCTGCACGGCGATCATCTCGGCACACCGCACGCCGCCACCGATGTCGACGGACGTATCGTCTGGCAGGGCGGGTATCGGGCGTTCGGTGGCCTGGCTTTCGAACGCGGTACGCTGCGCCAGCCCCTGCGTTTCGCCGGCCAGTATCACGACCCCGAAACCGGGCTGTACGACAACTACCAGCGCAGCTACGACCCGGTCTCTGCCCGTTACCTGGAGCCCGATCCGCTCGGCCTGTCCGCCGGCTTCGACCGTTTCGCCTATGCCGACGGCAATCCGGTGCTCGCGAGCGATCCGCTCGGCCTGATCCTGTTCGCTTTCGACGGCACCAACAACGCGGCCGAGCCCCCTGGGCGCGACGATCGCTCGAACGTGGCCAAGTTCTTCGGTGCCTATCTCGAGCAGGGCTGGTACATGACCGGGGTGGGCATCGCCGATCCGGACAGCGGCATCGGCACCAATCTGCTCGATCCACTCGATGCCAATACGGCGCGGGCGCGTGTCGACTACATGCTGGCTACGCTGGAGGGCTACCTCGACGCCCATGAGGGCGGCGTGGTCGATGTCGACGTGATCGGCTTCTCGCGCGGTGCGGCGATGGCCCGGGATTTCGCGAACCAGGTGGCCGCCTACGACGACAGTCGCTGGCAGGCCCGCGGCGTGTGCCTGAACCTGCGCTTTCTCGGGCTTTGGGACACCGTGGCCCAGTTCGGGCTGAGCGGCAGCGCGAATCGGCACTGGCAGCTCGGGATTCCGTCGGCCGTGGGCGCCGTGTTCCATGCCGTGGCACTCAACGAGCATCGCACTTTGTTTCCTCTCGAACTGGCGGTCGGACCGACGGTGATCGAGCGCGGCTTCATCGGCAGCCATGCCGACGTCGGCGGTGGCAACGCCGAAGGCGATCTGTCCGACATCTCGCTGGCCTGGATGGTCGAGATGGGGAGGCGCGCAGGGCTGCCGCTCACGCTGTTGAACGACACCTATCTCCGGGTCGACGCTCCCATCCTGCACGATCGCGACTACGACGGCGGCACCGACCGGCTGGCCCTGCGGCGCGATGCCGGCGGCACGGTGGCGTCGATCGATCGGATGCGCTCGGCGCCGATCGGCGGGATGAACTGGGCGCAGTCGCAGGCCTTCGTGGTGCGTGCGGCCAGACGGATGGCCGATGCCGACGGCAACCCGTCGATCATCGGCGAGGTGGACCTCGCCGCCTATCTGCGCTGGCTCGAGACCCACTACGACTTCAGGATCACCGCCGGATGAGCGCGCATCCCCCCGCCCGGTTGAAGGTCCAGCGCAGGCTGATCCTGCTGGCCGCGTCCACGATGGCGCTGGACGGTTGCCGCGCGGCCGATCCCCGCCTGACGACCGAGCTCGTCTACCGCGGCACCGTACTGGCCCGGGTCCATGCGGTCCACCTCGATCAGCGGAGCCTCTTCGGTCAGCGCGAGATCCGGATGTACGTCAGTCCGGTCGCGATCAAGCACGAGGCCCGCTTCCTGCCCGGATTCGCCCGCGTCGTTCCCGAGCAGGTGCATGCCCGCTGGACCTACCAGGAGACGGACCCGACCGATTCGTCGGTCCGGTACGACAGAGTCGACGAGAATCTGCCCTGGCTGCCGGCCGAGGACTCCACCGAACTGCGGGCCAGGATGCCGGCCGAAGACCTCGCCCGTCTTGCCCGGGCACCTGACCGCCACCGCCTGCGGCTCGAGCTGATCTTCGACCGGGCGAAGCTGAGGGTCCAGGCCAGCGTCCGCCAGTGGCGCTGATCGTTCCGGTCGCTGCTTCGCCCCCGGAAACGGTAGTATTGCGGCCTGCGGCGGCGTCTCGGTGCGAGACTCCGGCCGCTCGGTGCCGGCCCGGTCATCCGGGTGGCACGATCGACAATGCGGAGCTGGCTGGCGAACGCTGATGAATGACCGGAACGATCGCTTCACCGAAAGGCTGTCGAATCGACTGGTGCTAGGGATTCTGCTCGGCGGCCTGCTGGTGCTGACCTGGGCCGTCGTGCAGCCGTTCGTCGTGCCCATCGTCTGGGCGGCGATCCTGGCCTACGTCACCTGGCCGCTGCTGGTGCAATTGCGCCGCCTGATGCGCGGCCGGCACACGCTGGCGGCGCTGATCATGACCCTGCTGCTGGCGGCCTCCTTCGTGCTGCCGGCGATCTGGCTGGCGCTGTTGCTGCGCGCCGAACTCGGCAATGTCTACGCGGCGATCGGGCGCGTGCTGGCGAAAGGACCGTACCTGCTGCCCGAGTTCGTGGCCAGCATTCCGCTGTTCGGTGACTGGCTGCAGGGCATGCTCGACGAACTGAGCCGGGACCCGGCTGGCATCCGGATGCAGCTTGCACACTGGGTCGAGGCCCGGGCGGCCGAATCGCTGGCGATCATCGGCGGGGTCGGGCGCAACACCGCCAAGCTCGGCTTCGCGCTGATCACGGTGTTCTTCCT
>JBAYOD010000093.1:0-11794 GCA_041678445.1 Burkholderiaceae bacterium | reverse complement strand
TGCGGGAGATCGTGCACACGGATATCTCGCGCGACGGCATGCTCAGCGGGCCGAACCTGCGAGCGCTGCGGGAGATCGCGCAGAACACGAACCTGCGCATCATCGCCGCGGGCGGCGTGAAGTCGCTGGATGATATCCGCGCGCTGAAGGAGCTTGAGCCGCTGGGGGTGGTGGGCGCGATCTCCGGACGGGCGATCTACACCGGGGACCTCCCGCTGCGGGAGGCTGTGGAGATCGCGCGGGGCTGAACTGCCCCCCGGCCCCTCTCCGATCCGGAGAGGAGGCAGGACTCACGATCAATGGCCGCCTTGCAGACATTCCCCCTCCGGAACGGAGGGGGTGCCCGCGCGCCGTTTGCGCGGGCGGGGGAGGCCAGCTGCCGGACCACGATGGCGCAACCAGGACGCAATCGGGAGCCACCACCAATGCTCGCAAAACGCATCATTCCGTGCCTTGACGTAAAAGAGGGCCGTGTGGTCAAGGGCGTCAACTACGTCAACTTCCGCGACGCGGGGGACCCTGTGGAGCAGGCCGCGTGGTACAACGAGCAGGGCGCCGACGAGCTGACCTTCCTCGACATCACCGCGTCCAGCGACGAGCGCGACCTGATCCTGCCGGTGATCGAGGCAGTGGCCGAGCAGGTTTTCATCCCGCTGACGGTCGGGGGCGGTGTGCGCGAGGTCGGCGACGTGCGCCGCCTGCTCAATGCCGGCGCCGACAAGGTGTCGATCAACACTGCGGCGATCGTGCGCCCCGAACTGATCGCCGAGGCCAGCGGCCATTTCGGCGCACAGTGCATCGTCGTGGCGATCGACGCCAAGGCCGTCGGACCGGGCCGCTGGGAGGTCTTCACCCACGGCGGGCGGCGCGGCACCGGACTCGACGTGCTCGACTGGGCGCGCCGCGTCGAGGCGCTGGGTGCCGGCGAGATCCTGCTCACCAGCATGGACCGCGATGGGACCCGCCAGGGCTTCGACCTGGCGCTGACACGGGCGGTGGCCGACGCGGTCGGCGTGCCGGTGATCGCCTCGGGCGGAGTGGGCAGCCTGCAGCACCTGGCCGACGGCGTGACCGAAGGGCGCGCCGACGCGGTGCTGGCGGCCAGCATCTTCCATTTCGGCGAGTTCACGGTCGGGCAGGCCAAACGCTACATGGCCGAGCGCGGCATCCCGGTGAGGCTGGAGTGAGCGAAACCCGGCGCGACGAAGCCCGATTGGACGGGGCCCGGCCCGGCGAGGCCCGGCCCGGCGGGGCCCGGCCTGGCGAGGCCTGGCTCGGCGAGGTGCGCTGGGATGACGACGGGCTGGTGCCGGCGATCGCCCAGGATGCGGCCAGCGGGCGGGTGCTGATGGTTGCCTGGATGAACCGCGAGGCGCTGGCCGAAACGGCGGCCACCGGTCGCGCCGTCTACTGGTCGCGCTCGCGCCAGCGGCTCTGGCGCAAGGGCGAGGAGTCGGGCCACCAGCAGCAGGTGCGCGAGCTGCGCCTCGATTGCGACGCCGACGTGGTGCTGCTGTCGGTCGAGCAGGCCGGCGGCATCGCCTGCCATACCGGCCGCGAATCCTGCTTCTTCCGCCGCTTCGAGGGCGGCGCCTGGCGGGCGGTCGATCCGGTGCTCAAGGATCCCGAAACGATCTATCGACGATGAGCGAGTCGACCCGGACCCCCGACGATGCGCCGGCCCCCAGTTCCGAAGTGCTGGACCGGCTGGCCCGCATACTGGCTGCCCGACGCGAAGCCGACCCCGAGCGCTCCTATGTCGCGCGCCTGTTCGCGCGCGGCAACGACGCCATCCTCAAGAAGATCGGCGAGGAAGCGACCGAGACCGTGATGGCCGCCAAGGACGGCGTGGCCGAGCGGATCGTTGCCGAAACCGCCGACCTGTGGTTCCACTGCCTCGTCATGCTCGAGTACCATGGCCTGCACCCCGACCAGGTGCTCGGCGAACTGGCCAGCCGCGAAGGGCTGTCGGGGCTCGACGAGAAGGCCTCGCGCAAGGCTGCGGCCCGCGAGGCAGCCGACGCGGACTCCGATAGACTCCCGGGCGGGCGGCCGCAGGGGCCGGAAGGTGAAGCAGGCGAATGAGCGAACGAGATTGCATTTTCTGCCGGATCGTGCGCGGGGAGATCCCGTCGCGCAAGGTCTACGAGGACGACGACATCCTGGCGTTTCACGATGTCAACCCCCATGCCCCGGTGCATTTCCTGCTCATTCCCAAGGAACACATCGACAACCTGTACGATGCGAGGCCCGAACATGAGCCGATGCTGGGCCGCATGCTCGGGGTGGCCGGCGAACTCGCCCGGCGCGAAGGGGCGGCGGATGGCTTTCGCATCGTTGTCAACAATGGCAGGGTGGGCAGACAGGAGGTGTATCATCTCCACGTCCACGTGCTGGGCGGGCCCGAACCTCTCGGTCGGGCTTGAACCGCTGAACGGCACAGCCGCATCAAAGGAGTAGATTCTATGGGAGCGATGAGCATTTGGCACTGGCTGATCGTGCTGGTGATCATCATGCTGGTGTTCGGCACGAAGAAGCTGAAGAACATCGGTTCCGATCTGGGCGGCGCGGTGCGCGGCTTCAAGGAAGGCGTGAAGGAAGGCACCGAGCAGGTTTCGGCCGAGTCACAGCAAGACAGCGCGCGCACGATCGACGTCGAGACACGGGAAAAGAGCTGAGCACGGGGTTCGGCGGCCGGATCGTGCCTGCGAGCGGCCGCTTCCGGCCGCTCGCGTCGTTTCGGACGGCCTGCGCGTGCGGGTCGCGCCGGGCGGTGGTGGTGCGCGCCCATGCCGACCTCCATGGTGGCCCCATCCGCGGCCTCGTCCGTGCGGGCCGATCCTCCGCTTTCATCCGACTGATCGTCTGATACGCCCAAGATGTTCGACCTGGGTTTTTCCGAGCTTTTCGTCATTGGCCTGGTTGCGCTCGTCGTGCTCGGCCCCGAGCGCCTGCCGCGGGTCGCGCGCCAGGCGGGTCAGTGGATGGGCAAGCTGCAGCGCTATGTGGCGGACGTGAAGTCCGACCTCAACCGGCAGATGGAACTCGACGAGTTGCGCAACCTGCAGAAGGAAGTGACCGAAGCCGCGCGCGATGTCGAGAGCAGCTTCAAGTCGGCCATCGATGAAACCAGATCGGAGTTCGATTCGATCGCCGGCAGCCTGGATGGCAGCAGCCCGGAGACGGAAACCAGCGCCCGCTCGCAGACCGACTGGGATCGCATCTACACTGTGCGGCGCACCCGTGACCGGATCCGCGAGCGGCGCATCGAGCGCGAGAAGACGCTCGGCGTCAAGCGCCCGAAGCGCCGTCCCTGACCCCTTGCGCACCCGCCCCGCTTCATGAGCCAGCAAGAAACCTTCATTTCGCATCTCGTCGAACTGCGTGACCGGATCATCCGGTCGCTGGTCGTCGTCTTGCTGCTGTTCGGCGTGTGCTTCTACTTTTCGGGCGACATCATGAAGTTCCTGGCGCAGCCGCTGTACCAGGCGCTGCCCGAGGGCACCCGGCCCATCTTCATCGACCAGGCCGGCGCCTTCTTCACGCTGACCAAGATCGCCTTCCTGACTGCGGTGCTGGTGTCACTGCCGTGGATCCTCTATCAGGCCTGGGCCTTCGTCGCCCCGGGGCTCTACGAGCACGAAAAGAAGTTCGCGCTGCCGCTGATCATCTCCAGCATGGTGTTCCTGGTCATCGGGATCGGCTTCGCCCACACCTTCGTGCTGCCGATGGCCTACAAGTTCTTCTTCGCGTTCGCGTCCAAGACCGGCGCCGACGTGATGCAGGATCTCCAGAAGTACTGGGACTTCACGCTGTCGATCTTCTTCGGTTTCGGCGTGACCTTCGAAGTGCCGGTCATCGTGATGCTGCTGGTCAAGATGGGCATGGTCACGACGCAGCAGTTGCGCAGCGCGCGCCGCTACGTGATCGTGGGCGCTTTCGTGGTCGCTGCCGTGCTGACCCCGCCCGACGTCATCAGCCAGTTCATGCTGGCCATCCCGCTGCTGCTGCTCTACGAACTCGGTATCTGGCTGGGCAGCTTCCTGAAGGCGCGCAGCCGCAACCCCGAGTCCGAAGACGAAGAAGACGAGAGCGAAGAGGACGAGGGCCCGAAAGTCGGCGAAGAAGTCGAGAAGGCCGGCTGACTGCTGCCGCCGGCCGGCCGGCGCTGCGGGCTTGGCCAGCGCCGCGAGGCGGGCCGGGCCGGGCCGCCTTGTCATTCCCTGAGCTGCTGGCCCGGTGCGGGCCGCTTGCCGATCCGGATCGGAATCTCGATCTTCCGGGCGTCGCGCAGGAAATGGAAACGCACCGTGCTGTCGGGTGTCAGCTGGGCGATCAGGTTGAGCATCGATGCCGTGTCGAAGACCGGCTTGCCGTCGACCTCGATCAGGATGTCGCCGACCCGCACGCCGGCGCGCTCGGCCGGGCCACCGCGCAGCACGCCGGCGATGATCGCGCCTTCGCGGCGGGGCAGCCGGAAGGCTTCGGCCAGATCGGGGGTCAGGTCCTGGGGTTCGACGCCGATGTAGCCGCGGGTCACCGAACCGGTGGCGACGATCTGCTGCATCACGTGCTGCGCCGTGCTGGCCGGGATCGCGAAGCCGATGCCCAGCGAGCCGCCGGTGCGCGAGTAGATGGCCGTGTTGATGCCGAGCAGCCGCCCCTCGCTGTCGACCAGCGCGCCGCCCGAGTTGCCCGGATTGATCGCGGCGTCGGTCTGGATGAAGTTCTCGAAGGTGTTGATGCCCAGCTGCGTGCGGCCCAGCGCGCTGATGATGCCCATCGTGACGGTCTGGCCGACCCCGAAGGGGTTGCCGATGGCGAGCACCACGTCGCCGATCCTTGCGCTTTCGGCGCTGCCGAATTCGATCGCCGGCAGCTTCGCTCCGGTGATGCGCAGCACCGCGAGGTCGGTTTCCGGATCGGCGCCCACCAGCGTGGCCGGTGCCCGGCTCCCGTCGTGCAGCAGCACTTCGATTTCGTCGGCCGAGTCGATCACATGATCGTTGGTCAGCACGTAGCCGTCAGGGCTGGCGATGACGCCCGAGCCCAGGCTGTTGGTCTGCTGGCGCTGGTCGAAGCGGTCGCCGAAGAAGCGCCTGAACAGCGGGTCGCCGAACAGCGGGTGTTCCTGGGCGGTGCGGGTGGTCTTGGTCGTGAAGATGTTGACCACCGCCGGTGTGGCGCGGGCAGCGGCTTCGCTGTATGACAGAATGGCCGCGTCGCGCACGACCGCAGGCGGCGCGGTGCGCGGTTCGGCCGGGGCGGGCCCGGGTGTCGGCGCCGATGCCGCCGGCGCTCCCGACAGACGCTGCGGCAGCCATTCGGGGCGCAGCGTCGCAAAGGTGAACGTGAGCGCCAGCACGACCGTCACGGTCTGTGCGAAGACCAGCCAGAGCTTCTTGAGCATGGAACGGGAGATGAACGGGAAACGGATCGTCGGAAAAACCGCGGTATCGGCGGCGGAACTGTCCGCATTCTTCGAGGCCACGCTCGCAGCGGGCGGGTTCGCCGATTATTGCCCAAACGGCCTCCAGGTGGAAGGCGAGCGACCGGTGCGCCTGCTGGTCTCGGGGGTGACGGCCAGCGCGGCCTTCCTGGACGCTGCCATCGACCTGGGGGCCGATGCGGTCCTCGTCCACCATGGCTGGTTCTGGCGCGGGGAAGACCCACGTTTGATCGGGATCAAGGGAGCGCGAATCAGGCGGGTCGTGCAGGCGGGCGTCCACCTGTTCGCTTATCACCTGCCGCTGGACGTGCACCCGGAGTTCGGCAACAACGCCCAGCTCGGGCGCAGGCTGGGCTGGCAGATCGACGAACGCATCGGCGAGCATGGCCTGATCTGCCTGCACGAGCTGGCCACCGAGACCCGTGCCCGGGCGCTCGGGCTGCGTCTGCGCCGTGTCCTCGGGCGCGCCCCGCTGGCGGTCGGCGCCCTCGATCGACCGATCCGGCGCGTCGCCTGGTGCACCGGCGCCGCCCAGGACATGCTCGACCAGGCGATCGCCGCCGGCGCCGACGCCTTCATCAGCGGCGAGATCGCCGAGCGCACCACGCATCTGGCGCGCGAGGCCGGGGTCGTCTACCTGGCCGCCGGCCACCACGCCACCGAACGCTACGGTGTGCAGGCGCTCGGCGAACGGGTCACCGGGCGTTTCGGCATCGCGCACCGCTACGTCGACGACGACAACCCGGTCTGAGCGGCCCGGCAGACGCCGCCGAGCCGGCGGCTCGCTCAGCGTGCCTTCAGCAGATCGCGGATCTCGCCCAGCAGCTTCTCTTCGGCGCTGGGTTCGGGGGCGGTTTCCGGTTCCGGATCGGGCTGGCGACGCCAGTTGTTCAGCGCCTTGACCAGCATGAAGATGACAAAGGCCAGCAGGATGAAGTTGATGACGATGGTGATGAAGTTGCCGTAGGCGAACACCGGCACCCCGGCAGTCTTCATCGCTTCCAGCGTCCGGGGCGTCCCTTCGGGGACGTCTCCGAGTACGAGCATCAGGCTGCTGAAGTCGACCTTGCCGCCCAGAAGGGCTGCGATCACCGGCATGATCACGTCGTTGACCATGGAGTCGACGATCTTGCCGAATGCGGCGCCGATGATGACACCGACCGCCAGGTCCATCACATTGCCTTTCAGTGCGAACTGCTTGAATTCCTGCAGCATGCTCATAGTCCGATCCTCGTGTCTTGGTGTTGACTGCGGCAGTGCAGGCGCCGCGGCAAGCAAGATAGCACTGCCCGGGCGCGTTGCGCGGCCATCGAGACGAAAACCGGTGCCCGGGCGTTGCATCGACGCAGCCCGGCGCGTGCGCCGGTTCGGCGTCGCGGGGTGCAATAGGCTAAAATCGGAAGCTTTCTGGAAAGGCGTCGGAGATTCTGGCGCTGCATCCGGCCAAATCCTGGCTCAATTCTGGTTCACCCTGGCAGAATCGTCATGACCGACTCATCGAAGCCCGTGGATAACTCCCGTCGAACCGCGATCGGACTCACCTGCGCCGTCGGCGCCGTGGGGGGCGCTGCGGTTGCGGTTCCCTTCGTCAGCTCCTTCGCGCCGTCCGAGCGCGCCAAGGCCGCCGGCGCGCCCGTCGAAGTCGACATCGCCGGCATGAAGCCCGGTGAGCTCAAGCGGGTCGAATGGCGCGGCAAGCCGGTCTGGGTGGTCCGCCGTACCGAAGAGATGCTGTCGACCCTCGACAAGACCGAGTCCAAGGTGGCCGACCCGGATTCGCTGCGTACCGCCTATCCGACGCCCGAGTATGCCCAGAACCAGTACCGGTCGATCAAGCCCGAGTACCTGGTCGTCGTCGGCATCTGCTCGCATCTGGGCTGCTCGCCGGTCGAGAAGTTCCAGGCAGGCGGTGACCCGTCGCTGCCGGGCGACTGGGAAGGCGGCTTCCTGTGTCCGTGCCACGGCTCGACCTTCGATCTGGCCGGCCGGGTCTACAAGAACAAGCCGGCGCCGGACAACCTCGAAGTGCCGCCGCACATGTATCTGTCCGACTCGAAGATCCTGGTCGGCGAAGAAGACAACAAGGCCTGAGGAGCACCGCGATCATGGCGCAGGAAAAACACATCGAAAGCCCGGGTCCGTTGACCAGCCTGCTCGGCTGGGTCGATCAGCGCTTTCCGCTGACGGCCACCTGGAAGGCGCACCTGTCCGAGTACTACGCTCCGAAGAACTTCAACTTCTGGTACTTCTTCGGCTCGCTGGCCATGCTGGTGCTGGTCCTGCAGATCGTCACCGGCATC
Organism: Burkholderiaceae bacterium; assembly: GCA_041678445.1. Lineage (GTDB taxonomy): Bacteria > Pseudomonadota > Gammaproteobacteria > Burkholderiales > Burkholderiaceae_E > Zeimonas. The sequence continues at coordinate 4,045 of JBAYOD010000093.1, read as the reverse complement.
TTCCTCGTCATGCACTACAAGCCCGACGCCGCAATGGCCTTCGCGTCGGTCGAGTACATCATGCGCGACGTGCCCTGGGGCTGGCTGATCCGCTACATGCACTCCACCGGCGCCTCGGCCTTCTTCGTGGTCGTCTACCTGCACATGTTCCGCGGGCTGCTCTACGGCTCCTATCGCAAGCCGCGCGAGCTGGTCTGGGTCTTCGGCTGCCTGATCTTCCTGTGCCTGATGGCCGAGGCCTTCTTCGGCTACCTGCTCCCATGGGGGCAGATGTCCTACTGGGGCGCGCAGGTGATCGTCAACCTGTTCTCGGCGATCCCGTTCATCGGCCCTGAACTGGCGATCTGGATCCGCGGCGACTTCGTCGTGTCCGATGCGACGCTGAACCGCTTCTTCTCGTTCCACGTCATCGCGATCCCGCTGGTGCTGCTCGGTCTGGTCGCCGCGCACATCGTCGCGCTGCACGAGGTCGGGTCGAACAACCCGGACGGCATCGAGATCAAGGAGAAGAAAGACGCCAACGGCGTGCCGCTGGACGGCATCCCGTTCCATCCGTACTACTCGGTCCACGACATCCTGGGCGTGGCCTTCTTCCTGATGGCGTTCTCGGCAGTGCTCTTCTTCGCGCCCGAGTTCGGCGGCTACTTCCTCGAGTACAACAACTTCATCCCGGCCGACCCGCTGGTCACGCCGCCGCATATCGCACCGGTCTGGTATTTCACACCGTTCTACTCGATCCTGCGGGCCACCACCGCAGACTTCCTGCTGTACTGGATGCTTCCGTTCCTGGCGATCTTCGCGCTGCTGGCCCTGGTCAGCGTGCGCAACCTGCTGGCCCGGCTGATCGTCGTCGGTGCCTGCGGCGCGATGATCCTGGGCTTCCTGGTCATCGATGCGAAGTTCTGGGGCGTCGTGGCGATGGGTGGTTCGGTCATGATCCTGTTCCTGCTGCCCTGGATCGACAACAGCCCGGTCAAGTCGATTCGCTATCGGCCCGGCTGGCATACCTATGTCTACGCCGTCTTCGTCGTCGTCTTCCTGGTGCTCGGCTACTTCGGCACGAAGGCGCCGTCGCCGATGAACGAACTGTTCTCCAAGATCGGCACGCTGATCTACTTCTCGTTCTTCATGCTGATGCCATGGTGGAGCAAAATGGGTAAATTCAAGCCGGTGCCCGAGCGGGTCACTTTCTCGGCGCACTGAGGGAAGGCTCCAACCATGAACAAGATCCTCAAGTCGCTGGCCGCTGTCGCGACCGCCTGCCTGGTCGGAAGTGCAGTCGCTGCAGGCGGCGGCTATCCGCTCGACCCCTTCCCCACCCAGAAGCTGACGCAGCAGCCCGCCCTGCAGAATGGTGCCAAGCTGTTCGTCAACTACTGCCTGAATTGCCACAGCGCGTCGCTGATGCGCTACAACCGGCTCACCGACATCGGCCTGACCGAGGAGCAGATCAAGAAGAGCCTGCTGTTCACGACCGACAAGGTCGGCGATCCGATGAGGATCGCGATGCGCCCGGCCGATGCGAAGGAGTGGTTCGGTGCGCTGCCACCCGATCTGTCGGTGATCGCGCGGGCCCGCTCCTCGGGTGACGGCAGCGGCGCTGACTGGCTCTATACTTATCTGCGCGCCTATTTCCGTGATGCCACCCGTGCAAACGGCTGGAACAACACGGTCTTCGAGAGCGTCGGCATGCCGCACGTCTTCTGGGAGCAACAGGGCAGCCGGGGTGCCACGCTCGCCGAAGTCAAGGAGATCCACGACGAAGACAGCGGCAAGCTCACCGGCTTCGTGCGCACCATCGTCGAGTTCGATACCAACGGTGTGCGCACCGAAACCACGCAGCCGCTCGACGGGCTCAAGCATCACGCTTCGCGCAACTGGACGCTCGGCAAGCCGGTGGGCGGAACCCTGTCGCAGGCCGAGTTCGATGATCAGGTCGGTGACCTGGTCGCCTACATCACCTACATGTCCGACCCCACTGCGCAGAAGCGCATGCGTCTCGGTGTCTGGGTGCTGATGTTCCTCGGCGTGTTCACGGTGGTTGCCTGGATGCTGAACCGCGAGTACTGGAAAGACATCAAATAATCGTTCGCGTGTGTGCGGGCAATCTCAGGGTGGGCCCGTCGGGCTCACCCTGACGTTTTTTAGGGAATCCCGATCATGATGGTGTTGTACTCCGGCACGACCTGTCCGTTCTCCCAGCGCTGTCGCTTCGTGCTGTTCGAGAAGGGAATGGATTTCGAGATTCGCGACGTCGATCTCTACAACAAGCCCGAAGACATCTCGATCATGAATCCGTACGGCCAGGTGCCTATCCTGGTCGAGCGCGACCTGATCCTGTACGAATCGAACATCATCAACGAATACATCGACGAGCGTTTCCCGCATCCGCAGCTGATGCCGGCCGACCCGGTGATGCGGGCGCGGGCACGCCTGTTCCTGTTCAATTTCGAGCGCGAGCTGTTCATGCACGTGCAGCAGCTCGAGCGGCGCGACCAGCCCAAGGATGGTGCCAAGCTGATGGAGAAGGCGCGCCAGCAGATCCGCGACCGGCTCACGCAGCTCACGCCGATCTTCATCAAGAACAAGTACATGCTCGGCGAGGAGTTCTCGATGCTCGACGTCGCGATCGCGCCGCTGCTGTGGCGCCTCGATCACTACGGCATCGAGATGCCGAAGTCGGCCGCGCCGCTGCTGCGCTATGCCGAGCGGATCTTCTCGCGGCCGGCCTACATCGAGGCGCTGACGCCGTCCGAGAAGGTGATGCGGCGCTGACATGACGGGGCGGGCCCGGCAGGGAGTGGGGCATTGTGCGTCGGGGCTGGGTGCCGGCGGTCCGTCCTTCGGCCGGACTTCCCTGCGTTGCTCGGACCTGGGGCCTGCCGCCGAAACTCGCTGCGCTCCCGCCGCTTTGCGGCGCTCGCTTCGCTCAGACAGTCGGCGGCAAGTCAGATGGTTGGATGCGCGCTGCGCGCGCAGGCCCCATGTCCTGTGCTACTCGGCGCCGGCAAAGCGCCCCGACGCACAATGCCCCACTCCCTGCCGGGCTGGCAACGCCGCTGGCCGGCCTGGGTTGTGGTCGCGATCGTGCCGGGACGCAAGCCACCGGAGTTCCGAGCCTCGCTGGCGCCAACGCTTCGAGGAGCCCGGTGCTCCGGCCAGGCGGCCGGGCTTTCAGAACCCGCGTCGAGCAGCACAGCCCGCGCGGCCCGCGCGCGCAGCGCGCCTCCAACTATCTGACTCGGCGCGCCTGTCCGAGCGCAGCGAACGAAGCGAAGCGAAGGGAGCGCAGCGAGTTGCGCGCCGGGGCCACGCGGGCGAGCAGCGCAGAGCCGTCCGGCCGCAGGCCGGACCGCGGGTTCGCCCGGTCGCCTGGCCGGAGCATCGGGCTCCGGACGTGCCTCCAGCCGGGGCACCCACCGGGCTCCGGACGTGCGCCCCGCGCCCCGCACCAAGCATCATGGGAAACTGACATGGGTCTCTCGACCAAGCCCTACCTGATCCGCGCCATCCATGAATGGTGCACCGACAGTGGTTACCGGGCCTATATCGCGGTCAGTGTCGACTCGCGTACCGTCGTGCCGCGCGAGTTCGTGCGGGCCGGCGAGATCGTCCTCAATGTCTCGCCAGCGGCGACCAACCGGCTACAGCTCGGCAACGAGCTGATCGAGTTCGAGGCCCGCTTCGGAGGCGTGGCGCGCGCGGTGTCGATCCCGATCGACAACGTATCGGCGATCTACGCGCAGGAGACGGGCCAGGGCATGGCTTTCGAAGTGGTCAAGCCGCTCGCCATCGTGCCGGCCGACGAGCAGGGGCCGGACAGTCCGCTTGCCGGCGCTGAGCCCGATGCCGGGGCGCCTGCGGAGCCTGCCGCGGGGGGGCCGCCCAGGGGCCGCCGGCCGAAGCTGCGGGCGGTGCCGAGTACGCGCCCGGCGCCCGAGCCGGAAGCTGAAGCCGAGGCTCCGGTGACGGTGTCCCCCACGGCTTCCGAGCCGGATGCGGAGGAGGCGGCCGAGAAACCTCGTCGGCGCAAGTCACCGGCCGG